>DATBHZ010000082.1:0-20557 GCA_036557185.1 Acidimicrobiia bacterium | reverse complement strand
GCCGCGACACCGATGAAGACCTCGGGTGAGGCGATGATCTCGTACCCGGCGGAGTGGTGCTCCCCGATCCAAGCCTCGTCGTACCCCCACGCGTCGAGATGCGTGATGAGGTCGAGGTCACGCTCGAGGGCGAGCGTGGGGTTCTGCCCGACCGGGTGGAAGGGCGCCATGAAGATGCCGAAGCGCATGATGCTCATTCGACCCGTTGCTTGACCGCTCGGTCAAGCCGGAGGCAGCTGCTCCTGTAGCCACGCGTCGAGCGCGGGACCGCTCTCGAAGCTGGTGATCAACGCGTACCGAGGCTCGGTGCCATTGTGCACGACGACGTGCCACAGCCTTTGTGTGTCGAGCAGGAAGCGCGCCCCGCGGTGCAGCGGCAGGCGCGCCTCGGTCGCAGGATCGGGCAGTCCGTCGGGGCCGGTGTCCATGAGCAGCATGTAGCTCTCGGGGTTGTCGGTGAGCTCGAGCCAGGAACGCACCACCCAGCCGTCGGACTCGGGATTGAAACGGTTGTTGTCGTCGCGGTGGAAGCTGCAGATCGCGGAGTCGTATCCCTGTGGCTCGAGCTTGATCGTGCGCACCCTGCCGAAGTTCGCCCCGACGCTCTCGACGTAGCGCGCGATCGTCGGGCACTTCGCCGCGTTGCTCGTGAAGCGCGCGTCCTTGTCGGGGCGCTCGTCGCCGTCGTTCCAGAACCCGCGGCAGTCGAGCTCACCGTTGGCGGTGGCGATCGGCGCGAAGTTCGTGTCGCCGCCGCTCTTCCAGTCCATGTACTCGAGCCCTAGGAACTCGTCGTCGGGCACGGTGAACGGAGCGTCCGTGAGCTGCACCCATCCACGCTCGCGGAGTGCCGCGGGACGCGGGTGCGGTGTCTCGAGGGGGATGTCGACCGACCAGTGGTCGCTGTTCGGCCAGAACCCGGACGCGGGGGAGTCGACGGGGGAGGTCGCCATGGCACGAGTGTAGAGAGCAGGTCAGCGCAGGTCGGCCAACTGCCGCTCGAGCAGCCGTCGCTCGGGCCCCGACGGGCACAGCTCGATCGCGCGCTCGTACGAGGAGCGCGCCTCGGCGGTCCGCCCGCAGTGCTGGAGACACGTGGCGCGGACGAGGTGGAGGCGGTGGGAGCGGTCGAGGCCCTCGATCGTGTCGGCCAGGGCGAGGCCGGCCGCGGGACCGTCGGTCTGGGCGATCGCGACCGCACGGTTGAGCCGGATGATCGGCGCCGGGTGAAGTGCTTCGAGCTGCTCGTACAGCGCGGCGATCTCCGACCAGTCGGTCGCGCCATAGGCGGGGGCCGTCGAGTGGCAGGCGGCGATCGCGGCTTGGAGCGTGTAGGGGCCGGGCCGGTCTGCAGCGCGGCGCAAGGCACTCGCCGTAAGCTCCGCGCCTTCCTCGATCTGCGAGCTCTCCCAGAGCGAGCGGTCTTGCGCTTCGAGCAGCACGATGTCGCCGTTCGCGTCGAGGCGTGCTGCGCGGCGGGCGTTCGTGAGGAGGAGCAACGCGAGCAGCCCTTCCACCTCGGGCTCGTCCGGCATGAGCTCAGCGAGGAGACGCGCGAGCCTGATCGCCTCATCGCAGAGGTCGACGCGCACGACGCTCTCCGCGGAGTGTGGCGCGTGACCCTCGGTGAAGATCACGTAGATCACCGTGAGCACCGCGGGCAGGCGCTCCGGCAGCTCGTGGTCCGGGGGAACGCGGTAGGGAATCTTGGCCGTTGCGATCTTGTGCTTGGCGCGCACGATGCGTTGGGCCATCGTCGGTTCCGGCACGAGGAAGGCGTGCGCGATCTCGGCAGTCGTCAGGCCGCCCAGCGTTCGCAGGCTGAGCGCGACGCGCGCGTCGGGCGACAGGGCTGGGTGGCAGCAGGTGAAAGTCATGCGCAGGAGGTCGTCGCGCACGACCGACTCGTCCTCGCCCCCGCCCATGTCGTCACCGGGACCCGGGGTCAGCTTCACGGCAGCTTCTTCCTTCTCCGACCGGCGCGCCTCACGGCGGAGGCGGTCGACGGCCTTGTGGCGTGCCGTCACGGTCAACCAGGCACTGGGACGATCCGGGATGCCGTCGCGCGGCCAACGCTCGAGGGCGGTGATGACTGCATCCTGGAGCGCGTCCTCGGCGAGCTGGAGATCACCGAGCACGCGCGTGAGGGTGGCCAACGAGCGGCCACCCTCGACGCGGAGCAGTTCTCCGAGATCGTTGGTCACTACTTCTCCGTCACGCTTCCTGGTCGGGTCCGATCTCCAGCACCGGGCGCACCTCGACGCGGCCGTGCCATGCGCCGGGGATCTGTGCCGCCCACTTGATTGCCTCGTCGAGGTCGTTGCACTCGAGGAGGAAGAACCCGCCGAGCACCTCCTTGGTCTCGGCGAAGGGGCCGTCGGTGGTCACGATGTCACCACCCCGGCCGCCCTTGACGTGCACGGTGGTGGCCGTGGAGGTGGGCTGGAGGGCGTTGCCCCCGCGGATCACGGAGGCGGCGGACTCGCCGAACTCCCCGTACTCCTTCATCTGGTCGGCGTACTGGGGGTCGAGCCAGTTGGCGTCCTCCCCGTAGATCAGTGCGACGTACTGCGGCATCGTGAGCTCCTCTCCAGGCGCCGGTCCGTTCCGGCGCTCACAGGTAGGACGATCGTGTGGGCGCCGTATCGACACCTCGCGGAGGATTTTTCCCGCGAGTCATGGTCGTATGCCCGGAGCCGGCCCGCGACGGGCCCGGCGCGGCGCCGCGAGCGTCGCGAACTCGCACAGCAACGGGCGGGTCTCGCGCGGGTCGACGATGTCCTCGATCATGAAGGCTTCGGCGGTCTTGAACGGGTTCCGGGCCCTCGTGAGCCGGGCCTCGATCTCGGTGCGGAGCGCGGCCGGGTCCTCGGAGGCCTCGAGCTGCGCCCGGTAGGCGGCCTCGATCCCGCCTTCGAGCGGGAGTGAGCCCCATTCGCCGGACGGCCAGGCGAACCGGTAGGAGAAGCGCGACGCGTCCTGATGTGCCGCGCCGGCGACGCCGTAGACCTTGCGCAGCAGCACGGAGCACCACGGAACGGTCGCCTGGTACACAGCTGCCAGTGCGCGGGCGCCGTGCCGGATCGTCGCCGCCTGCTCCGCGGCAGTCCCGATCACGAACCCCGGATTGTCGACGAGGTGCACGACCGGGAGTCGGAAGGTCTCCGCGAGGTCGACGAACCGCTCGACCTTGCGCGACGCGTCCGCGGTCCACCCGCCCGCGTATTGGTACGGGTCGTTGGCGATCACGGCAACCGGCCATCCGTCGAGGCGCGCGAGCCCGGTGACCGCGGAGCGGCCCCACCGCGCGCCGATCTCGAAGAACGAGTCGCGGTCGACCACCGCCTCGATGATGCTGCGAACCTTGTAGACCGTTCGCCGGTCGCGCGGGATGACATCGACGAGCATCTCCTCGCGTCGCTCCGGATCGTCACCCGTCTCGGCTCGCGGTGGTAGCTCGTCCGTCGAGCTCGGGAGGTACGCAAGGAACGCACGAGCGCGTGCGAACGCCTCCGGCTCCGACGCGACTCCGTCGTCGACGACACCGTTGCGCGTGTGGATCGCGCTGCCGCCGAGCGACTCCTTGTCGACCTCCTCGGTGCCGAGGCGGTTCACCACCGGCGGCCCGGCGACGAAGAGCTGGCTCGTGCCGTGGACCATCACGGAGTAGTGGCTTGTCACCACGCGCGCCGCGCCGAGCCCCGCGACCGACCCGAGGCAAAGGCTCACGACCGGGACGCGGCTCAGGTTGGCCACGACCCACTCCCAGCCCGGGTTGAACGGGACGAACGCGCGCCGCTCCGTCTCGAGCGTCTTGACGGAGCCGCCGCCGCCCGAGCCGTCCACGAGGCGCACGACCGGCAAGCCGAGCTCGTGGGCCATGCGCTCGGCGTACACCTGCTTCTGGAAGATGGACGCGTCGGCCGCGCCGCCGCGCACGGTGAAGTCGTCGCCCCCGACCACAACGGTGCGGCCGTTGATACGACCACGGCCCATGACGAAGTTCGCAGGAGTGAAGTCGGTCAGCTCCCCGTCGTCGCCGTACCTGCCGCGGCCCGTGAGCGCGCCGATCTCACGAAACGAGCCCTCGTCGAGCAGGGCGTCGATGCGCTCGCGCACCGTGAGCTTTCCTTGCGCCCGGTGGCGCTCGACCTTCTCCGCTCCCCCCATCTCGGCGGCGAGCGCTCTTCGGCGAGCGAGCTCCTCGAGCTCTTCCTTCCAACTCATGCCGCGAACGCCATGCGCCGAGACCTCGACCCGGTCAGATCGGGAGCGAGCCGGTCGCGGACTTCGTGGTGCCGTGGTCCTTGTAGGCCGCGATCGTGCGCTCGGCGATGCGCATCTGGTGGATCTCGTCGGCACCGTCTGCGAAGCGCGCCCAGCGCGCGTGCTGGAACATGTTCGCCAGCGGTGTGTCGGTGGAGTAGCCGAGCGCTCCGTGCACCTGGATCGCCCGGT
Source organism: Acidimicrobiia bacterium (assembly GCA_036557185.1). Taxonomy (GTDB): domain Bacteria; phylum Actinomycetota; class Acidimicrobiia; order IMCC26256; family JAENVU01; genus DATBHZ01. The sequence continues at coordinate 16,099 of DATBHZ010000082.1, read as the reverse complement.
CGATGATGCGATTGAGCGCGTTCGCGACGAAGTGCTTCGTCATCGAGACCTCGACGCGGAAGTCTTCGCCGCGATCGATCTTGTACGCGGCGTGCAGGACCATGAGCTTGGCCTGGTACAGCTCCATGGCCGAGTCGGCGATCATCCATTGCACTCCTTGCTTCTCGGCAAGGAGGGACCCGTGCGAGAAGCGCTTCAGCGAGCGGTCGACCATCATGTCGAGGGCCACCTCGGCTTGCGCGATCCAGCGCATGCAGTGCGCGAGCCTGGCGGGCCCGAGGCGGTATTGCCCGAGCAAGTGCCCTTGACCGCGGCCGCCGAGCATCTGGTCGTTGTGCACGCGCAGGTCCTCGATGACGATCTCAGAGTGGCCGGTGCTGCCGTGCATGGTCTCGATCTCGCGAACGTCGTTCCATCCCGGCGAGGGGAGGTCGACGATGAACGCGGTGTTCGCCGCCTGCGGCAGGTCGGGGTTCTCCTCGGTGCGGCAGAGCAGGATCGAGAAGTTCGCGCCACGCGCCCCGCTGATGAACCACTTGTGGCCGTTGATGACCCATTCGTCGCCGTCCTGGTACGCGTGCGTACGGATCAGCGTGGGGTCGGAGCCGGCGACCTCGGGCTCCGTCATCGCGAAGCACGAGCGCGTCGTGCCCTCGCAGAGCGGCTTGAGGTACTGCTGCTTCTGCGCGTCGGTGCCCCAGTGGAGCAGCGTGTGCATGTTGCCCTCGTCGGGAGCCTGGCAGTTGATCGCGAACGGCCCGAACGGCGACTTGGCCGCCTCGGCTTGCACCATCGCGAGCTCGACGTGGCTCAGCCCCATGCCGCCCCACTCCTTGGGCATGTGCGGCAGCCAGATGCCGCGCTGCTGTGCCTCCCTGCGCATCGTGATGATGCCCTCGATGAGCGAAGCGCGGTCGTCTTCGCGGATCCCCTGCTCCGCCGGGATCACGACGCTCTCGATGAAGTCGCGCGTCTTCGCGCGGATCTCCTCGAGCTCAGGCGTCAGCGTGAAATCAATAGCCATGAGTGATGAAGTCAATCGCCATGCGTGGAGTGTCCTCGCGGCTTGACCGGCCGGTCAAGGCAGCCGCAGGATGGCGTGAATGCGCGCGGTCATCGCACGTCGCGGGGAGCTGGTCCTCGAGGAGCTGCCAGAGCCGGTTCCGGGGGAAGGCGACGCGCTCGTCCAGGTGAAGGCGTGCGGCATCTGCGGCTCGGACCTGCACACGCTCCGGCACGGCGAGAGCTTCAAGTCGCTCTCGGAGCTCGCGGGCGGGCAGACCTCGTTCGATCCCGGCGCGGACTTCGTGATGGGCCACGAGTACTCGGCCGAGGTCCTCGAACTGGGCCCGGCGACGAACGGCGTGCCGGTTGCCGTCGGCGACCTCGTGGTGTGCGTGCCGATGGCCTTCACGCCCGACGGGTTGGAGCCGATCGGCTTCTCGAACCGTTACGGCGGCGCGTACGCGGAGCGGATGCGCCTGACCGCCGGCCTCTGCCTGAAGGTCCCGAACGGCCTGGACGCGGAGCGGGCTGCGCTCACCGAACCGATGTCGGTCGGCGTGCACGCAGTCAACAAGTCAGGCATCGAAGCGCGTGAAGGTGCGCTGGTGCTCGGGTGCGGTCCGATCGGGCTCGCGGTCATCGCCGCGTTGCGGAGCAGAGGGGTCGAGCAGATCGTCGCCGCCGACTACTCGGCGACGCGCAAGGCCATGGCCTCCGCGATGGGAGCCACGGTGGTGGTCTCACCCGCCGACGAGCCGGCGATCGAAGCCTGGCGCCGCGTGGCGGGATTGGCGACGCCTGTCGTGTTCGAGGCGATCGGTGTGCCCGGGATCATCGACTCCGTGATGCGCGACGCGCCGCCGCAGACGCGCATCGTCGTGGTCGGCGTCTGCATGGAGGACGACCACATGCTCCCGCTCGTGGGCGTCGTCAAGGAGCTGAACCTGCAGTTCTGCTTCGGCTACGACCCGCTCGAGTTCGCCGACACCCTCCGGCGCATCGCGGAGGGCGAGCTCGACGTCACACCGATGATCACCGGGCGGGTCGATCTGGACGGCGTGCCGGGCGCGTTCACGGCGCTCGCCGATCCCGATCAGCAGGTCAAGATCCTGGTCGAGCCGGAGTCGCGCTGACCCCTGCCGACCGGTACGCACCCGGCCCGTGCAGCATGCCGCGGTGCCAGCGCGAAGGCGTGAGCAACACGGCGCGCGGGTAGTCCTCGAACATCCAGCGTGCGAAGTTGCTGCGCGTCCACTCGTTGCCGTCGACGGCACGTAGCGCGGCGCGCGCCGTGAAGCTGCTCGCGAGCGCGGGCCGGAGGAAACGCGCGAAGCGCAGATCGCGGACGAGATGCTGCTCGACGGCCCGGGTGTACCGACGGGCAACGTCCCCGTTCGACGCGACCGCGGCTGCGGCCAGCATGCCGGTCTCGAGTGCCTGGGCGATGCCTTCACCGGTCATGGGGTCGACCACTCCCGCGGCGTCGCCTGCGAACAGCACCCGCCCGTGCGTCAGCGCCTCCACCTTCCCGGCGATCGGCCAGGCACGGTGCGGACCTTCGGCGACGGCGTCCGGTCCGAGGATCGCCCGCATCGCCGGCCGGTCGAGCAGCTCCCGCCAGCGCTGCGCGACAACCTTGCCGGTGACCCCCTCTTCGCGCAGGAGCGCGAACCCCACGTTCGCCCGAGCGTCGGGCAGCGGGAACACCCACGCGTAGCCGGGGAGCATGTCGGGCTCGAAGAGGACCCACAGCCGCCTGTCGGCCACGCCGCGGAAATACTGACGGAACGCGCTCCACTCCCCGAGCGACCGGCGCGCCGAGCCGAGCAGCTTCCGGACGGTCGAGTAGTGGCCGTCGGCGGCGATCACCCAGCGCGCCCGAATGGTGCGCGCGTCGTCGAGACGCACGACGACGGTGTCGTCCTGCTCGACGTTCGTGACCGCGGAACCTTGAAGCACCTCGATGCCGGCCGCGGCAACGAGGTCGACGAGCGCGTTGTCGAGCTCCAACCGTGGGACGACCGCCGCGTACTCGCCCCCGTCTGGAAGGGTCATCGCGATGTGCCGGCCGCTCGGCGAGACGACGACGACCTCGCCGACGTGCTGGTAGCTCGGGAGCGCGTCGAGCGTGAGACCGAGGTGCTCGAGGAGACGGAGCGCGTTGGCGGTCAGCCCGTCCCCGCACGTCTTGTCGCGCGGGAAGCTCGCCTTGTCCACGACGACGACATCGAGCCCGCGACGTTGCGCGGTCACCGCCGCGGCGGAGCCTGCGGGTCCTGCGCCGACGACGAGCACGTCGCACGAACGATCCATCGGTCGGACGGTACCCGAGGGTCAGGTCCCGCCGGATGTGACCTGAGCCCGCACGATCGGCCCGCTTCGACATCACGGCGGATCCTCGGACAGAATCGCGTCAACCGCGGTGTGCCTCTCCTAGGGCGCGCCACGACCGCGCCCCGAACGCCCCGAACCCGGAGTCGCCAGCATGCACATCGTCGTCTGCGTGAAGCAGATACCCGACCCGGCGGTGCCGGGCGAGCTGAACCCGGATCACACGCTCAAGCGCGAAGGCAAGCTGATCCTCGACGAGTCCGACAGCTACGGCGTCGAGATGGCGCTGCAGCTCGCGGACGCGGCAGGCGGCGGCGACGTCACGCTCGTCTCGATGGCACCCAACGACGAGGTGTCGGGACTGCGCACCGCGCTGGCGATGGGCGCGGCGAAGGCGATCCTCGTCTCCGACGACGCGCTCAAAGGCGCGGATGCCCTGACGACCTCGAAGGTGATTGCGAAGTGCGTGGAGCGCGCCGGCGGCGTCGATCTGGTGCTCACCGCAACCGAATCGACCGACGGCTACACCGGCACTGTTCCCGCGCAGGTCGCGGCGCTGCTCGGCTGGCCGTCGCTGACGTTTGCGAAGCACGTCGAGCTCGGCGATGGCAAGGCCAAGGTGCAGCGCCAGACCGAAGCCGGCTTCGACCAGGTCGAGGCCCCGCTGCCGGCGGTCGTGAGCGTGACCGCGGGTGTGGTGGAGCCGCGCTACCCGTCGTTCAAGGGGATCATGGCCGCGAAGAACAAGCCGGTGGATCAAGTGAAGACGGGTGATCTCGGTCTGTCGCCTGACGCGCTCGTGTCTCACCAGAACATCACGCAGGTCGAGGCGGCGCCGGCGCGTGAGGCCGGGGAGAAGATCGAAGACGACGGCGCGGCGTTCGAGCGCGTGGTCGCGTTCCTCGACGAGTTGAAGGTGATCTGACCGATGAAGATCTGGGTCTACGCAGAATCCGAGGGCGACAAGGCGACCACCGCCACGCTCGAGCTGCTCACGAAGGCTCGCGAGCTCGCCGACACGGTCGAGGCGGTCTACATCGGTTCGAACGCGGCGGCCATCGCGCCGCAGCTGGGGGAGCACGGCGCGGCCAAGGTCTTCACGGCCGACCAGGGCGATTCACTCGCGGGCGTCTACGGCGCTGCGGCGATCGCGAGCATCGTGGAGGCCGAGGCACCCGACGCGATCCTCTTCGCGCAGAGCTACGACGGCCGGGACGCGATCGCGCACCTCTCGGCGAAGCTCGATCGCACGGTGCTGACCAACGGCACCTCGCTCGCGGTCGACGGCGACACCATGACGGTGGGCACCGCGATCTTCGGCGGTAACACACTGGTGGACACCGCCTTCGACGGCCCGAAGCCCTACATGGCGGCTATCCGGCCCAAGTCCTTCGCCGCCGAGCCGGGTGGCGCCGCGGCAGCCGAGGTGGTGCCGATCGCGGGCGCCGAGCCGGGTCGCGCCGGCGAGGCCAAGGTGCTCGAGCGCCACGTCGAGGAGCGCGAAGGGCCGAAGCTCGAAGAGGCGACGGTCGTCGTCTCGGGAGGACGCGGGATCGGTGCGGCCGAGAACTACGCACCGTTGGTCGAGGAGCTCGCGAATCTGCTGCACGGCGCCTCGGGCGCGTCGCGTGCGATCGTCGACGCGGGTTGGGTCCCGTACTCGAAGCAGGTCGGCCAGACCGGCAAAGTCGTGAAGCCGAAGCTGTACATCGCGCTCGGCATCTCCGGGGCGACGCAGCACATGGTCGGCATGAAGGGCTCCGACAACATCATCGCTGTCAACAAGGATGGCGAGGCGCCGATCTTCTCGGTTGCCGATCTCGGCGTCGTGGGCGACGTCCACAAGGTCGTCCCGAAGCTGATCGAGGCTCTGAAGGCGCGCGGCTGACCGATCCACAGACCCGCGCCGTTCGGTCGGCGCGTGCAAGGATCGTCGGATGGGGCAATCGGACCTCGTCGACGTCGACCGGCTGACCGCCTGGCTCGATGAGCAGGGCATCGAGACCGGCGCGCCCACCGCGGTCACCAGGATCACGACCGGCCACTCGAACGAGGTGTTCCTCGTCGAGCGCGGTGCGCGCGAGATGGTGCTCCGGAGGCCGCCGAGGACGCCGCTCTCGCCGACGGCCCACGACATGGCACGCGAGTTCCGGCTGCTGTCAGCCTTTCGTGATCATGCCGCGCTCGTGCCGGTACCGCGTCCGATCGCGTTGTGCACCGATGTCGCAGTGATCGGGGCGCCCTTCTATGTGATGACGCGGGTCGACGGTGTGGTGATCCGCGACCGGGTGCCGCGCGAGCTCGCGGCCGATCCGGCGATGGGCACCGATCTCGCGCACATGCTCGTCGACCTGTTGGCGGCGATCCACGGCTTCGCGTGGCAGGACGCGGGGCTCGCGGACTTCGGACGGCCGGACGGCTACCTCGATCGGCAGGTGCCGCGCTGGCTCGGCCAGCTGGAGCGGTACAAGACACGCGAGCTTCCCGAGGTCGACCAGGTGGGAGCGTGGCTCGGCGCGCACACTCCCCGGATGCAATCCGCGACCGTGATCCACGGCGACTACAAGCTCGACAACGTCATGGTCGCGGCCACGCCTCCGGCGACTGCGATCGCCGTGCTCGACTGGGAGCAAGCGACGATCGGCGACCCGCTGGTGGACGTCGGGTGGCTCCTCGGGCTGTGGTTGGATCCCGAGGACGAGGTCGGCGCTGCTTTCGGGGGCGCGAATCTGTCCCTCATCCCGCTCGGTTGTACGGCGACGCGCGCGGAGCTGGCGCAGCGCTACGCCTCAGCAACAGGGCGTGACGTGTCGCATCTCGACTTCTACTGCGCGCTCGCGCTGTTCAAGCTCGCGTGCGTGATGGAGGGGTCCTATGCGCGCTTCAAGGCCGGTACCAGCGACGATGCCTTCTTCGCCATCCTCGAACAAGGTGTTCCCGCGCTCGCGCGTCGGGCGCTCGAGTTCACCTGACCCGTCTCTGGCGATTCAGAGGGACGTGATCCGGTAGATCGCGAAGAAGGCCCCGAACGCGATCAGGAACCAGCCGAAGGAATAGCGAAGGATCCGGCCCTCGACACGCACCGCGGCGCGGCTCGCGACCACGCTCGCGGGGAGCAGCCCGGCGGCGAACGCGCCGGCAACCGCCCAGTCGATGTGGCCGAGCGCCCAGTGGGCCGCCAGCGTCGGGATCGCGAGCACGGCGATCACGAGCAGGCTCGTGCCCACCGCCTGGCGCATCCGGAGACCGAAGACCAGTAGGTACAGGGGGACGAGCAGGAAGCCGCCGCCGTTTGCCAGCAGACCCGTGAACACGCCCACACCGAACATCGCGGCCACGAGCAACGGCCGGTTCTGTCGACGCTCCGTGCCGATGTCGCGCGTCGCTTGCTCGATGGGGTGGATGAGTCGCAGGCCGACGACCATGAGCACGGCACCCGACACCACGAGCAGCGGCCCGCCACCGATCGCCTTCGAGAGGAGGGCGCCCACGATCGTCCCGGGCACACCCCCGAGCACCGACCACGCTGCAGCCTTGGGCCGCGCGTCGCCGGACCGGACGTACGGGATCGCGGCGAGCACCGCGGCGGGGATGGTCGCAGGGAGCGGTGATGCGATCGCGAACAGACCGGAGACGCCGAGCAGCGACAGGACGGGTGTCGCGACAGAGGACCCGCCGACCCCGAACAGGCCGAGCAGGACCCCGATGACGAGTCCGGCGGCGAGGACCGCCGGCCAGGGTGCCAACGCGGTGCTCTAGTCGGCCAGGTCGATCACGAGCGGCGCGTGATCGGAGGGCAGCTTGCCCTTCCTGGCGTTGCGATCGACGATTGCCCAGACGGCGCGGTCCGCGACGGGCTTGGTCGCGAGCGCGAGATCGATGCGCATGCCGCGGTGCTCGTGAAAGTCGCCGCGCCGGTAGTCCCAGTAGGTGAAGAGCGCATCGCCGTCGTAGAGGCTGCGGAAGGTGTCGACGAGACCCCAGGCGGTGAGACGTGCCACGGCCGCACGCTCGGGCGGCGTGACGTGGGTCGAGCCCACGAACGCCTTCGGGTCCCAGAGGTCGCGATCCTCGGGCGCGACGTTGAAGTCGCCCATCATCATGATCGGGTCGGAGGGGGAGTACCGCTTCTCGAGCCACCCGGCGAGATGCTCCAACCATTCGAGCTTCCGGTCGTAGAAGTCGCTCGGGACCGTGCGTCCGTTCGGGACGTAGACGCTGATCATGCGGATGCCTCCGCAGGTGGCCGAGAGCAGTCGCGCATCGCCCTCGTAGGGATCCACGAAGCCGTCGCCGAACCCCGTCTCGATCTTCTCGATCCCGACCTTCGAGAGGATCGCGACCCCGTTCCACTGGTTGTGCCCGAAGGCAGCGCTGTCGTACCCGAGCCCCGAGAACGACATCGACGGGAATTTCTTGTCGGCGAGCTTCGTCTCCTGGAGACAGAGGACGTCGGGCTGCGCGTACTCGAGCCACTCCTCGACCCGCGGGAGGCGGGCCTTCAGCGAGTTGACGTTCCACGTCGCGATTCTCACGAGCTGCTCTCCAGGTGGTTCGGGTTGGCCACCTCGAGCTTCGCGCGAACCGTGCCCCGGACGTGCTCGACGACCTCGGTGCGGCGATCGTCGAGCGATCCGTCGCGGATCGCGCTCGCCAGCTCTCCCTCGAGCTCGTGGAGCGCACCGTCGTGCCCGAGCAGAGCGACGAGACGGCGGTGCTCCTCCACCGTCTGGCGCTCGCCGGCAACGAGCTCGCGCTCGACGACGCGCAGCACGTTCGCGGCGACGCGTGCGTGGAAGGCGACCCTGGCGTCGGACGCGGTCATGACGTCGCGCTCGAGGAACTCGCGGACGGCCTCGATGAGCTCCGACACCGTCGGCCTGTCGTGCATCGACTCCTCGCTCATGTTTCCCGCTCCTGGCCCTTCGGGCCGGGCCGCTCGGGCCACGCTCGCTGCTCGGCGGGATACCCGCCTCGCGGCCGCTCGCTCATCCGATCAGCTCCAGGAGGTCCCATTCCATCTCGGCGACGCGGCGGCCAAGGGCGGCGAGCTCCACCGAACGCACCTGGCCGTTGAGGTGCGAGAAGCACTGGAGCTCGCAGATCACGCCCCACTTCACCGTGCCGAGGACCTGCCAGTACCGCAGGCGCCCGGACGGCACGGTGGTGCCGGTCGCCTCGCCGTACCGCTCGAGCAGCTCGTCGGCGTCGCCGAACCCGCCGACCTCACGTTGCACGTTGCCGAACCGCCACGACTTCACACAGAGCCAGCCGAGATCCTCGATCGGATCGCCGAGATGCGCCAGCTCCCAATCGAGGACCGCCCGGATCCCCTCGGGGCCGACGATGAAGTTGCCGAGCCGGAAGTCGCCGTGGACGAGCCCCGGCGGGGACGGCTCGGGCGCGTGCTGCTCCAGCCAGCGCAGACCCAGCTCGAACGCCGGGTGTGGCTCGCCGAAGCCGTCGAGAATCGCGCGGTGCTGGGCGATCTGCTCGACGGCCCCCAGCGTGGCGAGCTTGGGCAGCGTCGAGAGCTCGACCGCGTGGATCTCCGCTGCGATGTCGGCGCACTGACCGGTCATCACCGAGCGCGCGTCTGCATACGTGTCGTCGCGCAGGATCTTGCGCGGGATGGTCGCTCCCTCGACCCGGTCCATCACGAAGCCCGAGCCGAGAGCGTCGTCCTCGTCCAGGAGGAATCGGACCGTCGGTACCGGCACGCCCGCCAGTTGCGCGGCGCGCACGAGCTCGTACTCGGTTGCCCGGCTGGCCTCACCGATCGCGGGACCGGGGTCGCGCCGGAGGATCAGGTTGTGCCGGCCTCCGTCGTCGCGGACGACGTCGAAGGCCCACGTCTCGCGCGACGCGCCGCCGCTCAGGCGGTGCAGGTCCGCGATGCCTGCGACGTCACCGAGGTGGCGACGAACGGCGCGCGTGACGCGCGCATCGTCGATCGGGGATCGGCTCATGCAGCCGTCAAGCTACCGACTGCGCGGCCTCTCCGAGCGTGCTCCTTGTGATTACCGCCGAGCCGGGCAGGATTGCCCGACGAGCTGGAGGTCGTCGCAGATGGTCTGACGGGCGACGCGCCACGCGCCATCGACATAGACGGCCGAGCCGACCTCGCCGATGTCGGGTGCACCGTGCATCATTATCTCGTAGCGGACTGTCGCACTCGTCGGGCTCGTGAAGACCACTCCCAGGACTCGCGCGCTCGCCGCCTTCACCGTTGCAGCGTCCGGACCGTTCGCGGCCGCTATGAGGAGCGGGAGGGTTACACGGCTGTCCTCGAGAGCGTCTGCCTTCGCCGAGTCGGCACTCCTTCCGTCGTACACGAGCTCATATGCGTGCTCGATGGCGGCTCGCGCGGCCGTCGGGTTCGAAGGTTGCACACCGGGCGCCGGCAACGTCAGCGGAGGCGCCGGGATCGCGGGGCACGCGCCAGCGACGCTCGCCGATGACCCGATGATGATGGTCCCGGCCGGGACGCTCGGTCCGGGCGTGACGTTGCCGTGACTGTCGATCGTGTCGACCGAGACCGGGCCGTTGGCGTTGGACACACGGGAAGCGAGCACGGCGACGCCGTCGACCGGCGCCATCTCGTCGGTGGAGCCCGCCGAAAAGCGCGCGCGTACCCGTGCCGCATTGCCGCCTTGGACGATCACCCACGAAGCGGGCGCGCCTTCACGGATACCGAACGTCCCGACCCCGGCGACGCGGGGCTGCGAGCCGGCGCTACCGCCTTGGGCCACCGTCGTCGACGACCCGATGGCCACCGCTTCGCGTGTCGAGAGCTCTGCTTGGATCATGGACGTGAAGCACGAGGCAGCACGGAAGTATGCAGCAGGACCTGACGGGCAGGCCGTATGAGTCTGCGCGCACGTCATACCTCGCGCGATGTAGGCGCGCACCGTGACCCCGGTCGACGTGGTGCGGGTGAACAGGTGATCGAGCGCTCCGCCTTCCGGAGTGATCAGTGGGTCGAGTTTGGCGCCGCCCGGGCCGGCGGGCGTCGATCCGGTGGCACCGCCAGTGGGACCGGATACCGATGCCGACCCATTTGGAGCCGTCGCCTTGTTCGACGAGCTGCTCGGTGCAGTCACCCTGCCGAACGCGAACCCGGCGGCGGGCAGCGCGATCACCGCGAACGCCACGGCCACCGCCGTCACGGTGCGGCGTGTGCGTCGCTGCCGGCGCTCGCGCTCCATGAGCTCGTCGAGACGGTCCTCGCCGACGGCGACGCTGTTGGCGCTGGCATGCAACGCGCCTCGCAACTGGTCCTCGAATTCGTCGGTCATGGCTCGATCACCTTCCTCAACTCCGCGAGGCCCCGATGGATGAGCGAGGGCACCGTGCCGACCCTGCAGCGCAACGCGGTGGCGATCTCCGCGTCCGGGAGGTCGGCGTAGTAGCGCAGGACGATCGCGGCGCGCTGGCGAGGTGTCAGCGCGGCGAGCGCATCAGTCAGCTCGTCCGCATCGAGCTCGCTCACATCCTTCGCAGCGCTTCGCAGGTAACGCCGTTCGACCGCGCGGCGGCGATGGTGTGAGCGGCACCGGTAGACGAGGGCGCGCCGCACGTACGCCTCCGGAGCGCGCACGCGATGCCATGCGCGGTGCAGGCCGACGAACGCATCCTGGACGAGGTCGACCGCGACCTCTCGATTCCCGACCAGGAGCGTCGCCAGCCGCACCATCTCCGGTCGCAGCTCGCGGTAGCAGTCAGCGAACGAGGGCCCGTCGGCCGGCGCCTCGGCGGGCACAGCGGTGGCGCGTGGGAGCGCGGCGTCGGACATCATCGTTGCTTAGTCGTCCGACGACGCCGTTTCCTTGCAGAGTGGGGGACGAGCGATTCCCGAGTCGGGGCGCGAGCCCTATGCGGCCGCCCCGACGGGCTTGCCGTCGATCATCTGGTCGAGGTACTCGGAGAGGCCGTAGCCGGTGCGGCCGTTCCAGCTCCACTCCGTCATCCCCTCCGAGATACGAGTCACGAGCTGCTCGCCCTCGGGTGACGTGCGGCGGTTCCGCAGCGGGATGAGGTTGAGCACCGAGCCGGTGATCTCGTAGGAGCGGTCACCCGCGTGCGCGACGGCGCGGAGCTTCTGGTGGTAGCTCTCGTCGCCCGTCCACTCCGTCGAGATCTCGGCGCGGTCGATGTGCCGGTACTCGCCGTCCTCGAGCGCGACCCCGCCGATGCGCTGCGAGCCGTCGCGTGCGGTGACGATCGAGATGACGAAGCCGGCGTCGTCGCCGAAGTTCATGGTGAGCCAGCGGTACCACCACGGCGCCTGCCAGAAGCGCGGCCCCCACGAGTGGTCGCGCAGCCCGTAGCCGTCGACGGACCACTCCTCGTCACCCACGCGTATCGCGCCACGCGCGCCGACGTGCTGCTCGTAGTGCCCGCGCGCGAATCCTTCGGACGGGTCCTCCGACAAAGGGGTCCCGTCGTCGTTCACCGGTTCGCCGCCCCACATGGGTGCGATCCCGCGGTAGTCGAGCGTCACCGAGCAGTCGACCCACGGATTCTCCGTGAACGCCTTGCGCGGGTTCGCCATCTGCAGCGGCTCGTCGAGGAGCGCGACCTTCCCCTCGTACGACGTGCGCAGCGACACGAAGGGCTCGACGACCTCGAACTTCATGCCACCCGCGTCGAACGCATCGTTGTCGGCGATCTCGGGCCGGCCGAACATGAACCCGACACGCCCGTCGGGCAGGTAGATGCACGTCGTCATCTCGGCGTAGCCCTCGTTCGCTCTGTTCCCGAGCCTGAGGAACCCACCGACGCGCTCGGCCGGGTCGTACACGTTGAAGTACATGCTCTCGTTGAAATTGCTCGCGGCTTCGAGCGGATGCATGTGCTCGTCGGACGGTTCCAGGCGCAGCTTCATGTGCGCATTGGAGCCTGTGGTTGCGTATGGCGCAAGCCCTGGAGTCGAATGCCGCCATGACGACGACCGAGATCACGAAGGGCTTGCAGTTCCCCGAAGGACCCGTGTGGATGCCGGACGGGACGGTGCTGTGCGTCGAGCTCAAGCGCGGCACGGTGGACCGGGTGCACCCCGACGGGACGATCGAGACGATCGCGGAGCCGGGCGGCAGCCCGAACGGTCTCGCCATCGGTCCGGACGGCGCCGTCTATGTATGCAACAGCGGCGGCTGGGACTTCCTCGAGCTGGGCGAGCTCAACGTCACCGAGATCTACCAACCGGCCCACTACTCGGGAGGACGTATCGAGCGCGTCGACCTCGCGACCGGAGAGACGGACGTCCTCTACACCGAGTGCGACGGCAACCCCTTGATGGGGCCCAACGACATCGTCTTCGATGCAGCCGGCGGGATGTGGTTCACGGACCACGGCAAGATCCGGCCGCGCGAGCGGGATCATGGCGGCGTTTACTACGCGACGCCCGACGGCTCGTCGATCGAGGAGGTCATCTACCCGCTCGAGTCTCCGAACGGCGTCGGGATCTCACCCGAGGGCGACCGGCTGTACGTCGCCGAGACGCACACCGGCCGCGTCTACTGGTGGCCCATCGAGTCGCCGGGCGTCGTTGCGAAGGCATCGCCGCTCGGTGGTGGTGGCGTGTTGCTGTGTGGCATGCCCGGCATGATCCTGTTCGACTCGCTCGGCGTCGACTCGGCGGGCAACGTCGTGGTGGGGACGCTCCTCCAGGGTGGGCTCACCGTGATCCCGCCCGACGGCGGGGCGCCCGAGCACATCCCGATCGACGACCCGATGGTCACCAACGTCTGCTTCGGGGGAGACGACCTCTCGACGGCCTTCATCACCTGTTCGGCGACCGGGCGCTTGCTGTCGATGCCCTGGCCGCGGCCCGGGCTGCGCCTGGCGTTCTGACCCGCCGCGTCGATCTGCGACCGGCTCGGTCGCGGCGGTACGGTCGCGCCTCCAACCGGGGAATCAGAGGAGCCGTCGCGTGTCGGGACCGCTGTCGGGTGTGAAAGTGATCGAGATCGCGGGGATCGGGCCGGGCCCGTTCGCCGCCATGATGCTCGCCGACATGGGCGCCGAGGTCGTGCGCGTCGACCGTGCTCAGGCGGTCACCGGCGACTTCTCGAAGCAGAACCTGGAGATCCTCAACCGCGGGCGTCGATCGATCGGCGTCGACCTCAAACAGCCGGAAGGTGTGGAGACCGTCCTCACGATGGTCGAGCGCGCCGACGCGATCATCGAAGGGTTCCGGCCCGGCGTCGCCGAGCGGTTGGGTATCGGACCCGACGTGTGCCTCGCGCGCAATCCGAAGATCGTCTACGGGCGCATGACGGGCTGGGGGCAGGACGGCCCGTACGCGCAAGCCGCAGGCCACGACATCAACTACATCGCGCTCGGCGGAGCGCTCGCACACTTCGGCCGTGCCGGCACCAAGCCGACCCCGCCGATCAACGTCGTCGGCGACTTCGGCGGCGGAGGCATGCTCATGGCGTTCGGGGTGGCGTGCGCGCTCGTCGAGTCCACACGCAGCGGCAACGGACAGGTAGTCGACGCGGCGATGGTCGACGGCAGTGCTGCGCTCATGACGATGATCTGGGGGTTCCGGGCGCTCGGCATCTGGGGGGACTTCGGCACGAACGTGCTCGACACAGGCGCGCCCTTCTACGACACGTACGAGACGGCGGACGGCAAGTTCATCGCGCTCGGCTCGCTCGAGCCGCAGTTCTACGCGGAGCTCGTCACGCGGCTCGGTCTCACCGACGAGGTGGACCTCGCTCGGCAGATGGACCAGTCTGCGTGGCCCGCGCTGCGGGAGCGGCTCACGGCGCTGTTCAAGACCAAGACGCGCGACGAGTGGTGTGAGGTCCTCGAGATGACGGACGCATGCTTCGCTCCGGTGCTGACGATGACCGAAGCGGCCGAGCACCCGCACATCAAGGCTCGAAACACGGTGGTGGACGACTACGGCCTGCTCCAGCCGGCTCCGGCGCCTCGTTTCAGTCGGACGCCCGGCGCAATCCAGCGTCCCCCTGCGTGGCCGGGCGAGCACACCGACGAGGTGCTCGCCGACTGGGGCTTCTCGACGGGCGACGTGGCCAAGCTGCGCGCGACCGGGGCGATCAAGTAGCCGGCGACCTCGACCTCGGCGCGGCCTCGATCATCCGCGCCGCGCTTGCGACCTACCGCCGGTACCCGGCGCGGGTCGCGATCAGCGCGATCATCGTGTTCGGCGGGAGCGAGACGGTGAGCGTCGCCGTGCAGGCGCAGAAGCTCGACGCCGGCACGATCCTGAGGCTCGCGTTGGCACTCGTTGCCGTGACCGCGAGCGCGCTGGGCGTCGTGTTCTATCCGGGCCTGCTCGACCGGATCGTCGGTGTCGAGCGGGGCCATCGTGAAGCGCAGTCGCTCTCGCGTGAGATCGCGACCCTTCCGTACGGCCGTCTCATCGGCGCCGAGCTGCTCTTCGAGCTCGTCGTCACGGTGGGAACGCTCCTGCTCATCGTGCCCGGTGTCATCGCGTTCACGCTCTTCGGCATCGTGGGCCCCATGATCACGATGGAGGACCATGGGGTCGTCGGCGCGTTCAAACGCTCGGCGCGGCTCGTCCGCCCGCACTTCTGGCGCGTCTTCTTCATGATCTCGGTTCCATTGCTGCTCGAGCAGCAGATCGTGCATTACGCAACGGGGGAGACGCACGGCATGGCGCTGTGGCTCCGCTTCGTGGTGCATGGCCTCGTGGGCGCACTCGTGGGGTCGATGGTCGGCCTCGTCGAGGTGCACCTCGCGGTGCGCCTCGCCGAACGCACACCTCTTGGCTGACTACAGCCCCAACGCTTCGGTGACCTGGGCGAGTCGCGAGTCGAGCTGTTCGACGTCTTGCGCCGTCACCGCGACGTGACCCAGCTTGCGACCGGGACGCGGCTCCTTGCCGTAGAGGTGGAGATGCGTGCCCTCGACCGCGAGGACGCTTGCGGCATCGGGGAGGTCGCCGATGCAGTTGAGCATCGCGACCACGCCCCGAGTATCGGTCCGGCCGAGGGGGAGCCCGAGCACCGCGCGGAGATGGTTCTCGAACTGGCTCGTCGTGGAGCCCTCGATCGTCCAGTGCCCAGAGTTGTGGACACGCGGCGCCATCTCGTTCGCGAGCAGGCGGTGCCCTACCTGGAACAGCTCGAGCGCCAGCACGCCGACGTACGCGAGCTGCTCGAGGAGCTTCGTGATCAGCGCTTCGGCAAGAGCCTGCATCGCCGGTTCCAGCCGCGGTGCCGGCGCGCGGCTGGTGCGGAGAATCCCGTCCCGGTGCGTGTTCTGGACGAGCGGCCAGAACCGCGTGTCGCCGTCGCGGGCGCGCACCGCAAGGATCGACAGCTCGCGGTCGAAGGAGATGTGCTGCTCCAGGATCAGCGGTGCGCTCGTGCCGAGCGCGGCCCGGGCCGCGTCGAGCTCGGATGCCGCACGCACGAGGACCTGCCCCTTGCCGTCGTACCCGCCGCGGCGGGTCTTGAGGATCGCGGGGAGACCGACGGCCTCGGCCGCGGCGTGCAGCGCTTCGAGCGTGGGGACGTCGGCGAACTCGGGTACGTCGATGCCGAGGTTGCGGAAGGTCGTCTTCTCGGCGAGCCGGTCTTGCGAGACTTCGAGCGCCGCGGTCGACGGCTCGACACGGTGTCCCGCGTCTTCCAGCGCGCGCGCCGCGGACGCGGGGACGCCCTCCCATTCGTAGGTCACCACCTCGGCGCTGCTCGCGACATCGAGGAGCGCCTCACGGTCGTCGAGCGCGCCGATGACGTGGCGGCCGACCGCGGCGGCTGGT
>DATBHZ010000081.1:0-10072 GCA_036557185.1 Acidimicrobiia bacterium | reverse complement strand
AACGCTCCCGAGACGAAGCACAACCCGATCCCGCGCGAGTGGTACCACACCGACTGGACCGCGGACCGTGCGATCGAATGGCTCGACACGCTCGACGCCGACGACGACTGGTTCTGCTGGCTGAGCTTCCCGGACCCACATCACCCGTGGGATCCGCCCGAGTCGGAGATGCGCCGAGTGGACTGGCGCGAGCTCGACCTTCCGCCCGGCCACCCGGGCTCGCCGGACAAGATCCGCGAGGTGCTCGCGCAGAAGCCCGCGCACTGGCTCGCCTGGTACGAGGGCAAGTGGTCCAACGCAGAGGGCGGTCCGATGGTGTTCCAGCCCGGGACGCTCACCGACGACCAGATCCGGGAGATCAACGCCCGCGCCCACGTCATGAACGAGCTGATCGACGAGGCGATGGGCCGCGTGATCGCGCATGTCGACAGCAAGGGCTGGGGTGCCGACACGGACGTCTTCTTCACGACCGATCACGGTGAGCTCCAAGGCGACTACGGCTTCGTCTACAAGGGGCCGTTCCACACCGACTCGCTGATGCGCCTTCCCTTCGTCTGGCGGCCCGCCGCGAGCGCGGAGGTGTCGCCCGCGGTTGTCACGAGTCCGGTCGGGCAGGTCGATCTTGCGCCGACGTTCTGCGAGATCGCGGGTGTCGCGCCCGCGGACTGGATGCAGGGGAGTGCGCTCCCCACTGCGGACGGCTCGCGCGGTCACGAGCGCGTGTTGTGCGAGTGGGACAGCCAGTTCCCCGGATATGGGATGCACCTGCGCTCACTGCATCGTGACGGCTGGCTGGTGACCGCGTACGAGGAGAGCACCGATGGGCAACCGAACGGGCTCGAGAAGTCGTGGGGCGACGGCGTCCTCAACAAGTGCGGTATCCACTACGACGGCACGGAGGGGGAGCTCTACAACCTCGACGAGGACCCGCACCAGTGGCGCAACCTCTGGAACGACGCCGGCTACCGATCGGTCCGAGAAGACCTGGTCGCGGACTTGTACGACTCGTTGCCGAAGGAGCGGCGAGTGTTGGACGTCGAGGCTCCCGCGTGAGCCGATCGGCCCTGCGCTGACGGCCCTCTCTGCCAGATGCGCACTCCGCCCGAAAGCCTGATACGTTGCACGCACACATTCAGGCCCGCCGGGCAGACCTCAGGGCCGTTCTTGCATCTTGCTCGACTCGATGACCTCGCTTCCTCCGCTTCAGCGGCACACGCCTCGTTCGGTTCCTGCCGCGACGGTTCGGCGCATCGCTCGTCCGCGGAGCCAGGCCCACTGATCCCGAAGCAACAGATCGCGCGCTGCCAAATGGCAGCCTGCAACAGAGCCGCCCGACCGTTCTCGGTCCGACGGATACAAGACAACACCAAGGAGCAACACCAACGATGGCAACCGGTACCGTGAAGTGGTTCAACGCCGAAAAGGGATACGGCTTCATCGCCCGCGAGGGTGCTGACGACGTGTTCGTGCACTACTCCCAGATCCAAGGGACCGGCTACCGGTCGCTCGAAGAGGGACAGAAGGTCGAGTTCGACACAGCGCCAGGGCGGAAGGGCGAAGAGGCCCAGAACGTTCGCCCCGTCTGATCACCGATCCAACAGCAGCGGGTGGCCCCGGCGATGCCGGGCCACCCGCTTCTGAATTGCGTCGCCCATCCGCCGCCCGATTGCCCCTTGTGCAGCAGCCGGTGCCACGCTTGGCCGCCGCACATCGATCGATCAAGGGGACGTCGTGACGGGAGAGCGAGGTGAGGGCCTGTTGTCGGGCCTTCGCGTGATCGAGGTCTCGATGCTCGGTCCCGCGGCGATCACGACAGCACTCGCCGACCTGGGTGCGCACGTGATCAAGGTCGAGCCGCCCACAGGCGACTACGTGCGCCAGATGACGTGGCCGATCATCGAAGGTGTGTCGTTGATGCACCTCCACATCAACCGGGGCAAGCGCAGCATCGCGATCGATCTCAAGACGGACGAGGGCATCGGGCTCTTCCTCGACCTCGTCCGCGAGAGCGACGTCGTCGTCGAGGCGATGCGGCCTGGCGGTCTCGCTCGCCGGGGACTCGGCTTCGACAAGCTCCGCGAGGTCAACCCGAGGATCGTCCAGTGCACGATCTCGGGCTACGGCGCGACGGGTCCTTACCGGAACCTCGCGTCCCACGGCATCGCGTACGACGCGTGGGCGGGGATCTTCGCTCCCGAGCTCGACGATGCCGGCTATCCGTCGATCCCGGATCACGTGTCGATCGGGATCAACGCAGGGCCCCTCTTCGGCGCCCTCGGCATCCTGGCTGCCGTGATCCACGCGCGCGAGACCGGGACCGGTTCGCAGCTCGAGCTCGCGCAGTCGGACGCCGCCGCGGCGTTCGACTGGTATCGCAGCGAGACCGTGCGTGCCTACCAGCGGCCCGAGAGCGAGGTCACGGGCAACAAGAGCGACGGCTATGCGCGCCGTGAGCCGGCGATCGCCGGGATGCGCGGCGGTGTTCGGTACCAGCTCTACGCGTCGTCGGACGGGCACGTCCTCTTCATGGCGTCGGAGCAGCACTTCTGGAAGAAGTTCTGTGAGGGGGTCGGGCGCCAGGAGCTGTTCGAGCGTTGGCCAGGCTCGCTGTACGGCGACCATGCGCGCGGGAACCGCGAGCTGCAGGCGGAGCTGACCGAGATCTTCGGGCAGCGCACCACCGACGAGTGGATCGCGTTCGCGATCGACACCGACGTGCCGATCGCGCCCGTCAATACCCCCGGAACCCTTGCCGACGATCCACAGTTCGCCGATCGTCTCTCCTGGATCCCAGAGGACGTGCTCGGCGCCGACGAGCTGCCCTTCCCGGTGAAGATCGCGGGGATGGAGCTGCCGACCCCGACGCACGCGCCGGAGGTGGGGGAGCACTCGGACGAGGTGCTGCGCGACGTGTTGCATCTCGACGACGAGCGGATCGCGGAGCTGCGCGCCGCAGGCGCCGTACACGGCCCCAGGGCGTAGGCGTCTATCTCGCGAAAAGTCGATGGTCCGTAGACTGACGCCGATGTCAGAGAAGACGCCTCTCCGGGAACGTGCCGTACCCGCGCCGGGGCAGGCTCCGATGCCCGCCGAGAACGCGGCCGCGCTGTTGCGCCGCAACGCCGCCGATCCGGCCGTTCGGGACCGACCGGCCGTGCGGTTCGAGGACAGGATCTGGACGCACGGCGAGTACGTCGCCGAGTCCCTCCGCTGGGCGAATTTCCTCATCGACCGGCTTCCCGACGGTCGACCGCGCCATGTCGGTGTCCTGCTCGACAACCTCCCGGAGTACCTGTTCGCGTTCGGGGGAGCGGCGTTCAGCGGCGGCGCGGTCGTCGGCCTGAACCACACGCGGCGCGGTGAGCACCTCCAGCGTGACGTCGCCCAAGCCGACTGCGGCCTCATCATCACGGAGCCGAAGCACGTCGATCTTCTCGCACCGTTCGGCGACTCGCTCCCGCCGATGCTCGTCGTCGGCGAGACGCTCGAAACCGAGCTCGCTCGCTACGAGCAGGACGATCCGGGGCTCGAACCGAGCGCCGACGCGCCATGGGCGCTCATCTTCACGAGCGGTACCTCCGACACGCCGAAAGCGGTCATCTGCTCGCAGCGGCGGCTCATGGTCACCGGCAAGCGAATGAGCATCATCATGGATCTGCAGCCCGACGACATCGGCTATGTCGCGATGCCGCTCTTCCACTCGAACGCGGTGCAGGTGGGCTACGCGCCGGCGATGGTGGTCGGCTGCTCGATCGGCCTCGCGCGCAAGTTCACGGCGTCCGGGTTCCTGCGCGACGTGCGGCACTACGGATCGACGTATTTCAGCTACACGGGCAAGCCGCTGGCGTACCTGCTCGCGCAGCCGGAGCAACCCGACGACGCCGACAACAACCTGCGTGTCGCGTTCGGGAACGAGGGCTCGCCGGAGGTCGTCGAGGCATTCGGGCGGCGCTTCGGGCTCGAGGTCATCGACGCCTATGGCGCCACGGAGGGCGGCGTGGCGGTCAATCGCGACGCTGAGCAGCGACCGGGTGCTCTGGGCCAGGCGCCCGACCACGTGAAGGTCGTCGACGAGGACGGCAACCCAAAGCCCGTGGCGAAGCTCGACGAGCGCGGCAGGTTGTTGAACGCCGACGAGTGCGTCGGCGAGATCGTCAACACGGCCGGCGTCGGGCCGTTCGAGGGCTACTACAACAATCCCGAGGCGAACGAGCGGACGACCCGCTTCGGCTGGTACTGGTCGGGAGACCTCGGCTACCTCGACGAGGACCACTATCTGTACTTCGCGGGCAGGAACGCGGACTGGATCCGCGTCGACGGCGAGAACTTCCCGGCAGGCCCGATCGAGGAGACACTGCGGCATCATCCGGCCGTCGTGCTCGCCGCCGTCTACGGCGTTCCCGACGATCAAGCGGGTGATCAGGTCATGGCGAGCCTCGTGCTGCGCGATGGCGCGGGCTTCGACCCGGCGGAGTTCGCAGGCTGGGTCGACGCGTTGGAGGACATCGGCCCGAAGTGGCGTCCGCGCTATGTCCGGCTGCTGCATGATCCGCCCACCACGGGCACGAACAAGATCGTCAAGCGGACGCTCGTCCACCAAAAGTTCCGCCGCGACCGCTGCGCCGACGACGAGCTGTTCGTGCGCGGGCGCGACGAAGCGGTGTACCGCTCATTCACGCCCGAGGACGAAGCGGCGCTCCACGAATCGTTCGTGCACTATCAGCGCGAGCGCTTCTGGGATCTGTAGATGGACCTGAGCTTCACGCCGGACGAGCGGGCGTTCGCGGCTGAGATCAGGCAGTGGCTCGCGGAGCACCTGGAGCTGCCGCCCGCCTTCTCGTCGCTGGACGAGGAGATCAGCTGGGGCCGCTCGTGGCAGGCGAAGCTCGCCGCCGACCGGTGGGTCGGCATCCACTGGCCGGCCGAGTACGGCGGCCGGAGCGCGACGCCTGTGCAAGTCGCGCTCTACAACATGGAGTACGCGCGTTCACGCGCACTCCAGCCGGTGAACCGGGTCGGCATCAACCTCGCCGGCCCGACGCTGCTCGCGCACGGCACGGACACGCAGAAGCAGCGCTGGCTCCCCAAGATCCTCAGCGCCGACGAGATCTGGTGCCAGCTGTTCTCGGAGCCGGAGGCCGGGTCCGACCTCGCGTCGCTCGCCACGAAGGCTGTCCCGGTCGAGGAGGGCTGGCTTCTCAGCGGACAGAAGGTCTGGACGAGCTACGCGCAGTTCGCGAGGTGGGGGATCGCGCTCGTCCGCACCGACCCCGAGCTACCCAAGCACCGCGGCATCTCGTACGTGATCGTCGACATGCAATCGGACGGAATCGAGATCCGGCCCCTCACCCAGATCACCAACGAAGCGGAGTTCAACGAGGTCTTCTTCGACGAGGTGTTCGTGCCGGAGGACCATCTCGTCGGCGGGCTCAACAACGGATGGGCGGTTGCGAACACCACGCTCGCCCACGAGCGCGGGACGGCTTTCCCCTTCAAGGAGCAAGTCGTGCACGAGGTGTATCTCGACGAGCTGTACGGGCTCGCCGCCCAGCGCGGTGCGCTCGACGACGTGGAGGTCGCCGACGCGCTGGCGCAGTCGTTCGTGGAGCTCCGCGTCCTCCGTCTCCACAACTGGCGCACGCTCTCGCAGATCGCGAAGGGTCGCGAGCCGGGTGCCGAGTCGAGCATCACGAAGCTCGCATGGTCCGACATGAGCCAGCACATGGCCGACACGGCGCTGGCACTGCTCGGGCCCGAGTCGTCGTTGCAGTCGAAGTGGTCGCGGCAATGGCTCTGGTCGAAGGCCGCCTCGATCGCGGGCGGGACCTCAGAGGTGCAGCGGACGATCATCGGTGATCGTCTGCTCGCGCTACCGCGCTGATGTCGCTCCGGGCGCGTGGGATCGATCACATCGTCTTGCGCGTGCGCGACGTCGAACGCTCCTTGGCCTGGTACCAGGAACGCCTCGGGCTGGAGGGGGTGCGAGTCGAGGAGTGGCGCGCGGGCAAGGTCTTCTTCCCGTCATTGCGGCTGGACGCGAGCACGATCATCGACTTGCTGGAGGCGGAGCGGACGGGGGAGAACGTCGACCACCTCTGCGTCGAGATCGATCCTGTCGACCTCGAAGCGGTGCGCGACGGAGGGGAGTTCGACGTCGTCTCCGGGCCGAGCGAGCTCTTCGGCGCGCGCGGGCAGGGGATCGGGCTGTACGTCCGTGATCCGGACGGCAACGTCGTGGAGCTACGGCACTACGGCACGTGAGCCGCGATCGGCTCGTTGAGCTCGATCAGGTTCCCCGCGGGATCGTTGCAGAACGCCTGGCGGCCGGCGCCGTCGACGGCGTCGAGCCGGAACATCTCGACCCCCTTGGCTTCGAGGCTGTCGGCCATGGCGCTGCAGTCATCGACTTGGAGCGCGAAGTGCTGTGCGGACTTCTTCTCGGGCCCGGCGGTGGTCTGCAGGTGCAGCTGTTGCGCGCCCATCTGGTACCAGGCACCCGGGAAGCCGAAATCGGGGCGCGCGAGCTCCGTGAAACCGAAGACGTCGCCGTAGAAGTGGCGCGCCGCGTCGAGGTCGTCCACGAGCAGGTTGACGTGGTGGATTCCGATGATGGTCACAGCAACCTCTTGAGCAGCTTGGCCTTGATACCGGTGTAGGGAGGGTACGCGAGGTCGGGATCGAGCTTCGCGGGACGGCTGAGCACGCTCTTGTGGTGGCTGAACGTCTCGAAGCTCGCGCGGCCGTGGTACGCGCCCATGCCGCTCGCTCCTACGCCACCGAACGGGAGCGCCGGCACGGCGACCTGGAACATCGTCGCGTTGACGCAGGCTCCGCCCGAGCTCGTCGAGCCGAGCACGTTGTCGACCACCGCTTCGTCCTCGGCGAAGACGTACATGGCGAGGGGCTTCTCCCGCTCGTTGACGAAGCTGACAGCTTCGGAGGAATCGTCGACCGGGATGATCGGCAGCACCGGGCCGAAGATCTCTTCCTGCATCAACGGCGCCGCGGGGTCGGTCCCGAGGAGCGCCGTCGGTGCGAGGTAGCGCTCGGCTCGATTGCGGTCTGCACCGAAGACGAGATCACCGGCACCGTCGGCGTCGAGCAGGCGCTCGAGCCGGTCGAAGTGCCGGTCGTTGATGATCCGCGCGTAGTCGGCACTGGCGCGCGGGTCGCTGCCGTAGAAGCGCGTCACCGCGTCGCGCATTCGCGCCGCGAACGGCCCTGCGACGTCGCGTGACACGAGCACGTAGTCGGGAGCAACGCATGTCTGGCCCGCGTTCATGTACTTGCCCCAGGCGATCCGGCGCGCTGCTACGTCGAGGTTCGCCGAACGGTCGACGATCGTCGGGCTCTTGCCGCCGAGCTCGAGCGTGACGGGCGTGAGGTGCTTGGCCGCGGCTGCCATCACGACGCGGCCGACCGAGCCGTTGCCCGTGTAGAAGATGTGGTCCCAGCGCTCGTCGAGCAGCGCCGTCGTCTCCGCGGCTCCTCCTTCGACGACCGCGACGCACTCGGGATCCAGGTACCGCGGGATGAGATCGGCGAGCGCGTGCGCCGTGTGCTCGGAGATCTCGGACGGCTTGATCACGGCGCAGTTGCCGGCGGCGATCGCCCCGACGAGCGGTGCGAGGACGAGCTGCACCGGGTAGTTCCACGGGCCGATGATCAGCACCACGCCGAGAGGATCGCGGTAGATGTGCGCGCCTCCCGGCCGCTGCTTGAGGGGTACCCGGACCTTCTCGGGCCGCAGCCACGCGTCGAGGTGGCGGAGGGTCTCGTCGATCTCGGCGCGGACGAACGCGATGTCGGTCAGGAACCCCTCGATCGCCGGCTTGCCGAGATCGCGGCGGAGAGCTTCGAGCAGCTGGGCCTCGCCGTCGCGCAACAGGCACTTCAGGCGCTCGAGCTGCGCCTTGCGCCAGGCGATCGGACGGCTTCGCGCCGAATCGAACGCGGCTCGGAGCTTCTTCGTGGTGTCGCGCATGAGGTCAGGTTATGTCCGTTCGACCAGATCGAGAATCCCGTCGAGCCCGGTGATCACCGGGACGCCTTCGAGCAGCGCGCTCGGGGTGTCGTGCGGATAGGTGCCGTCATGCCAGTGGTCAGGGCGGCGGAGGTACACCGGCCGGATGTCCGTCGCCAGCGGCCCCTCGACGTCCGGTCCCCACGTGTCCCCGACGAAGAGGGCGCGATCGGCCGGGGCTCCGGTCTTTTCGAGCGTTGCCCGGTAGATCCGGGGATGCGGCTTGCGGGCCCCCACCCAGGCCGACGAGACGACGACGTCCAGGAACGGTGTGAGCCCCGCTGACTCGATGTCGACATCGAGGTCCCAGTCCCAGTTCGAGCACACCGCGAGGCCGAATCCCAGGCCCCGCAGGCGCTCGAGCACCGCCGGGACCTCGTCGTACGCCTCGATCACGCGCTCGGAGTTACCCAGCCGGAGCAGCTCGAGGATCTGCTCGTACTCGCCCGGGTGCACGTCGCTCGACGCCAGCATCGCCAGCGCGCGCTCTCGTTGCCACGCCACGTAGTGATCTCGGCTCTGTGAGTGCTCGTCGTGCTCGGTGCCGTCGAGGCTGTCCCCTTGGAAGAGCGCG
The DNA here is from genome assembly GCA_036557185.1 of Acidimicrobiia bacterium. Classification (GTDB taxonomy): domain Bacteria; phylum Actinomycetota; class Acidimicrobiia; order IMCC26256; family JAENVU01; genus DATBHZ01. The sequence goes on along the minus strand of DATBHZ010000081.1, from coordinate 1,475 downwards.
CGCGCCTCGTCGCTGAGCGAGTAGCCACGCTCCGCGAGCAGGTCCTCGGCGCGCAGCCAGCTGGTTGCCCGCGCCAACGTCCCGTAGAAGTCGAGGATGATCCAGTCGCTCCTCACGCCGATATCGTCGCGCGGTGAACAATTCGCCCAAGGTCGATTCCATCGGCGATCGGCGTGACTCCATGCCTCGATTCCCTACCTACCGGTAGGTAGGCTGCCGCGATGCCGGAAACTCTCCCTCCGCTGGAGCGCACGCTCGACGAGCGCGTGAACTGGGCCAAGTCGATCCCGTTCCTGCTCATCCACGTCGTCTGCTTCGCCGTGATCTTCACCGGCATCAGCGCCACTGCGGCGTGGCTGTTCCTCTTCCTCTTCGCTTCGCGCGCGTTCTGCGTGACTGCCGGGTATCACCGCTACTTCTCGCACAAGAGCTTCAAGCTCAACCGTTTCTGGCAGTTCGTGTTCGCCTTCCAGGCGCAGGCGTCGGCGCAGAAGGGCGCGCTCTGGTGGGCGGCCAACCACCGCCACCACCACCGGGACTCCGACACCGAGGCTGACCTGCACTCGCCGCGCAAGGGCTTCTGGTGGAGCCACGTCGGATGGATCCTCTCGGACAAGTTCAAAGACACGGACTACGACATCATCAAGGACTTCGCGAAGTACCCGGAGCTGGTGTGGCTGAACGAGCACGACGTGTGGCCCGCGGTCTTCTGGGCGGTGATCGCGCTTCTCATCGGCGGCTGGTCAGGCCTGGTGTTCGGCTTCTTCTGCTCGACGGTTCTGCTGTGGCACAGCACATTCCTTGTCAACAGCGCGTCACACGTGTTCGGGAGGCGCCGCTACGACACCGACGACACGAGTCGCAACTCGCTGCTGATCGCACTCGTCACGGGTGGCGAGGGATGGCACAACAACCACCACCACTACCAGGCGTCGGCGCGCCAGGGCTTCTTCTGGTGGGAGATCGACTTCACCTGGTACTTCCTCAAGGCGCTCCGCAGCATCGGCATCGTGCGCGACCTGAAGGTTCCTCCCCAGCGCGTGCTCGACGACACGCCGGACGACGACGAAGAGCTCGTCGCGGCCTGATCCGCGTCAGCGGGTCTGCAGGAGGGTGTCGAGCGCGTTGGCTCCCTCGACGGCGTCGTCGACGGTTACGGCGAACCGCTTGCCGCCCTGGAGGTTCAGCACGAGGCCGTCTCCCTTGCGCAGCACGACCGCTGCCACCTTGAGCACGCGCAGGCTTCCCCGGTAGCCCCAGCCGCCCCAACGCGTCGGCACGATGTTCGTCGCATCGACGGACTCGATGCGCTCGAGCGGGATGAGCTGCTTGACGCCACCGATGTAGCGCACGCGCAGGCCCTGGGGCTCGACGGTGACCGTGATCCCGATGAACGGGAGCATCACGACGGCGAGCGCAACGAAGATGAGCGCCAGCGGCGCGACGCCCAGCGCCACCATCGCCACTGCGCCGAT
>DATBHZ010000080.1:0-12718 GCA_036557185.1 Acidimicrobiia bacterium | reverse complement strand
GCACGTCCCGGTAGTGAGCAATGTCACCGAACCGGAGGTCCCCGATGTCGTGCAGACACTCGTCGTCAGCGACGAGAACGTGACCGGCAAACCCGAGGATGCCGTCGCGCTCACGGTCACCGGCGACTGCCCCAACGACACCCCGCCTGGCTGCGGGAACGAGATCGTTTGATCGGTCTTCGACACGACGAACGAACGCTGCACGGACGGAGCGGGGTTGAACGTGGCGTTCCCGGCCTGGTCCGCCTGCAAGGTGCACGTCCCGGTGGCGAGCAATGTCACCGAGCCCGAGGTCCCCGATGCCGTGCACACGCTCGTCGTCAGCGACGAGAACGTGACCGGCAAGCCGGACGACGCCGTCGCGCTCACGGTCACCGGCGACTGCCCCAACGACACCCCGCCTGGCTGCGGGAACGAGATCATCTGATCCGTCATCCCGCCTCCGCCCGCGGGCGTGGTGAAGGATGCATCCCCCGACGTCGTCGTCCCGGCACCGTTCGAGCTCTGGACGGCGAAGTGATACGTGGTTGCCGGGCTCAAACCGGAGACGACCTGGGAGTGGCTCGTGACGCCGAGCGGAGCGAGCACCGTCGACGACCCGTACGCCGGGGTCGTGCCGTAGAGCACCTGTGTCGTCGCGGGCTGGTCAGTGGTCCAGTTGATCGTTGCGCTCGTCGCGGTCGAGCCTCCGACGGTGACCCCGGAGATCGCGGGCGCCGTCGGCGCCGGCGGTGGGACGCTGATCGGACGACGGATCTCGACGGCTCCGAAGTTCCATCGATCGTTCGTCGGGGCAGTGTCGTTGAGCGTGACGCGCGAGTCGACCGGGCCGGTGTTGGCGTTGAGCGCCTGCGTCCAGTAGGTGTCCCCCGTGCTCGTGTCGACGAACTGGTGCACCATCGTCTGACCGGCCCCGACCGCGCGAGCGACGGCGCGGTCCCAGTCGTTCCCGACGCCGTACAGCAGCGAGCTGGGCCCGGTCGTGCTGAGTTGCGCAGTCGGAGCTCCTGCCAGGGAGCCTGCTGCCACCACGGCTCCCACACTCGTCGCGTTCTTGAACGCCACCACGGTCAAGGACTGTCCGAGTGGGCCGTGACCCTGCGTGGAGCTGACGGTGACGTTGCTCAGCGCGCTCGACGTGAACGCGCTCCAGACGTCGGCCGTTCCGAACTGGCTGTTCGCGCGCTCCGCGAGCGACCACGTGAGGCCCGCGCCGCTCACCGTCGTGGTCTGGCCGCCGCTCGACGGGCCGTCGGATCCGACGAAGGCCACGAGGAGCTCGTTCGCTCCCGTCGAGAACGCGGGCGTGGTCTGAGGCCCCTTGCCGTCCTTGAAGGCCGTGGTATCGACCGAGATCAACGGTGGGATGGCCGGCGTCTGGAACGTCTGGTCCGTCGAGGCCCCTGCGTTGCCGAACGGATCCGTGCCGTGAGCTCTGTAGTGGTACACGGTCGACGGCGTCAGCCCGGTCACCGTCTCGAAGTGCGTGAAGACCTGATTGGCGTCAAGAGGGCTTGACACACCATAGCCTGATGTGACCCCGTACTCGACCTGGCTGTTCGAAGGCTCGTCCGTCGTCCATGCGAAGGTCGCCTGATCGGGCTCGAGATCCGACAGGTGCACGTTCGAGAACGCGGGTGGAGTCGTACGCGGTGGAGACGTCGTGAACGTGAGGTCGGGAAGCGTCGCGGCGTTGCCCGCCGAGTCGGAGCTGTCGATCTGATACGTGTACTGGGTGTTGGCACTGAGCCCGGTGATGGTCTGGCTGTGCGAGGTCACCAACGTGGGGTCAGCCGGCGTCGACTGACCCATGCCGGGCGTGGGCCCGTACTCGACCCGTGACGTGGCCGGCTCGTCGGTCGTCCAGTTGACGGTGGCGCGATCCGGCCCCAGGCCCGTGACCGTCGGGTTGGAGATCACCGGAGGCGTGACGTCGTTGCTGGTCGACGGGATGAGCTCGACCGCGGCCATGTTCCAGTCGTCGTGGTTCGGGAAGGAGTCGGCGAAGGTCACGGGTGTCCCGGCGTTCGGGGTCGGGTTGTTCGTGGCCTCGTGCCAGAACGACGAGTTCTTCGACTCGTCGAGCCACTGGCTCGCGGTGGTGAATCCGGTTGCGGGGATGTGCGGGTCGTAGGTGTCGGGGTCGTTCGCGACCGCCATCGGCCAGGATCCCGCCGCGGTGGTCGTGAGGCCGACGGTCGGCGACCCCGTGGCAGCACCTGCTCCTGCCGACGCCCCCACGCCGGCCGCACCCTTGATCGCGTACACGGTCAGCGACTGGTCTGCCGCTCCTGCCAGTGACGACGTGACCTTCACGTTGTTCAACGGCACCGGCGCGCTCGCGGTCCAGACCTCTGCGGTGCCCGGTTGTGAATTCGCGCGCTTCACCAGCGTCCAGTTGAGGCCACCGCCGGAAACCGTCGCGCTGTTGGGGCCGTTGCCGTTGGGGTCCGCGCCGACGAATGCAAGGAGCGTCTCGTTGACGCCCGAGGTGCTGAAGGTCGGGGTCGAGACGGCGCCGTTGCCGGTCACGACGAAGGATTGGTCGAACACGAACGCGCCCTGGGACACCAACGGGCTGATGGGTGTCACGGTGTCGCCCGAGATCTGGACCTTGACGTCGGTCGTGTTGTTCGCCTTGTCGGACTCGAGGAAGTTGCTGTCGGGGTCGACCACGCTGTGGAACCAGTACGTCCCGTCGGGGACTCCCGTGATGTCGATCGCCTGACCGGGATCCGCGCGGTCGTAGCGGTCGCCCCAGCCGGACGAGATCCCGCGCACTGCCTGTGGGTTCGGGCAGGTGCCGCCGTCGTACCCGCGCGCGGTCGGCGAGTGCGGCAGCGAGCTGTCGACGTGGGAATCGTCACCGAGACAGAAGCCGACCTTCGGGCTCACCGCGACCGGGTCGCCGAGCGACCCGTCGGGCTTCACGCTGTAGAGGCCGAACAGAGCGAGCGGGAAGTGATAGTGCTCGTGTGCGATGTGGAAGAAGAACGTGTCCTGCGCTGTATGGGTCTGGGCGAGCGTGGGCTTGCCGTTCGCGTCGTACGAGTACAGGTTCTGGACACCGGTCGCGAGGTTCGTGCTCGGGTCGTAGTTGGTCGGCTGCACCTCGAGCGGACCCAGCCCGGCGTTGTACACGAGGTGGGTGTAGTCGAACTCTTTCGTCGACGGCGTCGGGTGCGAGATGCCGAGATCACCCGTGGGGATGACCGAGATGAGGTCGGGATACGCGATGTCGGCCGCAGAGGCGGCCCGCGGCAACAAAGCGGCAGCGGGTAGGGACAGCGCGATGGCGAGCAGGGATGCAGCGCCTACGCGCACGGCCCTGACGCGGACGCGCACGCGCCGAGGACTGCCAGACTGCCCCACGTGACCACCCCTTTGGTTCGACAGCACCCTGCCTGTGAGCCCGCCCTCGGACGCCCAGCCTCAATCTCCGTGAGCGGGCCACATCCTACCGGCGGCGCTCCTCGGCGCCAGGCGGGCCGGCCGGCCCAACTGGCGTTCTCCCTCCCGTGAACTTCGTCAACCCGCTCACGATCATCGGAGTCGCCGTGGCTGCGGCGGCGGCGGTGTGCGCCCTGCTTCGATCACGCGGTCGGATCAGGCGCTGGTACGACTCGAGCGCTCGGCTGCTTGCGGCCGGCGCACTGGGTGTTGCGCTCATTGTGGCCGGTGTCACATTGACCGCCGGCGATTCCCTGCACGTGGCCGAGGCACGCGTCGCCTGGAACGACTGGCTGCCCGTGGATTGCCGGTTGCCTCAGCGCTACACGGGCGACTTTCGCGTCTCGGGTGGGTCGGGCACCATCCGCTATCGCCTCGTTGCGAGCGGGAAACGCGGAGCCATCCGGTCGCTGCACGTCCCGCGGTCGGGGACGTATCGCGTCACGGGCTTCTACCAACCGCCCGCCCACAACCTCGGCGCGAGCTGGAGCGCTCAGCTCGAGGTTGTGGCGCCCAACCGCACGCACTCCAACGTTGCGACCGCGCACACAGCGATGTGCCGATCCCGTAGCTAGGAGTGGCGTCCCGGCGCGAGTCGCCAGGTGAACATGACCGAGTCGTCGGGGTCCCGGGTGCCGCCTGCTGCTGCATAGGTCGCCAGCGCCGCGGCGTTCTCGTGCTCGGTCAGCACCCAGACCTCGGTGCAGCCCCGGTCTCGGGCGTGCGCGGTGAACGCGTCGACCAGCTGCCTTCCGATGCCCCGGCGGCGGCTCGGCTCGGCCACGTCGAGCGAGTAGAGGAGCATCGTGCGTTCACCGTCCGGGTGGACGAGCTCGTGTCCGTACGCGCAGCCCACCACGTCGTCGCCGTCCACCGCGGCGAAGAGCGCGGTGCCCGGAGCGTCGAGGAAGGCGGCCGGTTCCACGGCTCCGGTCGTGTAGAGCCCGCAGGCCTCCTCCGCGACACGCTCGTCGCCGACCCCGAGCAATCGGATCTCCACGTGCACAGCCTGCCCGATCCTCGTTTGCGCGGTCTGGGCACGCTGGTCAAGCTCGTCGTATGTCGCAGATCGCGCCGCAGCTCGCGGGCCCTTGGCCCGACGGCGTTGCACTGACGCGCCGCGAGGTCGACGCCTATCTCGCCGATGTCGGAAGTGGCGCGCTCGACGGGCAGCCCTCGGCCTGCGAGGGATGGACGGTCCGCGACGTCACGGCCCATCTCGCCGCCACGTTCACCCGCTTCGACGCGATGCTGCAGCGAGGACGTACCGGTGACTTCGCTCCACCGTTCGCCGCGGATGAGCTGGACGTCGAGAACCAACGTGCGGTGCGCGACTTCGGGGGTGATCCCGCGAGGGTGCTGGGCGACTCGGCGACTTCGTTCCTCGACGCTGTCGACGATCCGGACGAGCCGATCCCGCACCAGCTCGGGACGCTTCCTGCCGCGCTCCAAGTGATGTTCGGGCTGATGGACACGGCGATGCACCACGACGATGTGCTGCTCAGCACCGGTCGGCGGTATCGCCCGAGCGACGACGCCGTCGCGGCCATGGCGGTAGCCGCGGAGCGGCTCTTCCAGCTTTCGGCGTCGACCGACGACCCCTGGCCGCTGCTCGTCGCCGGGTCGGGCCGCCGCGCGCTGCCGCGCACATGAATGAGCGCTGATTCGCGCCGTCGGCAGATCATCGGGCGAGCGCTGCTGCTCGTGGTCTTCCTGCTGTCGCTGTACCTGGTGGCGCCGGGCCTGCTCGCCCTGTTCGGTGATCTCCCGAAGCTCCGCGACGTCAACCCGCTCTGGTTCGTGGCCGTGTTCGTGTTCGAGTCACTGGCGTTCGTGAGCATCTGGGAGCTCACGCGCATCGCGCTCGGAACGAATCGATGGTTCGACGTCGGGTGCTCACAGCTGGCGGGCAACGCCCTCAGCCGCGCCCTGCCCGGAGGGGCCGCCACCGGCGGGACGACCCAGTTCCAGATGCTCACACGTGCGGGGTTCGCGCCGGCTCGCACCACCACGGTGCTGACGGCTGTCGGCATCCTGTCGACCGCGACGCTGCTCGTGCTGCCCATCTTCGCCCTGCCACCGATCATGCTCAGGATCGTCGTGCCGCAACACCAGTTGCTGCGCGGCGCGATCCTCGCCGCCATCCTCGGCATGTTCGTGCTCGGGGGCGGTGTCGTCTTGCTCGTGTCCGACCGTGTCGTGCGAGCCGTTGGGGCGCTCGTGGACCGCGTCCTTCGTCTGGTACGGCGGCGCAACCCGCCTCAGCGATCAGTCTCCGAGATGGTGCTCGAGGCGCGGGACTTCGTGCGCGAGGCGCTGGAGGAGAATTGGAAGCGCGCGCTGCCGGCGGCATTCGGGAACCAGGTGTTCGACTTTCTCGCGCTCCTGACGTGCGCGTACGCGGTCGGGGGGCATCCCGAGCCGGTGCTCGTCCTGCTCGCCTATGTCGCCGCGGCCGCACTCGCGATGATCCCGATCACCCCCGGCGGTCTGGGCTTCGTCGAGGCGGGCCTCACCGGCGTGCTGGCGCTGTCGGGCCTTCCGGGCGACCTCGCGGTCCTCACGACGTTGCTGTACCGCTTGTTCTCCTACTGGCTGCCGCTCCCGGCAGGTCTCGTGGCATCGGCGCTCTTCGCGCGCCGTCACCGCAACCGCGAGCACGGCGCGGCGGCCCCGCTCGAACCCACGCCGCCGACGACCTGACCTCACCCATCGGTGGGCGGTGGCGGGTCGACGGTGACATCACGCAGCACCCACACGAGCGTCGCGATCGCGACGAAGGCTGCACCGGCGATGGCGGCTGCGGCGCCGACGAACGCTCCGCGGAGTCCCACGGATCCGAGACGTGCCTGCCGGATCGCCACCGCGGTGACGACCAGTGCGGCGAACGCGACCCCGAGTGCGATGATCCCTCCGAGCGCGAGTGCAGGGCTGATCGTGGGACCTTGGCGCTCACGCGGCACCGTCGTCGAGATGGTCGTGAGCCCCGCCATGACGAGCGCAGCCCAGAACGTGACGACGAGGACTGCTCCGATCGGATCGCTCGGCCGGTGGTTGCCGGTGGCCACCGTGGCGATGCCGATGCTGCTCGCGTAGAGCGCGGCGACGAGCGCGACCCAGCCGCGTGCGCGCACGGGCGTCACCAGCGTGGCCGCGACGGCGAGTGACATCGCAACCGTGGTGTGACCGCTGGGGAAGCTCGGATGGAAGCGCAGGAGATCCACCACTCCGAGATACGGCCTCGGGAGGATCACGTGCTTGAGCATCTCGGTCGTCACCACCGACGCGCCGATGATGATCGCGACCCCGATGGCGAGAAAGGGCCGCCGGCGCGTGACGGCGACGAGGACGATCGCAGCACCGATGAGCGCCAGCGAGGCGACGTCGATCGTGGCGAGCAGTCGTCCCGCGGCATGGACTGCCGTCGGGCGGAGTGTGCCCGAGCCCCGGAGCGCGGCGGCGTCGATGCGTTGGCCCCAGGCGGTGCGTACGCCGAAGAAGTACAACGCCACGAGAAGCACGAGCGCGATCGCGGCGACCAGGAAGAGTGCCGTTCGGCGCTCGCGCATCTATGCGGCGTCGACGCAGTCGGCGCGCAGCGGCGTGGCGTCGAGCGCGCAGTGTGACGTGGGCTCGCTCACGACCGCTTCGGAGATCTCCGGGGCGCGCACAGTGAACCACGCGAGGACACCCCCGGCGATGAGCCCGAAGCCCGAGATGAACATAGCGGTGTGGAACGCGTCGGAGAAAGCCGCGGCGTTGTTGAAGTCGGCGTTGCTGATTCCCGCGAGCACCGGCAGGATCGCCACGGCGATCAGCCCGCCGATGCGCGCGACGTCACTGTTGACGGCAGATGCGATCCCCGCGTTCTCGTCGCGTACCGACCCGAGCGCGGTCGCGGTGAGCGGTGCGACGGTGAGCGCAAGACCGGCGCCGAACACCACGACCGCGGGGAACACGTCGGCGAAGTAGGTGCTCCCGGCGCCGATCCGCGCGAGGAGCATCACCCCGATGCCCGCGACCACGGGCCCGAGCGCCATCGGGATCCGGGGTCCGATGCGCGTGGCCAGCCGCCCGGCGCGCGCCGAGAAGAGCAGCATGATCACCGTCAATGGCAGCAGCGAGACTCCTGCGGCGAGCGCCGAGTACCCGACCACCGTCTGGAGCTGGATCGGGAGGAGGAAGGTCGCTCCGGTGAGGGCTGCGTACACAATGAGCGTCACAAGGTTGGCTGCGCGGAAGTTGCCGATCGAGAAGAGCCCGAGCGGGAGCAGCGGGTGCGCGCTGCGTGCCTCGCTCGCCACGAACGCGACGAGGCACGCGACACCGACGACGAGGCTCACGAGCACGCCCGCTGAGGTCCATCCGCGCTCCGGGCCCGCGATGAGGGCGTTCACCAGGCCAGCGAGACCCACGACGGCCAGCGCGGCGCCACGCGCGTCGATGTGCCGTGGTGCATTCGCGTCGGCGCTCTCAGGGAGATGCCGGCTCGCGAGCGCCACGATCGCGATCGCGAACGGAACGTTGATGAAGAAGATCCATCGCCAGCTCGCCGCCTGGATCAGCCACCCGCCGACGAACGGGCCGAGGGCGGTCATGACCCCGCCGAGCCCCGACCACGCTCCGATGGCGGCCGCGCGGTCCGTCGACGAGAAGCTCGCCTCGAGCAACGCGAGGCTGTTGGGTGTCATCAGTGCGGCGCCGACCCCCTGAAGCGCCCGTGCAGCGATGAGGACCTCGGCCGACGGCGCGACGGCGCAGAGCATCGATGCGAGCGCGAACCACACCACGCCGGTCAGGAAGAGCCGCTTGCGGCCGAAGCGGTCGCCGAGCGCACCGCCGAGCAGCAGGAAGCCTGCGAGCATCAGCGTGTACGCGTTCAGCACCCATTGCAGGTTGGCGAAGGTGGTGTCGAGGTCGCGGCCGATCACCGGGAGCGCGATGTTCACCACCGTCGCGTCCAACATGGCCATGCCCGAGCCGAGCACCGACGCGATCAGCACCCAGCGACCTGCAGGTGACTTCAGCGCGAGCCCGGCGTCGGTCACCCTCTAACCTCACGGCTCATGGAAGTCACCACCGCGATGCTTGCCGATTTCGCCCAGGTTCGGGAGGGACTGCTGTTCGTAGCCTCCGGTGGCGTGACGCGCTGCTACCGCGAAGCGCTCCCGGCGCCACTGGGCGTCTACTTCGCGATGGTCCTCGAGCTCGAACGTCTCGAGGCCGAGGCCGCTCGTGAGGTGCGCGTCGTGGTCGTCGACGAGGACGGCCAGGAGCTCGCCGAGATCGCAGGCGAGATCCAGCTGGGAGCTCCCGAGCTGATGATCGGTGAAAACCTGAACGTGCCGATCACATTCGATCTCCGCAACGTTCCCATCGAGCGCTACGGCAGCATCGAAGTGCGCCTCTACGTCGACACCGAGCTCCGCCGCACGCTGCCGATCTGGCTCTTGCAGACACCGACGCTCGACTGAGCGCGCTCGTCCTGGTCCGTCTCAGGCGATGGGCGGAACCGGCTGCGGCGGCGGAGGGCCGACGTAGAGCGCGCTCGGGCGGATGAGCCGGTTGTCGGCAGCCTGCTCGAGGATGTGCGCGCACCAGCCGATCACCCTGCTCGATGCGAACGTCGGCGTGAACATCTCGCGAGGGATCCCGCAGTAGTCCATGACGATCCCGGCGTAGAACTCGACGTTCGTGTAGAGCTTGCGACCCGGCTTGAGCTCGGCGAGCACGTCGATGGCCTTCTGCTCGATCTGCTTCGCGAGCTCCACCTTCGGCCCGCCGAGGCGCTCGGCAACCCCGCGGAGCATGACCGAGCGCGGATCGTCGGTCTTGTACACCCGGTGGCCGAAGCCCATGAGGCGGTCGCCGCGCTCGACGGCGTCGCGCAACCACGGCTCGGCCTTGTCGAGCGTGCCGATGGCGTCGAGCATTGCGAGCGCGCGGCTCGGTGCTCCACCGTGCAACGGTCCCGAAAGCGCACCGATCGCACCGACGACAGCGGCGCCGACGTCTGCACCGGTCGACGTGATGACACGCGCCGTGAACGTCGACGCGTTGAAGCCGTGGTCGATCGTCGAGATGAGGTACTGCTCAACGGCACGCGTCGCCTCGTCGGTGGCGGCCTCGCCGTGCAACATGTGCAGGTAGTTCGCGGCGTAGGGCAGCCCGGGATCCGGAGGGATCGGCTGCAGGCCGTGGCGCAGCCGGTAGATGCTCGTGAGCAACGTCGGCACGACCGCACACACCTGCAGTGCCTGCGCTCGCAGCTCGACGCCTGTGAGATCGAGCGACGGACGGAAGTCGAGGCTCGCGGCGAGCAACGACACGGTCGTGCGCAGCATGTCGAGCGGCGGTGCAGTGTCGCCGAGCTTCGCGATGGCAGGAAGGACCTCGGCGACGTCCTCCGGGATCACGCGCAGGGCGGCGACCTGCTCCATGAACGCGTCGCGCTGCGAGAGTGAGGGCAGCTCGCCCTCGAACAGGAGGTACCACACGTCTTCGAGCGTCCGCTTTTCCGCGAGCTCGACCGCGTTGTACTGCCGGTAGTGGTAGAAGCCCTCGAGCCCGCGCACGTCGCCGATGTCGGTCTCGGCGACGACAACGCCTTCCAAGCCGCGCGGGATCTCGTGCGCGAGATTTTCCGCAGGTTGGATCTGGGCGATCTTCATGAGGTCGCGCATCGACACGATGCCGACCAGCTCCTCACCGTCGATCACCGGGATGTGCCGGTAACCGCGTTCGGCGAGGCTGGCGAACGCGTCGATGACGTCGACGTCGGGCGCGACGGAATCCGGGCTCGCCGTCATCCACTCGCGCACCGTCGTCGTTCCGGTGTCCGCACCCGCCGCGGCGATGCGCACGAGGTCGCGTTCGGTGAGGATGCCGACCGGGCGGCCCTCGTCGAGGGCGACGACTGATCCCACTCGCTGCTCGCGCATGCGCGCGGCGGCCTCGGCAACCTTCTCGTCGGATCCGACGGTGACGACGGGGCGGCTCATGATGTCTGCGACGGTGCGCGACCGCCCGGAGTCGGCCGTGGACATGGCTCCTCCTAGCGCCCGGGTCTGCCCCGGTTCTGTGCCCGGTGCGTGCTCGGGTCTCGTGGCCCGGGTTGTCGTTCCCGGGGCGTGTGGTCCCGGGCGTCCCGGGTGTGGCGTGTGCCTGTTGGTTCGCCCGGCAGTCTACGACGACTGCGGCCGCGGCGACGGCTCTCCGTGACGCCCTTCACCGGCGACGAACCGGCCCACCGCCAGATCCGGCGAACGCAACGACGCGACGCCGAGCTCGAGCTCGCGCGCGAGCGCTGCGTCGATCGACATCCCCCATTGATCGTGCACCGACCGCCGGTCGTTCCGCATGCACACCTGTGGCAGCTCGGCCAGCTCCTTGCCCATCGTGACCGCGGCGGCGAGCGCGCCCCCGGGCTCCGTGAGACGGTTGGCGAGACCCATGCGGAGTGCCTCGTCGCCGCTCACACCGCGCCCGGTCAGGATGAGGTCGAGCGCGTTGGACTGCCCGATCAACCGTGGCAGCCGGACCGTCCCCCCGTCGATCAGCGGCACACCCCAGCGCCGGCAGAACACACCGAAGACGGCATCGCGCGCGGCGATCCGCAGATCGCACCAGAGCGCCAGCTCCAGGCCACCGGCGACGGCGTGGCCCTCGACCGCGGCGAGCACCGGCTTCGAGAGCAGCATCCGCGACGGGCCCATGGGACCGTCCCCCTCCGGCTCGACGACGTTCGACATCGCCTTCAGGTCGGCACCGGCGCAGAAGGTGCCGTCCGCCCCGGTGAGCACCGCGACGAGAACGTCTTCGTCGGCTTCGAACGCGCGGAACGCGTCGGCGAGCGCCTCGGCGGTCTCGCGGTCCACGGCGTTGCGCGCTCGAGGACGGTCGATCGTGACCACCCGTACCGGTCCGTCGTCCTCGATGTGCACGGTCATGGTGCGACCTCCCGGTTGCCGAGGAGATGTCCCGTCTCGTTGAGCGACGCGAGGGAGCGGACGCCGTTCCGCGCCGCACGGATGCGCGTGATGCTCGTGTACGCGGGGTCGAACCAGAGGTGGTGGGGCAGTCCGAGCAGTGCCGCGGTGAACACGTTGATCACACCTCCGTGACACGACGCCACGACCTGCTGGCCCGGATGCGCGTCGATGATGCCGTCGATGCACGGAACGATCCTGGCGCGAAAGACGTCGGGCGGCTCCCCGCCGTAGTCCTCCCAGCGCCCTTCGACCATCGCCTGCCATCGGTCGTCCTTGGTTTCGCGCAGCTCCTCCATCGGGATGTACTCGGACGAGTCCGCGTCGTACTCCCGGAGCTGATCGACGACCTCGACCTTCAGCCCGTGGGCGTCTGCGACTGCCTGTGCCGTCTCCACGGCACGACGGAGCGGGCTGCTCACCACGAGATCGATGCGCTCGGGCGCCAACCACGCGGCGAGCCGCTGTGCCTGCAGGCGCCCGGCCTCGGTGAGCTCCGGGTCGGCGGCCGTGCCGCTCGACTCCTCCGTCCCGATCCGGCGCGGTTGTGCATGGCGCACCAGCAGGAGGTCCATCAAGCGGCACCCAGCGGAAAGCCGAGTACCTCCGCGAGCTCGTCGAGCGCCGCGCTCGCTTCGATGACCTTGATCGTCGTCATGCCGAGCTCTCTCGCGGGCTTGAGGTTGACGCCGAGGTCGTCGAGGAAGACGGCTTCGTCCGGCCGGATGTCGAGACGCGTGCAGATGAGCTCGTAGATCCGCGGATCGGGTTTGCGCAGACGCTCGACGGAGGACTCGACGACGACGTCGAAGACGAGGTCACGCCTCGTGTCGAGGTCCGGCAGCGCTTTGCTCGCCGAGGGTGCCCAGTTGTTCGTGAGCGCGCCGAGCTTCAGCCCGTGCTCTCGGATGGACGTGATCGCTCGGAGCATCTCGGGTCGCGGCTCGAAGCGCGCGCCCACGCCAGCCATCAGCTTCTGCGCGTCGACGGATCCGCCCGCCTGGCGGCACTCGTTCTCGAACTCCTTGCAGAAGTCCTCGAACGTGACGTCGTTGCGCTCCAAGCGCGCCCATGCCCCGTGATCGGCGCTCGCGGCGACCACGTTGCGGATGAACCGGTCCGGCAGGCCCTCGGCGGCCTCGTAGGCGGCGAAGAGGTCGAACGGGGACGGGAAGACGACGCCTCCGAGGTCGAAGATCACGGCGGCGATCGGCATCGGCGCAACGTAGCCCGGCGGCACGGCAGGCCACCTACCCTGACCGGTCGTGGGTGACCGGGAC
>DATBHZ010000079.1:0-11185 GCA_036557185.1 Acidimicrobiia bacterium | reverse complement strand
GTCACGATGACCGAGGCCACCAAGAAGATCGTGCCCGAGGAGTACATCGGGATGATCCCGATGATGAGCGCGATGAAGCAGACGCTCGAAGCAGAGGATCTCGCCGGCACGGCGGTGTTCTTCGCCTCCGACGACGCCAAGCTCGTGACCGGTCAGGTGCTGTGCGTCGACGGCGGCAGCATCATGCCCGCGTAACTCCCCGCTCTTGCGACTTCGTCGCAGGCCGCTCGGGCTAGATGGACGCGAGGAGCAGGACGATGCACGCGGCCACGATGATCAGCAGGAACACCGGCTGCCGCCACAGCGGCTCGGGATCGTGCCTGCGGCGCGGGACGATGCCGAGCCCGAACGCGAGCCGCGCGTAGGCCTCGTCGAATGCGACCGGGTCGGTCTGCGACATGGTGTCCGATGCCTCGGTGAGATCGATCACCGGGAGGTCCTCGGCCATGTCACCGAAATCGTGCGCTGCGTCGCGTGTTGCGCGCATGGTCCGATGATACCGACGCTGCGCGACCGCGCGAGTCAGTCGAAGGCGCCGTCGGCGGCGAGCTGCTCGCGCCGGGCTGCATCCAGGCCGAGGAGCTCACCGAGCACCCAGTCCTGGTCCTGACCCAGCGTGGGCCCTGTCCGGTCGTATCCGCTCGTCGCGTCCGACAGGCGGAACCCGTTGCGCTCGTACAGCCCGTCGCCCATGACGGGATGGGTGAGAGGCACGAAGTGGTTCCGGGCCGCGACCTGCGCGTCGGTGTGGACGTCCCCGAAGTCGTTGACGGGCACCGCTTCGATCCCGAGGGCCTGGAGCTGTGCAGCGACGTCGTCGCGCGTACGCGACGACGCGAACTTCTCGACGTCCCTGCCCGTCGCGTCGAGGAGCGTCGCGAGCTCGTCGTCGGTCCATGCCGCGATCGCGATCCAACGGTCGCCGACATCTCCCTCGTCGGCACATCGGAATGCACCATGGAGCTTGGCTCGCCGGTTGTCGTTGCCTTCGCGCCCGCGCGGTGCACCCTCCCGTTGCGCGTCGATCAGCCATGGCGTCAGGGAGTACACGGCTGCTTCGACCTGCGAGACATCGAGATAGCAGCCCTCGCCTGTCGCACGACGGTGCAAGAGGCCGGCCGCGAGTGCAGTCGCGACGAACCGGGGAGCGAGCGAGTCGGTGATGGTGGCGTGCGGCCCGACCGGGTCGCGGTCGGGCCAGCCGGTGAGGTAGTTGTACCCGGCGAGCGCCGAGCCCTGGCCTCCGAATCCGGGATAGTCCTTGTGCGGTCCGGTCTGCCCGTTCAGGCAGGCGCTCACCATCACGAGGTCGGGCTTGACCTTCACCAGGGACGCGTAGTCGAGACCGAAGCCGCGCATAGCGCGCGGCGCGTAGTTCTCGGCCACGGCGTCGGCCCATTCGACGACGAGCCGGATGAGCAGGGCGATTGCCTCCGGGTGCTTGAGGTTGAACGAGACGTCGCGCTTGCCGACGTTGAGCCCGTCGTACATCGGCGCTCCCTCGAGCCCGTGCGGGTTGTTTGGGCCGAGCGCGTACACGCGGAGGAAGTCGGGACGGCTCTTGGACTCGATGCGCAGGACGGTTGCCCCGTGCTCGGTGAAGTACCGCGTGGCGATCGGACCCGCTGCTCCGCTCCCCAGCTCGATGATGCGCACGCCTGCCCACGCGCCCGACGTGCTCGGCGCCGCGGGCACCCGCTGCGCGGGTCGCGCGCTGGAGTCCGCTTTCGGTCCGGGTGTGACGGTCAGGAACGAGCGCGGGATCTTCGTCCCGTCGGGGAGCGAGGTGAAGAAGTCCCGCGAGGCGAGCTGACGGCTCCCGAGGATCTCCGCCGGGGAGTTGATGGGAGCCAGCATGAGGTTGGTCTCGCACGCGATGTCGTAGAGCTCCTGCATCGTGTGGCGCGAGAAGTACTCGGCGACGTCGTGCTCGATCGCCCGCAGGGTGGCGTCGTCGGCCGTGTTCGGGGAGAACGTCGACCAGTCCATCGAGCGGAGGGTCTCGGTGTCGACGAGCTTGGTGAGCGTCTCGAGGCTGGGGATGCGCGCCTTGCCGCCGCGCAATCCGAACGACACGTATCCGTCACGCGTGGTCCAGATCTCGCGCGTGCGGCCGATGTTGGCGCCGCGCCGCTGTCCGCGGAACCCGGTCTGCGGGAACCGTGCGGGGGTGGCCATGTTGGCGACGAACACCGCCTCCTGCATCGACAGGTCGACGCGCTGCGGACGCTGCGAGGCGAGCCCTGTCAGGAGCGCGAACGCCGCCTCCGACGCCGAGTGCGCGTAGCCCGAGGGCTCGGTGCAGCGGACCGGCGCGCGATCCGGATCGCCGGTGCAATACATGTTGCCGCTCGCGGCCATCAGGCCCAGGTCCGAGGCGCGCCACCCGGACCGGGGACCTTCGAGACCGAACGGGGTCACACTGATCCAGACCGCCTGCGGAGCGAGCGCCGGGTCGAGCGCCCAGCTGCCCGGAAAGGCCGGCGTGTCGATGACAGCGTCTGCTTCGGAGAGGAGCGCGCGGAGCACGGGGTCCTCGGCACCGGAAGCCGCGACGATGCGCTTGCCGAACGTCCATGCATCCCACCGGGCCGAATCGCGGCGCAACGCCGCGCCCTCGGCGGGCTCCACGAGCGTCACGCTCGCCCCGAGATCCGCGAGCATCCGCCCCGTCATCGCGGCCGGCTCGCTCGCGAGGTCGACGACCTCCAGCCCTTCGAGGAGCTTTTCTGGCTCCTCCTGTCCCTGTGCCACCGGCCCCTCCGAGGCTTTTCCTGACGCTCGTGTCAGCGTACTCTTGGGCTCGTTCAACGCTCTCGGGGACCCAGCAGGAGGAACCACCGGATGGCCGCGCACCGCATCGTCGACGCCGATTGCCACATTCTCGAGCCGCCCGACGTGTGGAAGAACTGGCTCCCCGAGAAATTCCAGGACAAGGCGCCGACGCTCGTCAAGGACTCGCAGGGTGGGGACGCGTGGCAGACCGCCGTCGGTGGTGAGCCCGACCCGATCGGGCTCGTCTCCACGCCGGGCATGGCCTGGGACGACTTCCGATGGTTGGGCGTCACCTACGAGGACGCGCGCGCAGGTTGCTACAACGGCGCCGAGCGCCTCAAGGACATGGACATCGACGGCGTGTCGGCGGAGGTGCTCTACCCGCCGCAGCGAACGATGAGCCACTTCTTGGGCGATGATGACGACGACTTCGTCCTCGCGGGCGTCGAGGCCTACAACAACTTCCTGTTCGAGGAGTTCTGCGCACCCGACCCGAAGCGGCTCATCGGGCTCGCGCAGATTCCGTCGCTCGGCATCGACACCTCGATCGACGGCCTGCGCAAGGCCAAGGCGCGAGGGGCCAAGGGCGTCATCATCTCGAACTGGCCGTCGGGTGGTTCGAACCTCTCACGGGAAGACGACCCGTTCTGGGCGGCTGCGTGCGACGAGGGTCTCCCGGTCGCGGTGCACATCAACATCATCAGCCGCAAGCAGCGGGCAGCCGGCCGGAAGGCAGCGGCGAAAGCAGGCAACCTCCTCTACGACATGACGAGCGAGGCCGCGCGCGCCAAGGCAATCGGTGGTATGAGCCACGTGTTCTCGATGTCCGCGGGCAACATCACCGCCATGCTGTTCCAGGGTGTCTTCGACCGCTTCCCGGCATTGCAGATGTGCTGGATCGAGACTGGCGTCGGTTGGCTGCCCCACCTGATCGAGTCGATCGACGACCGCTACTGGCGCAACCGCGTCTGGGGCGATCTCCCGATCAAGGAGCCGCCGTCGTTCTACTGGTACCGCAACAACGCGGCCAGCTTCATCACCGATCGGTCAGGCGTCGAGCTGCGGCACCTCGCGGGCGTCGAGAACATCATGTGGTCGTCGGACTATCCGCACCACGGGAACGACTGGCCGTACTCGCGCAAGACGATCGACAGCTTGATGGGGCACATCCCTACTGCCGAGCGTGAGCTGATCACGGGCGGCAACGCCGCGCGCATCTGGCATCTCGACGACTGACCCGAGTCAGTCCCGCGAGCCCTTGGCTCCCGGCGGAGCACTCCGCTCGATCGCGCCGAGGGTGAGCCGTTGGAGCGTCCGCGTGTGGACGTACTCGACGACCCGCGTCACGAGCGGCAGCAGCTCGCCGGCCGATGCGGCCGCGCGCTGCTGGAACGTCTCCAGCTCGCCGGGCTCCCACTCTGTGCCGTCCTGGCCCCCGAAGAGCGCGAGCACCTGCGACTGCATGCCCTCGACGCCGTGCACGTAGATGGACGCGAGCTGGGTCAGCACGTCGTCGGGGAGCCCGTGACGGGAGAGCTCCGCGACCGCGCGCAGCACGTCGAGATCGGTTGCGTCGTAGGAGTCACGGCCGAAGTCCGCGGGGTCGCGGAGCAGACCGGCCTTGTGCATGCGGATGACGAGCTCCTCCGAAGCACCCGACCGTTCGATCAGCTCGCCGAGCGAGAAGGACGATCCGTCCCCGCCGAAGATGCCGTCGACGAGATCGGTCCGCTCGGAGTCGAGGAGCGCCTTGATCGCCGCCAGGGAGAAGCGGCGCGCCTGGAGATCGCGGATCCGCTCGAGGCGGGTGAGGTGGTCGGGTCCGTAGAGCTTCGCCCGGCCCGCACGCTCGGCAGGAGGGAGCAGCCCCTCACGCTGGTAGTACCGGATCGTGTCGACGGTGAGCCCCGAGCGCTGGGCGAGGTCGTCGATCCTGAGGTTTTCACCGTCCATCGCACGTCCCGACGGGTGTCCGGGAAGCTTGTGACAGTCGTCACAACATTTGACAGCAGATACCTTGAGAGTGTTTACTCTCAGTGTCGCAACACCAAGTATACGTGCCGGCCCGGCCACGAAAACGGCAGGGAAGGCAGGCGACCGAGGGTGAACGCCATGAAGACACTCGAAGCGACCCAGTCGCAGACACAAGAGCGGGTTGACAGCCGCGAGGCCCGACGGTGGATCCAGCGCCAGCTCAGCTGGGAGCGGACCCTTCGTGCCCTGCGCGGCGAGGGCGTCGTGCGCGCCCGGCAAGCCGCCTGAGATCACGCTTCGGGAACCTCGGTTCCCGATGACAGAGACGCCGCAGCTCCGGTCGAACCCCCCGTCGACCGGAGCTCGGCGTTTTTTCTGGTCGGGCTCACTGCTCGCCGGGATACCCGGCTCGCGGGCGTTCGCCCTCCTGCGAGCTGACTGCGCTCGCTTCGCTCGCTGCGTCAGCCGCCGCGCCGTAAATCAGTTGTGACGCCTAGGCGTTGCTGCTCGAATTGCGGCGTTCACTCGCGATGAAGGCGAAGGCGAGCATGACGATGGTGGTTCGTGTCCGGGCGGCCGCCGGCCGCGCGGGCGGACGGGCATAGCCTCGGTCAACACTTCCTGCGCAGCGCCGGTGTCGCGGCGCGCCTGGTTGCGGACGCGGCGATCGTGCCCACCGACACCGTGGTCGACCTCGGTGCGGGATCGGGCGCGCTCACCACGGCAATCGCCGACTGCGGCGCGCGCGTCCTCGCGGTCGAGATCGATCGGGCGCTCTCGGCCGGGCTCGCGCAGCGTTGCGCCGGGCGGAGCAACATCACGTTGTTCTCGTGTGACGTGCTCACGTTCCCGTTGCCGTCGACGCCGTACCGGGTCCTCGCCAACGTGCCGTTCAGCCGCACATCGGCGATCGTCCACCGCCTGCTCGACGATCCGATGGGTGCCTTGGTGCGAGCGGACCTCGTCGTCCAGTGGCAGGTCGCCCGCTCACGCGCGCAGTCGGGTTGCGGCGCAGCCCTCGACCTCGTTGGCGCGCAGTGGGGACCGTGGTGGACGTTCGGGCGCGGGAGGCGACTTCCGCGGCGGCTCTTCAGGCCTTCGCCCGCGGTCGACGCCGCAGTGCTGACGATCTCGCGTCGCGTCCCGCCGTTGCTCCCGGAGACCTGCGCGGCGGACTACGTCGCGTTCGTGCGCGCCAACTTCGCACGCGCGCACACGCGGCGGGATCTCGCCGGCTGGGTGCGCGGCTTCAGGCGGGGCTAGGTGCGGACCCAGCGGGGGAGCGCGACGTCCTCGATCTGCTGGAACACGACCTGCACCGGCTGGTCGATCGCGATCGAGGCGGTGTCGACCTCGTTGATCGGTCCGTCGGGTCGTTCCAGCAGGTTGCCGACGAAACGGATCGTCGGGTTCTCCTCGAGCGCCACGATGATCGCGTTGTACGGCGCGAGCTCGGCGTATGCCGGGAGGAGCGGCGGGTGCGCCACGATGAACGAATAGATCGTGCCCCGACCGTTGGTGACGACCCACTTCGCGTCGAGCGAACGGCAGACCGGGCACATGGGTCGGGGAGGCATGCGCCACGCGCCGCACGCCGCGCACGACTGGACCCGGAGCTCACCGAGCGCGGTGCCCTCCCAGAACGGACGTGCCTCCTCGTCGTCGAGGTCGGGGAGCAGGAAGCCCGTGGCGCCCATCGGCCTACTTCCGGAAGAGGATCGCGCTCGTCGGAACGCCCTCGCCGCTGGTGACGAGGGACGACTCGGCGCCCTCCACCTGGTTCGGTGACGTGCCGCGGATCTGACGAACGCCTTCGAGGATCAGGTTGAACCCGTGGACGTACGCCTCGGACATGCCGCCGCCGGAGGTGTTGGTGGGCAGGCGCCCATTTGGCCACTCGAGCGCGCCGTCGTTGGTGAAGTCGGCGCCCTCACCGCGTGCGCAGAAGCCGTACCCCTCGAGCGACAGCGGGACCAGCGGGCTGAACGCGTCGTAAAGCTGCGCGACGGGGACGTCCGCGGGCTTGAAGTCCGACCTTCCCCAGAGCAGGTCTGCGCAGACGTACGACGGGCCGAGGAGGGGATCGTCGTTGAAGTAGTTGGTCATGACTTGGTGCTGGCGGGGGATCGACTGCGCGAACGAGTGGATGTACGCGGGCGGGTTCGGGAGATCCTTCGCGCGCTCGGCGCTCGTGACGACGAGCGCGAGCGCGCCGTCTGTCTCGAGGCAGTTGTCGAACAGGCACAGGGGCTCGGAGATCCATCGCGCGTTCATGTAGTCGTCGCGCGTCATGGTCTTGTGACCCATCGTCGCCAATGGGTTCCGGTTGGCGTGCTTGCGGAACGCGATCGCGACGTTCGCGAGGTGGTCGCGCGTCGCTCCGAACTCGTGCATGTACCGGCGCGTCAGGAGCGCGATCTCGTCGACCGGCCGGAGCACGCCCCACGGCCTGCTCCACTGCTGGTGCCCGGCCAGACGGTCGTGCACCTGCGCCCAAGGCCTGCTCGTGGCGTCGGCGCGCTTGCGTGCGCGCCAGACGACGGCGACTTCGCACTGGCCGGCAGCCACGGCCAACGCCGCCTGGCCTACCGCGCCGCATCCGGCTCCGCCGCCATATCCCACTTGCGTGAAGTAGGTGATGTCGCCCAGGCCGACGTTGCGCGCGACGTCGACCTCGCGCCCGTCCTCCATCGAGTAGAGCGCGAGGCCGTCTACGTCGGAGGGTTGCAAGCCGGCTTCGTCGATCGCGGCGCTGATCGCCTGGCAGGCCATCGAGAGCTCGGTGTCGGGGAGGCCCTTGCCGAACGCCGTCTGCCCGATACCGACGACCGCGGTGCGGTCCTTGAGCGGTGCGGGGTCCGCCACCTACCACCCCTGCCAGTTCGGGTCGCGCCGCTCCATGAACGCTGCCATGCCCTCGGTCTGGTCCTCCGTGCCGAGGTTGAGCTCCACGAACATCGCCTCGGTCTCGAGATGCTGCGTGCGCGGCAGCTCCGACGCGTCGTGCAGCAGCTTCTTCGCCCAGCCGATCGCCTTCGTCGGTCCGCTCGCCAAGCGCGTGGCCCAGGCGTCGGCGGTCTTGTGAAGGTCCGTCGCCGGCACCACCAGGTTCACGATCCCGAGCTCCTGCGCATCGGCGGCCGACAGGTCGTCGCCGAAGAAGATGAGCTCCTTCGCCTTGTGGAGCCCGACGAGGCGAGGAAGGAGGTATGCGACGCCTCCGTCCGGGATGAGCCCGCGGCGCACGAAGACCTGGATGAGCTTCGCGTTGTCGGCCGCGATCACGAGGTCGCCCGCGAGCGCCATCATCGCCCCGCCACCTGCCGCCGTCCCGTTGAGCGCGACGATGATCGGCTTCTGGCAGTCCTGCATGGCCTCCATGAGACGCTGGAAGCCCGTCCGCATCATCTGGATGCCCGTGCCGACGGGCCGCTCGGGAGCGCCGTCCGGCTTGGGCTTCGCGGGCTGACGGACTCGCAGATCCGCGCCCGTGCAGAAGTGGCGGTCGCCCGCGGCCGTCAGCACGATCGCCCGCACGCTCAGGTCACTGTGCGCCTCGAGGAAGCGCTGGATCAGTCGATCGCGCACGTAGAAGGGGACGGCGTTCCCCGCGTCGGCGCGGTTGATCGTGAGCCACAGCACACCGTCACGATTCTCTGCAAGCAGCTCGGCGTCTGCCTTCGCCGCGAAGTCTTCGGTCACTTTGTCCGCACCACCAAGGCGTCGAGGGCGACCGCTCCGCGCGGCTTCACCACGAGTGGGTTGATATCGAGCTCGGCGACGTCGTCGGCCAGATCCATCGCCAGGCGCTGCACACGCATGATCACATCGACCAGCGCCTTCGTGTCGGAGGGCTTTGCACCGCGAACGCCCTGCAGCATCGCGTAGCCGGCGAGCTCGTGCAGCATTCGCTCCGCCTCGTCCGCACCGAAGGGCGGGACCCGGAACGTCACGTCCTTGAGGACCTCGACGAAGATTCCTCCGAGCCCGACCATGACGACGGGACCGAAGAGGGGGTCCTGCGATACGCCGACGACGGTCTCGATGCCGCTGCTCACCATCTCGCAGACCAGCACACCGTCGATGCGCGCGCTTCGTCCACCGGCACGCCGTGCTTTGCGCATGAGCTCTTCGTATGTCTCGCGCACCTGCTTGGCGGACTCGATGCCGACGGCAACGAGGCCGAGATCGCTCTTGTGCAGCAAGTCCGGCGACGAGACCTTCATCACGACCGGGTAGCCCAGCTTGCCTGCCGCGCGAACCGCGGCCGCCGCGCTGTCCACCAGCACGTCACGCGACGATTTGATGCCGTATGCCGCGAGCAGCTGCTTCGACGCGTGCTCCGACAGGGATTCGCCCTTGCCGGCCTGCTCGAGGATCGAGCGTGCCTTCTTCACCGCGGGCAGCGGCTCGAGCGGCGCACCGTCGAACGGTGACTTGTAGCGCTTCGCGAAGCGCCAGTAGTCGATGTAGGCCCGGACCGCCGCGACGCAGTTGTTGAAGGTTCGGAAGACGGGCAGGCCGCCGTCGAGCAGCACGCGGTAGTAGGTGTCGTCCGTCCCGGCGGGCGCGCCCCAGACGACGAAGATCGGCTTGTCGGTGGTCTTCGCAACCTCGACGAGGTCGCGGGTGAACGGCTTGCTGAAGGCCGCGACCGCACCGGTGATCGGCACGATCACGACGTCGATGTTGGGGTCGGCGATGATCGCGTCGAGGATCTTGCGACCGCGCTCGTCGGCCACCGGCGGTCCGCCGCAGTCCACAGGATTGCTGACCCGCAGGTAGTCGGGGATGAGCCCGTCGTGCAGGACCCGTTGCGTCTCGCTCGTCAGCTTCGGCAGCTTCATCCCGGCGGCGGCGACCATGTCGGCCATGTGCGCCCCGGTCCCACCCGAGATCGCGTAGACGCACACGTTCCCTCGAGAGCCGCCGGGCTTGGCGCGCGCGAAGGACGCCGCAACCTCGAGCAGCTCGTCCAGCCCGTCGACGCGTGTGATCCCGAACTGGCGGAACACCGCGGAAGTGATCGCATCCGAACCCGTGAGGTGCCCCGTGTGGCTCTGCGCCATCGAGCGGCCCTCGTCGGTGCGGCCCACCTTCACCATCACGACCGGCTTCCGCAGCTTCGCGGCGTGATCGGCGGCGAGCATGAGCGTGCGGCCGTCCTTGAACCCTTCGATGTAGCAGGCGACCACGCCGACGTCTTCCTGATCGACGAAATAGCGGCAGAAGTCCGCGAACTCGAGATCGACCTCGTTGCCCGTCGGCGCCCAGTGCGTCAGGCGGATCCCGAGCTCCTGGCCCTGGAACACGGGTCGGCCCTGGTGGCCCGACTGCGTGATGAGCGCGATCGACGGTCCGTCGAGATCGTCGCGGAAGTCCTCGAAGGCGTTCAGGTTGGTGTTCGGTCCGAGGAGGCGCACGTCGCCGGACTCGACGAGATCCGTCAGGCGTCGCTCGAGCTTGGTGCCGTCCTTGCCCGTCTCCGAGAAGCCCGCCGCGAAGATCACCGCGAACTTCGCTTTACGTGCGAGCACCTCCTCGAAGGTGTCGACGGCGCGTCCGGTCAGGATGATCGCCAGGTCGAGATCGCCGGGTACGTCGTCGATCGACGCATAGACCTTGTGCCCGAGCACGGTCTCGTAGCTCGGGTGCACCGGGTAGAAGGTTGCGCCGTGCTTTTGCGCCCACGCGTCGAACTTGCGCGTCATCGCCGTGTTCGGCTTGCGGGACTGCTCCGAGGCGCCGATCACCGCGATCGTCCGGGGATGCAGGAACGCGTCGAGATCGACGTCCCGCAGCTCGAGCGGCCTCCCCGACACATCAACCCTGGCCATCAAGCATCTCCTGTGTGCGGTATTCGTTATGTGGAGCGAACGACCGCGAGGCGGGTAACCCGCCTCGCAGTGAGCGGAACAATCAAGTGTGCGGGTAACCCGCCCCGCAGTGAGCGGAACAATCCAGGTGGAGTATGACGGGCGCGTCAGGTTTGGTGCGAGTCCGCTAGCGTGCCGTTCGACCCCGAGGGATCGCCGAGGAGGGTGGCCGGTGAAGATCGTCGTCGACTTCGACAAGTGCAAGAGCAATGCGGTCTGCATGGGCATCGCGCCGGAGGTGTTCGAGGTGCGCGACGACAACTTCCTGTACGTGCTCGACGAGAACCCGCCCGAGGAGATGCGCCCCAAGATGGAGGAGGCGGTGCGCAACTGCCCGACCGGTGCCATCTCGATCGAGGGCTGATCATTCACGTTGGATTCGATCGTCGTCGTCGGCGCCTCGCTCGCGGGGCTCCGATGTGTGGAGATGGTGCGCCGTGAGGGATTCGCGGGTCGCGTCACGCTGATCGGCGCCGAGCCGCACCTCCCGTACGACCGGCCGCCGCTCTCCAAGGAGTTCCTCGTCGGGGACAAGAGCCCGGATCAGCTCGCGTTGCGCA
>DATBHZ010000078.1:0-18498 GCA_036557185.1 Acidimicrobiia bacterium | reverse complement strand
GAAGATCCGGTAGAAGATCGGCCCGGTGATCTGGTCGAGGCAGACCTCGGCGTCGGCGTCGCTCGGGAGCTCGCCGCGCTCGATCGCACGGTGGATGATCTCGCGTGCCGCCACGCGCCGCTCTCGCAACCACGCCTCGTGCGCCTCGGCGAGCTCGGGCTCGTGCACCTTCGCCGCCATCATGGCGGGGATGGCTTTGCCCGCGACCGTCGAGGTCATCATTCGCCGGTAGCCGCGAGCGAGCTCGATGAGGTCGCTGCGGAGCACGCCGGTGTCGGGCGTCGGCCCCTTCTGCTCGCAGATGCGGTCGCACGCTGCCATCACGAGCTCGAGCTTCGACGCGTATCGGCGGTACACGGTCGTCTTGCCGACGCCGGCTCGCGCGGCGACACCCTCGAAGCTGAGCCCGGCGTAGCCGTACTCGACGAACTCGTCGACCGCGGCCTCGACGATGGCCTCGTCGGCCGCGGCACTGCGCGGCCGGCCGATGCGGCGATCCTCGGCGGTCGTCATACGTCACCGACCGGCTGAGGCTCGAGGTCCTCGGCTGGTATGCCGACGTCGCCGGCATGCTCGGCCGCGTACTCGGCGGCCTGCACCGAGCTGTCCGACTCGCGTGCCCGCGCCGGCAGCCACAAGAACACGACGATCGCGCCCAGGAACGTCGCGCCGGCAGCGACGAGCACACCCGCGTGCATGGCTTGGACGAAGGCCGTGTTCGCCGTGTGCACGAGATCGTTGGCGAGGGCACCCGCCTGCGCAGGAAGCTTGCCGGCCTTCACCTGGGACTGGACCTTGCTCGCGACGGCGAGCGCGTTGCCGAGGCCGCTCTTCGCTACAACCTTGCCGCTCTGCAGCTGTGCCGGCTTCCCGGAGAACCAGTTCGCCACCTTCGTGCCGTAGACCGACGCGAGGACCGAGCCGAGCACGGCAACACCCATTGCCCCGCCGACCTGCCGCGTCGTGTCGTTGACGGCGCTGCCGACGCCGGCCTTCGCGAGCGGCAGCGAACCCATCACCGAGTCGGTCGCAGGGGCCATCGTCAAGCCCATGCCCAGTCCGAGCAGGAAGAACCGGATCGAGATGGCTCCGTAGGAGCTCGTCGCGCTGAGGCCCGCCGTGAGCACGAGCGCGACGGTCGCAATACCGAGACCAGCCGTCACCGTCAACTTCGTGCCGAAACGGTCGACCACCCGCGCGCTCAGCGGCGAGAAGACCAGCATCGTGAGCGCGAAGGGCAGGAGGCGGACGCCGGTCTGGAGCGGCGAGTACCCGAGCGTGAACTGCAGGTACTGCGTCAGCAGGAAGATCGTTCCGAACAGCGCGAAGAAGATCAGCGTGATCCCGCTGCTCGCCGCGGTGAACCGGGGGTTGCGGAAGAAGCGCACGTCGAGCATCGGGTGGTCGATGTGGCGCTCCCACCAGATGAACGTGCCGAGCAGCACGAACGCGACCGCGAACGCCACGAGGATCGTGCTGTCACCCCACCCGTCGGTCGGCGCCTCGATGATGCCGTAGAGCAGCGAACACAAGCCTGCGATCGACAGCGCGGCGCCGAACGGATCGAGGCGAGGCGTGCTCGGGTCCTTCGACGTCGGGATCAGGAAGATGCCCGCGAGCAGCCCGATCGTGACGATGGGCAGGTTCACCAGGAAGACCGATCCCCAGTAGAAGTGCTCGACAAGGAAGCCGCCGGTGAGCGGGCCGAGCGCAGCGCCGATGCCGGCCGTCCCCGCCCAGAACCCGATCGCCCGACCGCGCTCGTTGGCCGGGAAGACGTTGGTGATGATCGACAGCGTCGCCGGCATGATCAACGCTCCGCCGATGCCCATGAAGGCACGAGTGGCGATCAGCTGATGCGACGTCGACGCGAGCGCCGAGGCCAGCGAGCCGAGCCCGAAGACCACGAACCCGGCCTGGAGCGCGCCGCGCCTCCCGTACCGGTCGCCGAGGCTCCCCATCGTGAGCAGCAGGCCCGCGAACACGAGGGTGTACGCGTCGACGATCCATTGGATCTGGCTGTTCGTCGCGTGCAGCTCGTCGACCAGCGTCGGGATCGCGACGTTGAGAATCGAGTTGTCGAGGACGATGACGAGGAGCCCGAAACAGAGGACGGCGAGGATGATCCAACGCCGCTCGAAGGCCTTTGCCTGCACTCGCTCCTGCAAGGTCATGCCGCGCTCCTTGGCTTGCAGTCGGTCGTGGTCACCCTCGCGATACGACACGTTCTCGTATCGAATCGTTTGTACACCCGGGAGATACGAAACGCAACCGTGCCGTATGTCACAGCATTCCCGGGCGCCCTCTGGGGGTGTTCGAGGGCGTAGGGTCCGGCCGTGCCTGGCGACGTCTCTCGTCGAAGCTTCCTGGTCGGCGTTGGAGCAGGCTCAGGTCTGATCGCCGCGGGATGTGCGCCGTTTCTTCGTGCTCACGGCCGCTTCGGGCGAAGGCTCAGACAGCCAGGCGACCGACCGAACCCGCTGCTGCCCGAGGGCACCGATCTGTTGCCGCAGGTTGAGCACATCGTCATCTACATGCAGGAGAACCACTCGTACGATTCGTACTTCGGCTTGTTGGGACGCGCCGACGGCTACGACGTCAGGCACGGCGTCCCGACGAACTTCAATGTCGACCCAAACGGGAATGCGGTGCGGGTGTTCCACGCGCCTCAGACCTGCCAACTCGGCGAAGGGGTCTCCCAGAACTGGGTTGCGACGCATGCGCAGATCGACGGCGGCCGGATGGACGGCTTTCTCTTCAATGGGAACACGAACGCGATGCGTTACTGGGACGGCACAGACCTGCCGTTCTATTACTCGCTCGCCCAAACGTTCCCTATCTGCGATCGATGGTTCGCTTCGGCACCGGCGCAGACGTATCCCAACCGCATGTACCTCCAAGCCGCGACGTCACAGAACCTGATCGCAACCGACGTCGCCAAGGTCTTGGCAATGCCGCCCCCCGCGGGCGGCACGATCTGGGAAAAGCTCAACGCACACGGGATCTCCTGGCACGACTACGCCTGGGATCTCCCCGACATCTTCCTGTTCCCGCAGACCTTCGCGGCCAATCAGGACAAGATCAGGACGTTTCCGCAGTTCCTCGATGATTGCCGTGCAGGCTCACTCCCCAGTGTCTCGATCGTCTCACCCGGCATCAACGCCTACACCGAAGAGAACCCGCACGACGTCCAGTTGGGCGAGGCATACAGCGCCTCCATCGTCAACGCCGTCATGGGAAGCCCAGCGTGGCCGACCACCGTGTTGCTGTTCATGTACGACGAGCACGGTGGGTATTACGACCACGTCCCGCCACCACCCGCGATTCCACCCGACGACATCCCGCCCGACGTCGCGCCAGCACCCAACGCGCCGGCGCTCTGGAACCAATACGGCGTACGCGTCCCCGCGTTCGTGATCTCACCGTTCGCGAGGCGCGACTACGTCTCGCACGTCGTGCACGATCACACCTCCGTGCTGCGCTTCATCGAGACGAAGTTCAATCTGGGTGCGTTGACTCGACGCGATGCCAACGCATCGAATCTGCTCGATTGCCTCGACTTGCACCGGCGGCCCGCGTTTCTCGAACCTCCCCAACTCGCAGCCCCGGGGTTGCCAGCAAGCGGGAGCACATGCGAGCCGGGCACCCCACCGCCGCCCACCGCAGCCGCGCTCAGCCAAGCAGCCACGTCATAATCACTCGCCCTGTCCTCCGCCCCACAGGATCGAGAGCTGCGGTGAGTCCGACAACCCTCAGGCGTTAGGAGGCGGCGGCGATGGCGGCGAGGGCCGCATCGCGGGCGCCCGCTGACGCGTTCGTCAAGGGGAGGCGTACGTCGGGTGTCTTGATGAGCCCTTGGGCGTGGAGCGCGGCCTTGAAGACGGCGGGGTTCGGCTCGGCGTAGCAGGCGTGCACGACGGGGAGCAGCGCCTCGGCGTGGGCCCGGCCGTCCTCGAGCTTGCCCGCCAGGCCGCACTCGATCATCTCGACGAACCGCCGCGTGCAGACGTGCGCGGACGCCGAGATGGCCCCCTGACCGCCCATCAGCACGAGCGGGAACAAATACGCGTCCTCGCCGCCGAGCACCGAGAATCCGTTGGGCGCGCCGGCGAGCAGCGCCAGCGTGTCCTGGTCGAGAGGCGCCGCCTGCTTGATGCCGGCGATGTTCGGGTGCTGCGCCGCTTCGAGCACGCCCGCCGCGCTCAGGTGGCGGCCCGTGCGCACACCGATGTTGTAGAGGATCAGGGGAGCCGGGGCAGCGTCCGCGATCGTCTGGAAGTGCCGGACGATGCCGGCCTCGGACGGCCGCACGTAATACGGCACCACGCTCAGGATCGCCGACAGACCCGGCGTGCCTTCGAGCGCCCCAGCAGCCTCGACCGACGCTGCCGTCGCGTTGGAGCCCGCGCCCACCACGAGCTGCACGCCGCGCTCGACGCACACCCGCGAGCACGTGTCGATCACGAGCTGCTTCTCGGACGCGGTCAACGCGCTCGCCTCGCCCGTGGTTCCGAGCGCCACGATGCCGGTGACGCCGGCGTCGAGGTACGTGCGGCACAGCGCGTCGACCGCGGCCGCGTCGACCGAGCCGTCGACGTCGAAGGGTGTGATCAGCGGGACGTAGACACCGTGGAAGCCGACATCGCTGTGCACGACACCCAGGGTAATCGGGGGCCTTGGCTAGTGTCGGCGAAGATGTCCGACGCCATCCAGATCGTTCTCACGCTGGTCGTCGGCTTCTTCACCGGCGTGCTCTCGGGGATGTTCGGCGTCGGCGGTGCGGTCATCTCGACGCCGGCGATCCGGGTGCTCGGTGCGACCCCGTTCGAGGCCGTGGGCAGCACGGTCCCGTCGATCCTGCCGTCGTCGATCACCGGCACGCTCCGCTACCACCGCGAGGGGCTCATCAACTGGCGCGTCGTCGGCTGGACGGGCTGCGCGGGAATCCTGTCGACGGTCGCAGGCGCCTTGCTCTCCCACGCCGTGCCGGGCAACGGGCACGTCCTGATGATCCTGACCGCGCTGCTCGTGGGGTTCACGGCATTCCGCCTCGGCCGCTCCCCCGAGCGCCCCGACCCCGCCGACGCCGAGGAGCCCGACGCCCTCGACGCGCCGCCGCCCGGGTCGGTGGGCGCGAGCACGATCACGACGGCATCACGCTCGGTCGGCGAACGAACCGAGTGGTGGCGGCTCGCCATCATCGGGGTCTCGGCGGGGCTGCTGAGCGGGCTGCTCGGCGTGGGCGGCGGAATCCTCATGGTCCCGTTGTTCGTGTCGTGGGCGCGCCTCGAGCTCAAGTCCGCGCTCGGAACATCGCTGGCGTGCGTCGGCATCCTCGCGATCCCCGGCATGATCACCCACCAGCTGCTCGGCGACATCGACTGGGCGTTCGCGCTCCCGCTCTGCATCGGCGTGATCCCTGGCGCAAGGGTCGGGGCGCACCTCACGATCCGGTCCTCCGACCGCACCCTGCGCCTCGCGGTCGCGATCGTGCTCGGGTCGATCGCGCTGATCTACCTCATCGGCGAGATCGCATCACTCGTCGGCTGAGAGCTCTCGCGCTCGCACGAAGACGTCGTCGGTCATCTGCTCGGTGAGCTTGCCCGTGAAGGTGTTGCGCTGGCTCGGATGGAAGCAGCCGACGATCGTCGCTCGATCGGTCACTACTTCGAGCCCGTGCGCGAACTTGGGACGCGGCCGCGGCAACGTGTCGCCCAGCTCGCAGAGCACCCGCCACGCGCACTCGTACGCGAACGCTCCCAGCACGACAATCACCTGCAACCTCTCGAGCAGCGCGATCTCGCGCGCCAGGTACGGCAGGCAACGGTCCCGCTCATCCGTCGTCGGCCGGTTCTCGGGAGGAGCGCACCGGACCGCGGCCGCGACGTACAGATCAGTGAGCTCCAAGCCATCGTCGATCGCGACCGAGGTGGGCTGGTTCGCGTATCCGGTGCGGTAGAGCGACGCGAAGAGCCAGTCCCCAGACCGGTCGCCCGTGAGCACGCGGCCGGTGCGGTTGCCGCCGTGTGCTGCTGGGGCGAGCCCGAGCACGAACACGCGAGCATGCGGGTCACCGAAGCCGGGCACCGGCCGCGCCCAGTAGTCCCACTCGCGAAACGATGCTCGCTTCTCCCGCGCCACCTGCTCGCGCCAGGCGACGAGCCGCGGGCACGCACGGCACTCGCGGATCTCGGCCTCCAGGCGTGACAGGGAGTCGGCGGTCACCCCGGTAGTCTCGCCGCTCGTGCGCGTCCTGCTCATCGTGAACGCCACGGCCTCCGCGTTCACGGCCCGCCGTCGCGTCATCATCCAGAAGGCCATCGGCTCCGACCACGACCTCGAGGTGGAGGAGACGTCCCGGCGCGGCCACGCGGCGCGGCTCGCGCTGGGAGCAGCGAACGACGGCATGGACGTCGTCGCCGTGCTCGGCGGGGACGGCACGCTCAACGAGGCTGCCGACGGGCTGGCGGGCAGCGAGACGGCGCTCGCACCGCTCCCAGGCGGATCCACCAACGTCTACGCGCGCACGATCGTCATGGCCGACGACCCGATCGACGCGACGGCACAGCTGCTCGCAGCGCTCGACCGCGGCTCGATCGAGCGGGTCGGTCTCGGTCGTGTCGACGGCCGGCACTTCCTCTTCCACTGCGGGGTCGGTTTCGACGCCGCCGTCGTCGAGCAGGTCGAGCGCCGCTCCGCCTTCAAGAAGTACGCCGCGCACCCGCTCTTCGTGGCCGCGTCATTCAACACCTGGCTGCGCTCCTACGACCACAAGCACGGGAGGTTCGACGTCGAGCTCGACACCGGCGAGCGAGTGGAGGGCGCCACGCTCCTGATCGTGTCGAAGACGAGCCCGTACACATACCTCGGCCGCCGGCCCATGGTCATCGCGCCGGCCGCGGGCCTGCACAGCCCCCTCAGTTTGACGATCATCAAGGCGCGTCGCTCGACATCCATCCTGGGTCTCGCGGGTGCAGCGCTCATGTCCGCGCGTGCAGTGCAGCGACATCACGATGTCGTGCAGCGCGACGGCGTCGAGGCGGCCACCGTGACGACGACCGGCGAGCAGTTCCCGTACCAGGTCGACGGGGACTACCTCGGCGACGTCAAGCGCCTGTACTTCGAGCACGTGCCGAACGCGCTGCGTCTCGTGGTTCCCTGAGAGGTCTAGCTTCGCAGCGCCGCGATGATCTCGGCGGGCGTGTTGGTGATCACCGCGTCGACCCCGAGGTCCGAGAGCCGCGCCGCCATGGCGGGATCGTCGACCGTCCACGTGTTGAGCTCGAGACCGGAATGGTGCGCCGCGTTGACGAGTGACGCTGCATCGTCGCCGGCGAGCACACCACACAGGGGGTGCCAGGCGTTGTGCTCGTGTTGGGCGGCGAGCTCGATCGCGTCGAGGGCGGGCGGATGCACGACGGTGAGATACCCCGTCGGGATCTCCGCGTGCAATGCGCGGACGCAGTCGATCGTCGGGAGATGGAACGACGAGACGATCACGTCGTCGGCCTCGTCACGCGCGCCGTACAGGGCGACGACGTCGTACGCCGCGCGCTCGTCCGGATCGAAGTCCGCGTCGCCCGGCGAGTTCTTGATCTCGATGTTGACGAGCAACCCGCGGCATGCGTCGAGCGCGGCCTCCAGGGTCGGGACGCCGGGCAGGAGCTCGTGCACACGCGCGTACGGCTGCTCCGCGAGCACGCCCACGCCCGGCGCGTCGGCATCGTGGTGCACGACCAGCACGCCGTCGGCCGTGCGATGGACGTCGAGCTCGACGCCGTCCGCGCCCTGCTCGCGAGCCGCGGCGAACGACGCGAGGGTGTTCTCGGGCGCCGCCCGCGGTGCGCCTCGATGACCGAGCACGCGGGTGCGCGCGGAGGATCGACCCATCGAGGAATCGTATATTTGGCCTAGGAGGCGCGAAAGTGCTGGTCAGACCCCTTGCCAGCCCATTCGGGCCAGTCCTACATTTGAGGCGCCTCGAGGCGGGGACGCCCGGGGACGCTCGCGGTAAGGAACGCGCAGGGAAAGAGAAGGGTTGTCGGTGGCGCTCACTTGGATCCGAACCCACGACTGGGACGCCGGTGAGTGGCGCGATCGCTCGTTGTGCCGTGACTCGAACCCCGAGCTGTTCTTCCCGACGGGCGCTACGGGGGTTGCGCTCGACCAGATCGCTGCAGCGATCGAGATCTGCGCGCAGTGCCCGGTGCAGGCGGAGTGCCTCGAGTTCGCGCTGGCAACCAACCAGGAAGCCGGTGTCTGGGGCGGCACGACCGAGGAGGAGCGCCGCAAGCTCCGCAAGACCTGGGTGGAGAGCGAACGGGCCATCGGCTGAGCTCCGTCAGCAGCGGAGTCGAGCAGCGCGAATCAGCTCGGCGGCTCGACCACCTTCGTCGCCGCAGCTTCCGCGATCGGAACCGTGACGGTGACGTGCGCGCCGTGATCGTCGTCGAACTCGATCGTCCCGCCGAGCTCGCCTGTCACCAGGGCTTGCACGATCGAGAGCCCGAGACCCTTCGAGTGCTCGAGCGCGAACCCGGGCGGTAGACCCACCCCGTTGTCGATGATCTGGACGACCAGGCGGTCCGCCTCCCGGCTCAGCTCCACCAGCACCCTCGGCTCGCTCCCGTTCTCCGCGACCTCGGGGAACGCGTGGTCGACCGCATTCTGCATCAACTCGTTCAACACCACCGCGAGCGGCGTCGCGAGCTCGCCGGGAACCTGACCCGTCTCGCCGACCACGTCGAACTTCAAGCCGTTCTCTGACGTGCGGACGGTCTCCTCGACGATGCGCACCAACGGCTTGACGACGGCACCGAAATCGACGTCCTCGCGCGGCTCGCGCGAGAGCGTCTCGTGCACGATCGCGATCGACCGGATCCGCCGTTCGGATTCCTCGATCGCAACCCTCGCCTCCTCCACTCCGAGACGCCGGCCCTGAAGGCGCAGCAAGGACGCGATCGTCTGGAGGTTGTTCTTCACCCGGTGGTGGATCTCGCGGATCGTCGCGTCCTTCGACATCAGCATCCGGTCGCGGCGCCGGAGGTCGGTGACGTCGCGGAGGAGGATGAGCGCACCGACGGGTGTCCTGCGTTCGAGCAGCGGGATCACACGGAGTAGGATCGACGTCTCCTCGCGCTCCAACTCCTCGATGACGGGCATCCGTGCGCGCAGCGCGACGTCGACCGCGGCTTCGTCGAACCCGATCTCGTTGAGACGGACACCGGACATGTAGGCGTGGATGCCGGTGCGGTGGAGCGAGCTCACCGCGTTGGGGCTCGCGTACGTCATCCGGCGCTCGCCGTCGAGCACGATCACGCCGTCGCCGACGCGGGGCGCGCCTTCGAGCTCGAGCTCCTCACGCGCGAACGGGAACGAACCCTCCGAGACCATCAGCGCCAACGCGGCGAACGCGTCGAGGTAGTGGCGCTCGAGCTCGCCCGGTCTGCGTCCTGCCGTGGTCGGCGCTTCCCGAGTCAGCACCGCCACGACGCTGCCACGATGGCGGACGGGAATGCACTGGAGGCGAACCCGCTCCTTGCCGCCGAAGACGTTGGTCTCGCCCTCGACGATCTCCTCGCGCTTGAACGCCCGGGTGACGAGCGGTCGCTCGACCTCGTCGATCACCTGGCCAACGAGGTCGTGGACGTAGAGGGTCTGCCCGGTGGTCGGCCGCACCTGGGCGAGGGCCACGAACCGGTGCCCGTCCTCGTTGGCCACGGGGGCGAGGAGCAGGAGGTCGGCGAAGCAGAGGTCCGAGAGGAGCCGCCAGGAGAGGGCGAGCCGCCGGAGGTGGGCCAGCGCCTCACCCTCGATGGGTGTGTGCAGGAGCGCCAGTTCCTCGAGCGTGGCCACTCCGAGAAAGCGTACCGGTACGGATCGCGCGCGAAGCGGTGCCGGCTCAGCTCGGGGGGAGCAGGAGCCGGGCGAGCCGGGCGAGCCCCGCGACGTCGGTGATGTCGGAATCGAGGTTGGGGACGTCCACGACGATGTCGGGTCGACGCGCGAGCTCGGTCCGCAGCTCGGCCTCGCGCCGTGCCACCACCGCGTAATTGAGGAACGACTCCCCGATCGTGGCGAGCACCCTGCCGTTGCGGGCCGCGTCGGCCAGTGCGGGGATGTCGAGCTCGGCGAGCTGCGCGCCGAGGGGCCCGGAGTCCGCGACGAGGCGTGCTGCCGCGTCGCTCGCTTCGCTCGAAAGGAGGTACGGGGGCAAGGTCTTGTTCAGCACGAGTGCGCCGAGCGGGTACTTGCGCCGTACGAGCTCGTCGCAGAACGACTCCGCCTCGTGCAGCGGCGCGGACTCCAGCGTGGTCACGACCGCGAACGAGGTCCGCCGGTCGTGCAGGAGCCGCTCGACGCTCTTCGCGCGCTCGACGAAGCCGTCGTACATCGCTTGGAAGTTGAGGAAGAACTCGGCGATGTCCTGGAGGAACTGGCTGCCTAGCAGCCGGTCGGCGATTTGGTAGAAGGGGCGGCTCGCCACGTTGATCATCCGCGCGCCGCGGCGTCCTCCGACGCGGTACGGCATCGTCAACCACCGCAGCAACCGGCCACCGAAGAACTCGGCCATGCGCTGCGGCGCGTCGAGAAAGTCGAGCGCGTTCCGCGAAGGCGGCGTGTCGATCACGATGAGGTCGTACTTGCCCTGCTCGTGCAGCTCGTAGAGCCGCTCCATCGCGATGTAGTCGTGGCTCTGCACGAAGCGCGCGGTGAGGTTGTGGTACAGCCGGTTGTCGAGGATGCGGTACGCGGTCTCTGCGTCGGGCGCGTGGCGCATCACGAGCTCGTCCCAGGACTGCTTCGTGTCGAGCATCGCGGCCCAGAGCTCGCCGCGCGGCTCGAGACCTGCCGCCTTGAACGCGTCGTCGGGAACGCGTCGCTCGATGTTCCCGATCCCCTCGAGCCCGAGCGCGTCGGCGAGCCGCTTCGCGGGGTCGATCGTGAGGACCAGCACCTTGCCGCCGATGCGCGACGCGGCTCCCAGCGCTGCGCCCGCGGCGATGGACGTCTTGCCGACACCGCCGGAGCCGCTGAAGATCACGATCTCCTTCGTGGTGAAGAGCGGCTCGAGGCTGGCTTGGGCCATCAGAAACCCAGCTCCTCGCCGAGCGCGTCGGCCACCATGCGCGTCTCGCGCAGCCCGTGCGTGCGCGAGAAGAGATACGGCACGTACAGCATCGGCAGCTCGACCACGTCGCGCAGACGCGCGAGGTGCGCTGCCTTGGTGCGCCGCAACGAGACCGCCAGACGCGCGCCGTCCAGCACCGCCGTCGCGGCGGAGCCGAGCACCGCTGCGGCCGGCGGCTCGGAAAGACCCTCGAACGCGACCTCGTCGGCACGCGTGAACAGCTCGGGGAGCACGCGGTTCACCACCACGGCACCCAAGGGAACGTCGAGCGACTCGCGTGCGCGACCGACGAGCTCGATCGTCTCCGAGACGGGCATCTCCTCCGGAGTGGCGACGACGTTGAGCGCCGTGATCGCCGGATCGCGCAGGATGTCGGACATCCACTCGGTCTGGCCTCGCACCGGTCCGACCGCCACGAGCTCACGAATCGCGTCCGGCGCGCCGAGCTGCGCGATGACGTGGCCGGTGGCTGCCGCGTCGACGACGATGAGGTCCCACTCGGCGCGGCCTTCCAACGCTTCGCGCGTCTCCCAGCAGACCTTGCCGATCGTGAGCACCTCTTTCACGCCCGGAGCGGCTGTCGCGACGAAGTCGAGGACCTGCGCGAGCGGACCGATCCGCCCGACGATCGGCACGCGCAGATTGAGCTTCAGGTACTCGCGCAGGCTCGCCTCGGTGTCCATCGAGAGCGCCCAGACCCCGCTATGCACCTCGCGCGGTGTGAACCCGACGCGATCCGCTTCGAAGCGGTCGGTGATGTTGCCCTTGGCGTCGACCTCGATGACGAGCACGCGTTTGCCGTGATTCGCCGCGAGCAGAGCCGTTGCGGCAGCGATCGTGCTCTTGCCGACGCCACCCTTCCCGGTGAAGAAGAGCAACCGCCGCCCGAGGAGGTCGGGCGTCTGCATCAGCTCAGGCTAACGGCACGCCGGCAAACCGCTCGGCTTCTACCGGCCGAAGCCGACGTGGTGCTCGCCTTCCTCGGAGCTGATCTCGACGTACGCGAGCTTGTCGGCCGGAACGCCGACACGCCGGCCCTTCACGTCCTGGAGCCACAACATCGGGATGCCGTCGCCGACGGCCTTCTCGAACTGTGAGGCGATGTCGTCGATCGCGCCGTCGAGCTCGATGTTGAGCTCCTTGGGCGAGTAGATCACGCCGATCGTGACTTCCATACGGACCGATCCTCCGAGCTTGGCTTCGCGCATCGTACCCGGCACCTCGGCCGTCAGGTGATGCGGAGCTCCTTGCGATAGATGCGGCGAGGGCTGATCGCGTCGACGGCGCGGGCGATCTCGTGGAACACGACCGATGCCTCGTTCTCGGGTTCCGCGACGACGATCGGGTTGCCGTCGTCGCCACCCTGGCGCAGCGCCGGCAGCAACGGGATGCGCCCGAGGAGCGGGACGTCGAGGTCGCTCG
Organism: Acidimicrobiia bacterium; assembly: GCA_036557185.1. GTDB lineage: Bacteria > Actinomycetota > Acidimicrobiia > IMCC26256 > JAENVU01 > DATBHZ01. The sequence goes on along the minus strand of DATBHZ010000078.1, from coordinate 5,945 downwards.
CGAGCGCCGCTCCCCCTCCCGAGCCGAAGATCTCGTAGGACTTGCCGTCGTCGCCGCGGAAGTAGCTCATGTTCTCGACGACGCCGATGACATCGAGCTCCACCTTCTCGGCCATCGCGGCCGCGCGTTGTGCGACCGCCTGAGCCGCGGGCTGCGGCGTGGTGACGATGAGGACCTCCGCGCGCGGCAGGAACTGCGCCATGGAGATGGAGACGTCGCCCGTGCCTGGGGGCATGTCGATGACGAGATAGTCCGGGTCGCCCCACGCAACGTCCGTGAGGAACTGCTCCAGCGCCTTGTGCAGCATCGGCCCGCGCCAGACGACCGCTTGGTCCTCGGGCACGAAGAAGCCCATCGAGATGAGCTTCACGCCGTGCGCCGACGGCGGCTGGATCACGTTGTCGTCGTCGACCTCCGGCGGCCTTTCGATCCCGAGCATGCGCGGCATCGAGAAACCCCAGACGTCCGCGTCGACCGCTGCCACGGTCTTCCCGGATTGCGCCAGCGCTATGGCCAGGTTGGTCGTCACGGACGACTTCCCGACGCCGCCCTTCCCGGACGCGACCGCGAGAATCCTCGTGCTGGCGTTCGTGAAGGGGTTCTGGCCCGGCATCGGCCCTCCGAAGGCGTCCTGCCGACGGGCTGTATTTGCACTATCGGCATAGGTAGAATACCGGACATGACGTCGGAACCGCGCTCCGAGGCTCGCGAGACCCAGCCCGAGATGCAGCTGGACCCCGACGAGTTCAGCGCCGCGGTCAGCTCGGTCACGTCGGCGTTCGGTGACCCGACCCGGCGGGAGATCTACCTCTTCATCCGGGAGTCGCCCGACGGCGTGACCGCCAGCGACGTCGCCGAGCGGTTCGAGCTGCACCCGAACGTCGCCCGCCATCACCTCGAGAAGCTCTCGGGCGGCGGCTACCTCGTCGTCGAGCTCGGACGCGCCGGCGCCGCACGCGCAGCGGGGCGCCCCTCCAAGCGCTACCGCGTCGCCGCCACCGACCAGGTGCTCACCTTCCCGCCGCGTCGCGACGACCTGCTCGCGACCTTGCTCGCTCGCGCGCTCGAGGCCCTGCCGCCCGACGAGGCGGAGCAGATGGCCGAGTCCGTCGGCTTCGACTACGGGCGCTCGCTCGCGAGCCGCATGTCGGTCAGCGAGGGGCATCGGTCCGTCAAGGCGGCGCTCGCGACCGTCGCCGACGCGCTCACCGCGCACGGCTTCGCGGCGCACGCCGAGTCGACCGGCTCCGTCCTCACCATCGTCTCGGAGCACTGCCCCTTCGGCGACGCAGCGCAGCAGTATCCGCACGTGGTGTGCGCCGTCGACCGCGGCCTCATCCGGGGCCTCATGTCCGAGCTCTACGGGGACACGGAGCCTCGCTTCACCGAGCGCAGGCCCGAAGGTGCTGCCCACTGCGTGACGCGCGTGTAGAGGCCCGTGGCCGCGCGCGCGTATCTCGACCACGCCTCGACCTCGCCACTCCGGCCCGCAGCGCTCGAGGCGATGCTGCCGTTCCTGCGTGAGCACCACGGCGACCCTGGACGCATTCACGCCGAGGGGCGCGCCACACGCGTGCCGATCGAGACCGCGCGCGAACAGGTGGCGGCGTTCGTCGGCGCCCGTCCGCGCGAGGTGGTCTTCACGTCGGGGGGCACCGAGGCGGTCAACCACGCGATCGGCGGTGCCGTGCGGCGGTCGGAGCACGGCACGCGCATCGTCACGACGGCGGTCGAGCACTCCTCCGTCCTCGACGCGAGCCAACGCAGCTCGGCCGACGTCGCCGTCGTCGGGGTCGACACGGGCGGACGGGTGAGCGTGGAGCAGATCGCCGCCGCGATCACCGCCGACACCGCGCTCGTGACGGTGCAGCTCGCCAACCACGAGGTGGGGACGATCCAGCCGGTGGCGGAGATCTGCGCGCTCGCGCGCGAGCGGGACGTGCTCGTGCACGTCGACGCATGCGCTGCCGCCGGATACCTGCCATTCAGCTTCGGGGAACTCGACGCCGACCTGCTGAGCGTCTCGGCGCACACGTTCGGCGGACCCGAGGGCGCGGGCGCGCTCCTCATCCGCCGCGGGCTGCTCATCCCTCCGCTCGTGCTGGGCGGCGCGCAGGAGCGTGCGCGCCGCGGCGGGTTGGAGAACGTTCCCGCGATCGTCGGCTTCGGGGCTGCCGCCGCCGAGGTGACGGAGAGTCTGGCGGACGAGATCGAGCGCGAGCGGACGTTGAGCGAATCGCTCGCAGCGTCCGCGCTCGCAATCGACGGGGTCGTGCGCTACGGCGATCCCGAGCACCGGCTGCCCAACCTCGTGTGCCTGGGGGTCGGTGGTGTGGAGGCCGAGCCCATCCTGTTGGCGCTCGATCAACGCGGCATCGCCGTTCACTCGGGCTCGGCGTGCTCGAGTGAGGCGCTCGAGCCGTCGCCCGTGCTCGCTGCAATGGGCGTCGATGCCGAGCACTCGCTCCGGGCGAGCGTGGGGTGGTCGTCCACGCAGGCCGACGTGGCTGCCTTCGCGCGTGAGCTCCCCGGGATCGTCGACAGCTTCCGCGGTCTGCGGGCGACCGCGCGACGGCCGTGATACAAACGCAACCATGACCACCGACTGGGCCGATCTCTCGGCACGTCTCCAGGCGTCGCTCTCGCTCGCCTCGCCACCGCTCGCGATCACCTTCTCCGACGCTCCTCCCCCGGGAGTCGCGCCGTTCGCCGCACCGATGCCGGAGCCGCTCGAAGACGGACGGACCGGCCGTGTCGCGGCAGGCTGCGTGTTCTGGACGCTCGCCGCGGAGTCCACGTTCTCGACCGTCGCCGAGGATCACGCGAACTGCAGCGTCGGCAGTCTCACGCACGGGTTCAAGACGCTCGACGAGGTCGCGGCCAACAGCGACGTCGCCGCACTGATCGAATCAGGCTGGGTCACGATGGATGTCGTCCCGCAGATCCCCACCGTGCGCGAGAAGCCGGGCGCGGTCACCTACGGGCCGCTCGCGCAGACGCCAACCGATCCCGACGTTGTGTTCCTCAGGGTCAACGGCAAGCAGCTGATGGTGTTGTCCGACGCGGTGCCGGGCATCCGGATCGAGGGCAAGCCGCAGTGTCACATCGTCGCGGTCGCCAAGGAAGATGGGGAGATCGCGGCGAGCGTCGGCTGTGCGCTCAGCCGCGTGCGGACGGGCATGCCTGCGACCGAGATGACGTGCGCGATCCCGGCCTCGAAGCTCTCGAACGTGCTCGAGGCCATCGAGGACAACGCTGTCGCCGACGCGATGGTCGCTCGATACGCAGCGGAGGACGCACGCCGCTTCACGTAGACGCGGCTTTCCAGAACCGCGCCGCGGAGACCTACTTCTTGGCGGCCTCGTAGTACGGGTTCGTCCCGGATGCGTGGTCGGTCACGTCGACCACCTGCTCGATTTCGGGAACGGCATCGAGGATCGCAACCTCGATCCCCTGCGTGAGCGTGACAGCCGCGAGTCCGCAGCCCTGACAACCGCCACCCATGCGGAGGTACGCGATCGGTGCGTCGACCGCCACCAGCTCGGCGAACCCGCCGTGCGCGGCGATCTGCGGGTTGATCTGGGTGTCGAGCACCTCCGCCACCCTGGCGACGATCGGGTCGTCGAGGTCGAGATCGGGGTTCGCGGGCCGCATGGACTGTGGCGTGTTCGGATTCTGGAGCACCATTCCGCCGCCGCCCCCGATGTCGAGGACGGAGCCGCGCACCTTGTCGACGTGCTCCTCGGGCACGACCACCGAGAGATCGTCACCGTGCTGCACGATGTCGAGGTCTCCGGCTTCGTCCTTGCGCCGGAAGTACATGTCGTACGTGAAGGCGTTCCCCTGCACGCCGTTGACCTCGAGCCAGAGCGCGAGCGTCTCCGGCTCGGGCTCGCTCGCACGCACCTCCAGGATCTTCTCCCGGGCTGCGTCGGTGATCGAAAGGAGGGGGGCGGCCTCGCTCACGGCAGCCATGATAGGGCCAATGCCGAGGGTGCTCTTGCTCGTGCCCACCGCCTCGTACCGGGCCCCGGACTTCGTCGATGCGGCCCGATCGCTCGGCGTCGAGCTGGTCGTCGGCTCTGAAGAGCAGCCCGCGATCGCCGGCGAGGGCACGCAGTGGATACCGATCGACGATCCGATGCACGCGGCCGACGTGATCGGCGCGCTCGACCGCGCGCACGGGATCGACGCCGTGGTGGCCGTCGACGATCAGGGAGCCGTGGCGGCCGCAGAGGCAGGAGCACGCCTCGGGTTCCCCCACAGCGATCCCGGGGCTGTCGCCGCCACCCGCGACAAGCTCGAGATGCGCCGCCGCCTCGCGGGCGGTGAGATCTCACAGCCGCGGTTCGCATCGTCGGCCGACGGCGTCGGCTACCCGTGCGTCGTCAAGCCGACGGGCCTTGCAGCGAGCCGCGGGGTCATCCGCTGTGACAATCCGGCCGAGCTCGAGCGCGCGAAGGCTCGGATCGCGCGCTTCTGGGACGGGCCCACGATCGTGGAGGAGTACGTGCCCGGTGTCGAGATCGCGCTCGAAGGCCTGCTCGACGCAGGCAGGCTCACGGTGCTCGCGATCTTCGACAAGCCGGATCCGCTCGTCGGGCCCTACTTCGAGGAGACGATCTATGTCACCCCGACGCGCCTCGAGGCCGATGTCGTGCACGACGTCGAGCGACTCGTCGAGCGCGGCGCACGCGCGATCGGGCTCGAGGAAGGTCCGATCCACGCCGAGGTGCGCGTCGACGGCGACCGGATGTGGCTCATCGAGGTCGCTGCTCGTTCAATCGGTGGCCTGTGCGCGCGCACGCTCCGCTTCGGGGCGGGTATCAGCCTCGAGGAGGTCGTGCTGAGGCACGCGCTGGGGATGCCGCTCGACGAGCTCTCGCGTGAGTCGAGCGCGTCCGGCGTGATGATGCTCCCGATCCCGCGCGGCGGGACCTTGCGCGCCGTCGAGGGGCGCGAGGCTGCGCTTTCGGTGCGCGGCGTCGTCGGCATCGAGATCACGATCCCGATCGGGCACCGCGTCGAGCCGTTGCCCGAGGGTGATCGCTACCTCGGTTTCGTGTTCGCACGCGCAACGTCGCCGGAGGCGGTGGAGTCGGCGCTGCGAGCGGCCGCCGAGAAGCTCGATATCGTCATCTCGTGAGGGTGTTGCTGATCTCCGGCTACGAGCTCGGCCACCAGCCGCTCGCCGTCGCCGAGCCCGCGGCGATCCTGCGGTCGCGCGGGCACGACGTTCGGTGCCTCGATCTCAGCGTGGAATCGTGGGAACCGGCGCTCGCCACCTGGGCCGACAAGGTCGGGTTCTCGGTGCCGATGCACACGGCCGCGCGCCTCGCACGATCGCTGACTCCCGCGATGGCGTGCCCCGTGGCGTGGTTCGGCCTCTACGCGGCGATGGGCGCCGACATCGCAACGCCGCTCGTTGACCGCGACCCGACGGGCGCGCTGCTCCGATGGGTCGACCCGGATGCCGGCACGGGCTCGCCCGGCGTCAGGCCGGCACGCGATCTGCTCCCGGGTCTCGACCAGTACGCGCACCTCGTCGTCGACGGCACCGAGCACACCGTCGCGTACACGGAGGCGTCTCGCGGCTGTGCACACAGGTGCCGTCACTGCCCGGTCCCCGTCGTCTACGACGGCCGGATCCGCATCAACGAGGTCGATCAGGTCCTCGCCGACGTCGCTCAGCAGGTCGACGCAGGGGCGACGCACCTGACCTTCGGCGATCCCGACTTCCTGAACGGTCCGCACCACGCGGTCCGTGTCGTGCGCGCCGTCAACGACGCGTTCCCCGATCTGACCTTCGACTGCACGGTCAAGGTCGAGCACATCCTGCGCCACAGTGACCTCTGGGGCGAGCTCGCAGCACGCGGGTGCGTCTTCGTCGTGTCCGCGTTCGAGAGCGTCAACGACGCGATCCTCGAGCGCCTCGACAAGGGGCA
>DATBHZ010000077.1:0-6826 GCA_036557185.1 Acidimicrobiia bacterium | reverse complement strand
CGGGCGCGGCGACGGTTTCGTGCTCCAGATCGCCGACCGGACCAGCGGGACCGTGGTCTCCAACGACTCGTTCCAGGAGTTCCACGCCGACTACCGGTGGCTGTTCGACACGGGCCGCCTCATCGGCGGCAAGCCCGTGCCCGGGGTCGGGTGGATCTTCTCGCTGCGCAAGCCGGTGCGAGGTCCGGTCAGCCGCAAGGTCATGGAACAGGACAAGAAGGCGGGACGCGCCGACAAGGCGGCGAAGGCGGTCAAGCAGGCGATCGCCGAGGCGAAGGCGGAGGCGATGGGCACACCTGCGCGCTCCAAGCCGCGCAGGCGCGGGGGACGTCACGGCTCGTCGTCCCCGCCGGAGGCGGTCAACGAACCGGCGCCGTTCCTCCAATTCGTGATCGACCACCGTCTCGGTTCCGCGATCGTCGGGACCGTCGACGCATTCACCTCGCACGGCGCGTTCGTGATGGTCGACGGCATGCGCTGCTACGTGCCGATCTCGGCGCTCGGCGATCCGCCTCCATCGCGCGCGCGCGACGTCCTGCGGAGGGGCGAGATACGAGAGTTCGTCGTGCAGGCCGTCGACGCGCCGCGCCGCGGCATCGAGCTCGGGCTTCCGGGATTCTCGAACATCGCCGGAACCCCGACCGACGAGACCGTGGCGGCGGAGGTTGCACGCAGCAAGCCCAAGCGCGCTGCGGCCAAGTCCGCGACGGACGGGGCGAAGCCGGCGAAGAGCGCGGCGAAGAGCGCGGCGAAGAAGGCCAAGAAGACCGCGAAGGCGACGCCGGCGACGCCGGCGGAACGGGCGGCAAAGGGCGCGCCCGCGAAGACCGCGAAGCAACCCGCGGGCAAGAGCGCCGCGGCCAAGAAGACGAGCGGCGCCAAGAAGAGCACCGGGACCAAGGCCGCCGCCAAGAAGAGGCAGGCGGGCGCGAAGACCGCGAAGCGGCAGGCGGGCTGATCGGCTGCGTGTAGCGTCGACACGTGCCCGTGCACCAGGAGCGCCCGGTACCGTCGGTCAGCGCGGACGACATGTCGGACCTCGCCGACGCCGTGATCCTCGACGTGCGCGAACCGGACGAGTGGGAAGCCGGCCATGCACCTGACGCCTGGTTCTGGCCGCTCGCGAAGCTCGACATGGTTCGCGCCGAGCTGCCACTCGATCGACCGATCGTGTGCATCTGCCGTTCCGGCGTCCGTTCGGCGAAAGCGACCGATCTGCTCCGATCGTGGGGGCTGGACGCGAAGAACTTCGACGGCGGCATGCGCGCGTGGGCAGCAGCCGGTTACCCCGTCGTCCACGACGACGGGACCGAGGGTGCCGTGATCTGACAGCGCCTGTTGCCGTCCTTCGCCGGCGCCTTCTAGAGTGCCCGCCAGCCGGAGCGGGCGGGGGTGCAGGGGCGCGATCCGGTCGATGTGCATGCCCACGGATTGGGCTTGACCTTCCAAGGATGGAGACGCTGGATGCACTCCCGCCGCTTCGCTCTCGCCGCACTCCTCGCGTGCCTCGCGACGCTCTCGATGCTGCTCGCCATGGCGGGACCTGCGCTCGCCGACTCGGCCGGCGTGTCCACCGATCCGACCGGCGCACACGTCGTGCTCGCGCACGACAAGAGCTGGGTGGAGGTCGGGCGCCCGCGCTCGGGGAGTAGCCCAGGGAGCGGGCATTCCTCGGGGTGCCAACGCCGGTGGGTGCCGACGGAGGTGACCGTCTACCTCCGCAAGGGCTGGAGACCCAACGACTACACGACCGTTCCGATGCCTCCGCCGCCCGGGCCGGACTACCGCGCGTACTTCGTGTACTGCGGCGACGAGTACGTGACGAGCGTGTGGCTGCTCCCTTCGCAGTTCACGGCGAACGGGGACGGCGACCTGCGCGCGCTCGCCGACGAGATGATCCGTGACCTCCCCTACCCGGCCGCGACCATCGGCACGAGCCCCGCGACGCGCGGGCTCACCGGTCTCGACACATGGCTGTGGGTCGGCGGCTACACGGGTGCGCCCCTGCACGACGAGGTCTCGGGCTGGGGTATCGGCGTCGAGGTCGAGGCCGTCCCGGCGCAGGTGACCTGGAGCTACGGCGACGGGTCGCCGGCCGCCCCCGGAAGCCTCGGCAGGGCGTTCCCCGCGCGCTCCGACGTCGTCCACACGTTCGAGACGCGGTCGGACGCCGTCGGGTTCACACTGCGGGCCGAGCTCACGCTGGCCACCCGGTTCCGGGTCGACGGCGGCCCGTGGGAGTCGCTCGACCCGGTCCTGCGGGCCGCGACACGGGCCTATCCGGTCTCGGAGTCGCGGTCGGTGCTCGTCCCCGGTCCGTAGCGCAGGTCGTTAGCCTCTGACCCATGACTTCCGGGGCGTTCGACCGCGCCACGGCGATCGGACGCCTCGGCACGGACGAGTTCGACGTGCTCGTCGTCGGCGGCGGGATCACGGGCGCGGGGGTCGCGCTCGATGCGGCGTCGCGCGGGCTCCGCACCGCCCTGGTCGAGCGGCACGACTTCGCGAGCGGAACTTCCTCGAAGTCGTCGAAGCTCGTGCACGGCGGGCTCCGGTACCTCCAGCAGCGAGAGGTCCGGCTGGTCTACGAAGCGCTCCACGAGCGGCACATCGCGCTGCGCAACGCGCCACACCTCGTGCGAGTCCTCCCCTTCCTCATCCCGGTGCTCTCCAAGGACGGCCTCGTCAACCCGAAGCTCGCGCGTGCGCTCGGGAGCGCGCTCTGGATGTACGACCTCACCGGCGGCGTGCGGATCGGCAAGATCCACCGGCGCATCTCGAAGCAGCGGGCACTCGAGCACATGCCCTCCTTGCGCACCGCGAACGTTGCAGCTGCGTACCTCTACTACGACGCCCAGACAGACGACGCTCGGCTCACGCTCACGATCGCCCGCACCGCGGCCGAGCACGGAGCGGTCGTCGTGAACCACGCGAGCGTCGACGCTCTCCATAAGGATGCGGGCAGGCTCACCGGCGCGACGGTGAGCGTCGACGGCGACACCGTCGAGGTCCGCGCCCGCGCGGTCGTGAACGCGACCGGTGTCTGGTCGGACGAGGTGCGAGCGCTCGACGAGGGAACGCACCCGCACTCGATCCGGCCGGCGAAGGGCATCCACATCACCGTGCCCTGGCACAAGGTTCGCAACGACATCGCAGCGATCATCCCGGTCCCGAAGGACCGCCGGTCGATCTTCGTCGTCCCGTGGGGGGACTTCACGTACGTCGGCACGACCGATACCGACTACGACGGGCCGATCGACGACCCGCAGTGCACTCCCGACGACGTTCGCTACCTGCTCGACGCGGTCAACCTCGCGCTGGACGAGCCGTTGAGCGAAGCGGACATCCTCGGGACGTGGGCCGGGCTACGACCGCTGATCTCCGGCGGCAGCGTCGGCGAGAAGACCGCCGACCTCTCGCGGAAGCACGCCGTGCGCGTCTCGGACTCGGGGCTCGTGACCGTGACCGGCGGCAAGCTCACGACCTACCGCAGGATGGCGTCCGACACCGTCGATCGCGTGGTCGACGCCCTGGGCACCGGCGGGAGGTGCCGGACCAAGCGCGTGCGGCTCGTCGGCGCGGCCGGGCCGACGGTGAGCAACGAGCACCTCGCGCGCCGGTACGGAAGCCTCGCCTCCGACGTGCTGGCTCTCGAGACGGCCGACCCGACGCTCGCGGAGGCACTCGTGCCGGGCCTCCCCTACAGGCGATCGGAGGCCGTCTACGCGGTGCGGGAGGAGATGGCTCGCACCCTCGACGACGTGCTCTCGCGCCGCACCCGCGCCCGGCTGCTCGCCAGGGAAGCCACCGCGCGCGTTGCCGACGATGTCGCCGCGCTCATCGGCGCCGAGCTCGGCTGGGACGCGACCCACATCGCCCGGGAGGTCGGCACGTTCCGGTCGGCCCTCGCAGAGGAGCGCAGCGCCGCCGGGCTCCCCGAGACAGCGCTGGACGAGTCGATCGGCGCCTAGTCTCCCGCACGTGACCTCTCCGAACACGGGTGCATCGGGCGCTCCCACACCGCCGATCGCGCTCGAGACGGCGCCGGACGCGGTCACGCCCCGTCTCACGGCACGACACGTCGACCTCGACGACCGAACGCTCGAACGGCTCACAGGGTCGTGCAGCGAAGTGCTCGTCGACGACGGGTCGATCGTCGAGACGAGCCGCGACTGGTGGCCGCTCACCACGATCTGGGCCCTCGGCGGGCAGGTCGCCGCGAGAGCGTCCGCGGTCGCCCGACCCGCGAGCGCGGCTGAGGTCGCGAGCGTCCTGACGATCTGCAACGAGGCGCGCGTCCCGGTCACCGCGACCGCGGGACGGAGCGGGGTCTGCGGCGCGAGCGTCCCGCTGCACGGAGGCGTCGCGCTCGATCTCACATCGCTCAGCGGCATCACCTCGATCGACGAGACCTCGCTCGTCCTCGACGTGCTCCCGGGCACGTTCGGCACGTGGCTCGAGGAGACCCTGCGCGAGCGGCACGGCCTCACGCTCGGTCACTGGCCACAGTCGATCGACCTCTCGACGGTCGGCGGCTGGCTCGCGTGCCGCGGCGCGGGACAGCTGAGCACGCGCTACGGGAAGATCGAGGACATGGTCGTCGGCCTCGACGTCGTGCTCGCCGACGGCACCCCGATCCGCACGGGTGGGAGCCCGCGGGCGGCGGTCGGCCCGGACCTGAACCAGTTGTTCGTCGGCTCCGAGGGGACGCTGGGGATCATCACCGGGGCGCGGCTCCGGCTGCACCCGGCGCCACCGGCCGAGCGGCGCGCGGCGTACGCCTTCGCGAGCTTCGCTGAAGGTCTCGACGCTTGTCGCCGCATCCTGCAGCGGGGCGCGACGCCGGCGGTGATCCGCCTGTACGACGCCATCGAGGCCGATCGCTCCTACCAGACGGGTCCCGATCGCAACGTCCTGCTCGTGATGGACGAAGGCGACGAGACGATCGTCGAAGCCGTCATGTCCGTCGCCACCGAGGAGTGCAAGGGCGCCGAGATCCTCGACTCCGAGCTCGTCGGGCGCTGGCTCGAGCATCGCAACGACGTGAGCGCGCTCGAGGCGCTGATCCGCCGCGACTACGTGGTCGACACGATGGAGATCGCGGCACCGTGGTCGAGGTGCGCCGACATCTACGAAGCGGCCACGAGCGCGATCCGGTCCGTGGAGTCCACGCTCGTCGCGAGCGCGCACCAGAGCCACTCGTACGTCGACGGGGCCTGCCTCTACTTCACGTTCGCCGGCCAGCCCGCCGCCGAACGCAAGGACGAGTACTACCGCGCGGCATGGGACGCGGGAACGCGCGCTGTGCTCGCCAACGGCGGCGCCCTCAGCCATCACCACGGTGTCGGCTTGAACCGGTCGGGCTACGTGCGTGAGGCGCTCGGGCCCGCCTTCGGCGTGCTGGCGGCCGCCAAGCAGGCGCTGGACCCGAACGGGATCCTGAACCCCGGCAAGCTCGGCCTCCCGGATCCGTTCGCGTAGATGACCGACCTCCTCGTGCTCGACATCGGCACCTCGTCGGTGCGCGCGTCCGTCGTGCACGACGACGCATCGGTCACGAACGAGCAGCTGCATCCGCTCCTCCCCGACTCGCCCGCGCCGGGCCTCGTCGAGTTCGACGCGAGCCGGATGGCTCAGGTGGTGCTGGAAGCCGCGCACGCCGCGCTCGAAGGGGCAGCGGTGAGCGCCGTGGGGATCACGAACCAACGCAGCTCCACGATCGTCTGGGACCGCGCCTCGGGCGAGCCGGTCGGCCCTGCGATCGGCTGGCAGGATCTCCGCACGGTCGGCACGTGCCTCGAGCAACGAGCGAACGGCTTCCGGTTCGCGCCCAACGCGTCGGCCACGAAGGTGTCGTACCTCCTCGACACGTTCGACGCGGCGCGCACCCGTGACCTGTGCTTCGGCACGGTCGACACCTGGGTGGTGTGGCAGCTGACCGAAGGCGCGCACCACGTCACCGACGCGAGCAACGGCGCGGTCACAGGGCTCATGCGCGGCGACGCCTCGGGGTGGTCGGAAAGCGCGCTCGACGCGCTCGGCATCCCCGAGCGCATGCTGCCGACCATCGTCGACACCACCGGGATCGTCGGGCCCGCCACTGCGCTACCCGGAGCACCTCCGGTCGCCGCGCTCGTGGGAGACCAGCAGGCGTCGCTCGCAGGCCAGGGCTGCACCGCTCCCGGCCCGGCGAAGATCACCTTCGGCACGGGCGGCATGCTCGATCTGGTCGTCGGGCCGACCCGACCGGGCTTCGAGACACGCGGTCCCGGCGGAACCTTCCCGATCGTCGCGTGGCGCCAGGAAGGCGCCGACACGTGGGGCATCGAGGCGATCATGCTCTCGGCCGGGACGAACGTCGAGTGGCTCCGCGACGATCTCGGCATCCTCGCGTCGGCCGAGGAGAGCAGCGCCGTCGCTCAACAGTGCGAGACCTCCGAGGACGTGATGTTCGTGCCGGCGCTGCTCGGCCTCGGCACGCCGCATTGGGACTACGGCGCGCGCGGCACACTCCTCGGCCTCACGCGCGGCACTGGCCGCCCGCAGGTCGTGCGCGCGGTGCTCGAAGGGGTCGCGCACCGCGGTGCGGACCTCGTCGAGGCCGCCGAGACGGACGCGGCCCAGAACGTCGAGGTCTTGCGCGTCGACGGGGGGATGTCGCGCAACCCGACGTTCGTGCAAGCGCTCGCCGATGCGTCGCAGAAGCCGGTGGAGGTGTCGCCGGTGACGGAGGCGACGACGCTCGGGGCCGGGTTCCTCGCCGGGCTCGCCACCGGCACGTGGCCGGACATGGCCGCGCTGGCACGCACCTGGAAGCCGCTTGCCC
>DATBHZ010000076.1:0-19499 GCA_036557185.1 Acidimicrobiia bacterium | reverse complement strand
GCTCAGACCGACCGCCACGTCGGGCTTCGTCTCGAGCAGGAGGTAGACCGCGAGCGGCGTCGTCTGCGTGCGGCCCTGGATGTTCCCGGCGAACGTGATCGTCGCGCCGAACTCGCCGAGCGCGCGGGCCCACGCGAGCGCCGCTCCCGCGATCAGGCCGGGCACGATGAGCGGCAGGGTCACCCGCCGGAAGACCGTGAGGCGGCCGGCGCCGAGCGTCGAGGCGGCATCCTCGTAGCGTCGATCCATCGAGCGAAGGGCTGCCTCGACGGTGATGACGAGGAACGGCATCGCGACAAACGTCTCGGCCATCACGACCCCGGCAGTCGAGAAGGTGAGCTGGATGCCGAACCACGAGTAGAGGTACTGGCCGATGACGCCGTCCCGCCCGAACGCGTAGAAGAGCCCCACACCTCCGACGACAGGGGGAAGCACCATCGGCAGCAGCACGAGCGCACGCACGAGCGAGCGCCCGGGAAACGTGACGCGCGCGAGCACCCAAGCCAGTGGCACGCCGAAGGCGACGGCGAGCACTGTGGCCCACAGCGAGCAGATCACCGAGAGCCGCAACGCCGCCGTGGCCTCGGGCGCCGACAGCTCGTCCCACAACGTCGACCACGGCACGTGCCGCACCAGGCCGACGAGCGGCAGGACGATGAACGCGACTGTGATGCCGGCGACGAGCAGCGCGAACCACGGAGCGCCGCTACGCCGACGGGTCATGGCCGAACGGTCATGAGGGCGGCAAGAACCCGAGCGACTTCAACGTCGCTTCGCCTGCGGGAGAAGTGACGTACGCCGTGAAGGCCTGCGCGGTTGCCTTGTTGGAGCTCTTCGCGATGACACCGATCGGGTAGACCGCGATCGCGTTCTGCGACTCGGGGATGTCGACGGTCGTGACCGTGTTCCCGGCACTCTGCGCGTCGGTTGCGTACACGATCGCAGCGTCGGCGTCGCCAGTCATCACGGCTGCAAGGGTCGCCTTCACGTCCTGGCCTCGCGTGATCTTGTTGGTCGGGATCGTCACCTGTGCGTTCTGGAGCACCTGCGCTGCGTACTTGCCGCAGGGCACATCTGCACCGCAGAGCGCGACGGTACCGAGCGCGGGCAGGTCGGCGAGGGTTTGCACGTGCTTGGGGTTGCCCGGCTTCGTGACGATCACGAGCTTGTTCTTGGCGAACACGACGGGCGTCCCGTCGATCAGGTGCGCCGAGACCAGCTTCGTCATGTTCGCCTGATCCGCAGAGGCGAAGGAGTCCGCGGGAGCCCCTTGCTGGATCTGCGTGGCCAACGTGGTGGACGACCCGAAGTTGAACGCCACGGTCGCCTTGGGGTTCGCCGCCTCGAAGTCCTTGCCCAGCTTGTTGAAGGCCTCCGTCAGCGACGCCGCCGCCGACACGGTGATCTTGCCCGTCGCCGACGGCTTGGAGGCCGCCGTCGTCGTGCTCGATCCGTTCGAGCTGGAGCTGCCGCATCCTGCCGCCACTAGTCCAAGTGCGACTACCGAGACGATCCACCACCGAGTGAGCTTGCGCACCCTTGCTCCTAACTGCCGTCTGCCGGTTCGTACGACGGGTCGAGCTCCGTCCGGTCGCCGCCACCGACGTCCCGAAGAGCGATCTCGAAGCCGTCGATCACGTCGAGACGCCGGACGGCGTCGACGTGTGCATGCCCCGCGCCACCCCACTTGGCCCGGGCGCGGCGCCGGATGTCGTGGATGTCGTCGCCGACCACGAAGACGACTTCGTGGTCCTCACCCATCCGACCTGTTGCGAGGTCACCGCCCAGGTAGACGGCATACAGCGCCAACTCGACCTCCAGAAGCGACCGCCCGCAACATAGTCAAAGCCGGACGAGTCAGGGTCTGGTCGCCTCGGGTCGAGGCACACAATTCCGGTGGAATCGGACGGAGGCTCAGTACGATCCCCGGGATGTCATCCTCCGGATCGTGCGTCGTCGCCGACGTGCTCCCGCTCGTTCGGGCCGGCATCTCGGCCGCACTTGCGGGGACGGAGCTGTTCGTCGTGGCCGAGTGCTCGCGCGGGGTCGACCTTCCGGACGTGGTGGCTCGTCACACACCCCGGCTCGTGATCGTCGGCGCGGTGGCTGACCTCTCCTGGCCCGAGATCACCTCGACGCTGCGCGCCGCGCCCCAGCCGCCACGCACCGTGCTCATGCTCTCGCGCGCATCGCGCGCGACGCTCGCAGAGCTCCTGACACTCGATGTGGACGGCGTGTTCGCGCGCTCGATCCAACCCGCCCGCCTCGGTGAGCTGGCGGTGCGTGTGTGCAACGGGGAGCACGTTGTGGACCCCGCGTTGCTCGAGGACGAGGTCGTCGACGACGACGTCGACGCGACGGCGCTCACTGCGCGTGAACGGGAGGTGCTCGCGCTCCTCTCCAGCGGGCAGTCCAACCGCGAGATCGCGGCGCAGCTGTTCGTCTCGCTCCCGACCGTCAAGACGCACCTCGCGCACATCTATGCAAAGCTCGGCGCGACGAATCGAAACGAGGCGTTGGGTCGGGCGATGGCGCTCGGCTTGCTGGGCGTGTGACTCTCGCAAGACATCGCGGGCCGGCCGTATGCTCTGCCGGCGGGCGGTCACCGGAAGGAGCACGGAGTGCTGGTTCTCACTCGGCGTGCGAACGAGAGCATCATGATCGGCAACGAGATCGTCGTCACCGTGCTCGAGGTGCGCGGTGAGCAGGTGCGGCTCGGGATCAAGGCTCCACGCGACGTCGACGTCCATCGCGAGGAGGTCTTCACGGCGCTGCACGCCACCGACGCGCCGCCGGAGACCGTCTGACCGAAGCGGGTCCTCGCTCCGCCGTCTACTGATTCGCGGCGAGCTTCTGCGCGAGGTCCCCTGGTTCGAGCACGAGGTCGAAGCCGTATCGCTCCAGCCACTCGCGGTTCGCGCGGTGCAGCGTTTGCTCGTCGTCGTACCGGTTCAAGGCCACAACGACTCGAGCGTTGCCGAGCGCGGCCGCGCTCGTCCGCACGGCGTTGATCGTGCCGAGGCCCGCGTCCGCGACCAGGAGCACCAGGTCCGGACGAAGGAGCGCCTGGAGATCAACGAGGTCACCGTCATCGGCGAGCGGTGAGCGCGGACCACCTGCTCCTTCCACGAACATGACCGCCGCGTCGTGGTCGGGCTCGAGCTCGCGCACGAGATCCGCGAGCGTGAACGGTGGCCGCCCCAGCTCGACCGCGGCCATCGGCGGTGCCATCGGCACCTCGTACCACCGGTGCCCCGGACACACCGCGTGCACGGGCTCACCGGTGGCCTGCGCGAGCAGCTCGGCATCCGTGCACCCGGCCTCGTCGGGCGCGTACGACTGCGCGGGCTTGCGCGCCGCGACCTGCACGCCGGCATCGACGAGCGCGCGGGCCGTTGCCACGGTCCACCACGTCTTGCCGATCTCGGTCCCGGTCCCCGAGACCAGTACGAGCTTCATCGAAGGTCGAGCGCGCCGAGCGCGTCCCGCAGCAGCGTGACCTGCTCCGGTGTGTGGGCCGCCGACAGGGCCACCCGGAGGCGGCAGGTGCCGGGGGCGACCGTGGGCGGGCGGATTGCAGGGACGAGGATCCCCTGCTCCAGGAGTGCCGCCGACGCGGCGAGCGCGCGTGTCTCGTCACCGCAGATGATCGGGACGATCGGCGAAGGGTGGCCGGGCCGCAGGAGGTCGACGTTCGCGCGGAGCCTCTCGCGCAGTGCCGCGCCTTCCGGTGACCGCACGATGCCCAGGGCGGCGAGCGCGGCGGCCGTATCCGCCGGTGTGGGTGCCGTGGTGAAGATGTAGGAGCGCGCGCGGTTCACGATGAGGTCGCACGCGTCCGCCGATCCGGCGACGAAGCCGCCGAGCGCGCCGAGTGTCTTGGAGAGCGTGCCGACCCGGACGATGTGGTCGAGCGCGGGCAGCTCGGGCCCGAGCACCGCGTGCGCCTCGTCGACGAGCAGCAGCGCCTCCTCGGCTCGCGTCACGTCGACCAGGTCGTCGACCGGAGCGACGTCGCCGTCCATCGAGAAGACCGTGTCGGTGACGACGAGCGCGCGCGTTCCGGCCGGACGCGCGCGCAACATCGGCGTAAGTGCTGGAACATCGCGGTGCGGGTAGACGGTGACCTCCGCACGCGCGAGGCGCGCTCCGTCGATGATCGACGCGTGGTTCAGCTCGTCCGAGAAGATCGTGACGTCCGGCGCGCCGAGTGTCGTGATCGCGCCGAGGTTCGCGGCGAAGCCCGTCGGGAACACGACGCAACGCTCGGTTCCCTTCCACGCGGCGAGCGCAGCTTCGAGCTCCGAGTGCACCGGACGCGATCCCACGATGAGGCGCGCCGCGCCCGACCCGCTTCCCCACCGGTCGAGGGCGGCGTGTGCCGCGGCGACCACCGCGGGGTGCTGCGTGAGCCCGAGGTAGTCGTTCGACGCATACGCCACGACCGCGCGGCCGTCGGGGGCGAGCTTGCCTTCGGCTCCGCCGGCGTCGAAGTCGCGCGGCTCGCGCCATCGGCCCGCCGCCGCGATGGACGCGGTCTCGCGAGCAAGCCAGTCCGCCCAGCTCATCCGCAGACCTCGACGATCGACTCGTGCAACGTGCGCACGATCGTCTGCAGCTCCGTCGATGTGATCGTGAGCGGCGGCATGAGCACGACCACGTCGCCGAGCGGCCGCAAGAGCACGCCGCGCTCGACCGCGGCGGCACAGACCAGCCGTCCCCAGCGCAACCCGTCGGCCGGGGGTGCGAGCTCGACACCGCCCATGAGACCCCGGAGGCGTACCTCGCGCACACCCGGCAGCGGCGCGATGCGGTCGCTCAGCAGCCCCTGCAGCTCGGCCGACCGGTCGCGCACGTTCGCGAGCACGTCGTGTGCCTCGATGAGCTCGAGATGGCGGAGCGCGACCGCGGCGGCGAGCGCGTTCCCGCTGTACGAGTGGCCGTGGTACAGCGTCTTCTCGGAGAGGTCCGCACCGAGGAACTGCTCGAACACGGGCCCCGAGACCACCGTCGCCGACATCGCCAGATACCCCGCGGTGAGGCCCTTGCCGAGGCACAGGATGTCGGGCCGGATCCCGGCCTGCTCCGATGCGAAGAGGGTGCCCGTGCGCCCGAAGCCGGTCGCGATCTCGTCGCAGATCAGCGGCACACCGCGCTCGCGACACGCCGCCTGCAACGGTGCGAGCTCGTCCGTGGCCGCGAGATGGATGCCGGCCGCGCCCTGTACCAGGGGCTCGAGGATCACGCCGGCGAGCTCGCTCGCATGCTCGGCGACCATGCGACACGCGACCGCCACGCTCGCGGGATCCGTCAGGCTCGGTGCGCGCAGCACCGGGAAGCGGAGCGGGTCGAAGACATCGGTGCCGAACCCGCCGTCACCCACAGAGAGCGCGCCGATCGTGTCGCCGTGGTAGGCGCCCCCGAACGCGAGGAACCTCGTTCGGCCTGCGACTCCCTGGTTGGTGAAGTGCTGGAACGCGATCTTGAGGGCCTGCTCGACCGCGGCCGCACCGTCGGACGCGTAGAGGAAGTGCGGCTCGTCGACCGGCACGACGCGCGCGAGCGCCTCCGACAGCTCGACCACGATCCGGTTGCCGTTCCCGAGCATGGTGGTGTGCGCTCCGCGGTCGATCTGGGCGCGCAGCGCGTCGTCGAGCTCGGGGACGCGGTGGCCCAGCGTCGTCACCCAGAGCGAGGAGATCGCGTCGAGGTAGCGGTTGCCGTCGACGTCGATCACCTCGTGCCCCTCGGCGGTGTCGACGATGACGGGCGCGTTGTCGGCGTATGAAGACATCTGGGTGAAGCCGTGCCAGACGACCGCAGCGTCGCGTGCCACCCACTCGTCGCGCATCCCCACGCCTGGATCGTACGGCCGCGCCCCTGCTCGGGTCGCCCCGTGGCTCAGGCTGCCGAGAGCGCCGAGCAGAACTCCGCGAATGCCTCGATGTACCGGTCGACGTCCGCCTCGGTGTGCTGGACGGACAAGGTCCATTGCTCTTCGTCGCCGGGCGTCATGAACACGCCACGATTCATCGCCCAGGGGTAGGAAGCGAGGTAGAGGTCGGGGTTCGTATCCAGGAAGTCCCGGTAGTTGGAGAGCGGCTCGCGCCGGTACGAGACACAGCCCTTCGCGCCGAGGTCGACCGCGTGGGCCGGGATGCCGTGCTCGTCGATCGCCGCCTGGCAACCCGCCGCGAGACGCGTGCCGAGTGCCGCGAGGTACTCGTACGCGCCGGGGGTCAGCACCTCGGTCAGCGCCGCGAGGCCGGCGGCCGCGACCAGCGGATTGCCGTTGAACGTGCCCTGCTGCGCGGCGCCGGTCTCGATGGCCTCCATCACGTCCGCGCGGCCTCCGAAGGCGGCGCCCGGCGTACCGCCGCAGATGGCCTTGGCCCAGCACGCGAGATCGGGGAGCACGCCGTAGAGCTCCGTCGCGCCACCCGCCGCAATCGTCGCCCCGCTCTTCACCTCGTCGAAGACCAACAGCGCCCCGTGCTTGTGCAGCAGCTCCTTCACGCTCTGCAGGTACGACGGCTCCGGACGGCAGATGCCGATGTTCATCATCACCGGCTCGAGGATCAGGCACGCGATGTCACCTCCTCGATCGTCGAGGAGCGCTTCGAGCGCGGCAAGGTCGTTGAACGGGACGACGTGGGTGTACTCCGCGGTCACTTTCGGGATGCCCGTCGACATGGGAGTGGTGGCCGGCGCGTCGCGCCCGCCGACCACGTCGGAGTTCGGCACCACCGAGAACATCACGGCGTCGTGGTGCCCGTGGTACGAGCCCTCGATCTTGGCGATGTGCTCGCGTCCGGTCGCAGCACGCGCGACACGGATCGCGCCCATCGTGGCTTCCGTACCCGAGTTCGCGAAGCGAACCTCCTCGACCTGGAAGCGGCGGCAGATCTCCTCCGCGAACGCGACCGTCGCCTCGGTCGGCGCGGCGAAGTGCGTGCCCGTCCTCGCCGCGCTGGCGACGGCCTCGGCGACCTTGGGGTGCGCGTGGCCGACGACCATGCACCCGAACCCGTTGTGGAAGTCGCGGTACTCGTTGCCGTCGACGTCCCAGACGGTGCTGCCCTTGCCGTCGCGCAGGTACACGGGGTTCGGTGACCACGCCTGGAAGCTCGACGGCACCCCGAGCGGCATGGACCGCACCGCGCGTTCGTAGAGCGCGGCCGAGCCCGGGGTGCGATCGCGCAGGCGCGAGCTCTCGGCCGCCGTGATCGGCGCCGCTCGACCGCTCCACACCCTGGCCTCGTCGGTCATGTCCACCTCCGCCGGCGCTGCAGTACCTCAGCTCTTGATCATCACGTGCTTGAGCTCGGTGTAGTGCTCGATCGCGTAGATCGACATGTCCTTCCCGTATCCCGAGTGCTTGAAGCCGCCATGGGGCATCTCGGAGACGATCGGGATGTGGTCGTTGACCCACACGCATCCGAACTGCAGTGCCTTGCTCATGCGCATCGCTCGCCCGACGTCGCGGGTCCAGACGCTCGCCGAGAGGCCGTAGTCGACGTCGTTGGCCCACAAGAGCGCCTGCTCCTCGTCGGAGAACCGCTGGATGGAGACGACTGGACCGAACACCTCTCTTTGGACGATCTCGCTGCTCTGCTCGGGGCCTGCGACAACGGAGGGTGCGTAGTAGAAGCCCGGCCGGTCGATCGTGCTCCCGCCGACCGTGATCTCCGCACCTGATGCCGCAGCGCGCGTCACCATGCTGCTCACGCGGTCGAGCTGCTCCTCAGAGATGAGCGGCCCCATCGCGACGGTCTCGTCGAACGGGTCGCCGGTGACGATCCCGCCGACCGAGTCGCTGAGCCCGCTCACGAAGTCCTCGTACACGCCCGCGCCCGCGAGGACCCGGCACGGCGCGGTGCAATCCTGTCCGGAGTTGTAATACGCCATGTCGGTGAGCGTGGCGACGACGGCCTCGAGATCGGCGTCGTCGAAGACCACGACCGGCGCCTTGCCACCCAGCTCGAGGTGGACGCGCTTGAGCGTCTCCGCGGCGGTCCGTGCGATGACCTTGCCCGTCTCGACGCTTCCGGTCAGCGACACCATCGCGACGTCGGGATGCCGGACGAGCGCGTCGCCTGCGGTCTCCCCTTGGCCGGCCACGACGTTGAGCACGCCCTTCGGAAGGATGTCCGCGGTGATCTCCGCGAGACGGAATGCGCTCATCGGTGTCAGCTCCGACGGCTTCAGCACGACGGTGTTGCCCGCTGCGAGCGCGGGCCCGAGCTTCCAGGTGGCCATGTTGAGCGGGTAGTTCCAGGGCGCGATCGATCCGACGACACCGAGCGGGTCGCGCCGGACATAGCTCGTGTGGTCCTCGAGGTACTCCCCGGCGGCTCGGCCGTCCAGGAAGCGCGAGCCCGCAGCGAAGAACCGCCAGTTGTCGACGGTGAGATCCATCTCGAACTCGATCATCGAGGCCGGCTTGCCGCAGTTCTCCATCTCGATCCGTCTGATCGTCTCGAGGTCGTCTTCGACGGCGTCGGCGACTCCGGCGAGGATCTCGCTTCGCTCCCGCGGCGTGCGCGCGGACCAAGCCGGGAACGCCTCGCGCGCCGCAGCGACCGCATCGTCGACGTCCTCCGACGCGCTCGAGGGAACCGACGCGATCGTGGCGCCCGTCGCCGGGTTGATCACGTCGTCCGTGCGGCCGCTCCGGGCGGGCACCCACTCACCGGCGATGAAGTTGCTCTGGGGCACGGATGCACCTCCGTTCGATTGGGCCGCTCAGGTGTGGAGCTCCGGCGCGACCTCTTCCATGAACTGCTCGAGTGTGGCGGGCATGCCGAAATCGGTGAACTGGAGGACGAACCCCTCGACGCCGCGGCCGATGTCGCGGCGGAGCGCTTCGGCGACCTCTGCGGAGGTCCCGCCGACCAGGCCACCCCACGAGCCGAACCGTCGCTCGCCGGTGGCGACCGTCTCGTCGCGCGAAGCAGCGTCGGGCGCGAGCGCGACCGGCCGTTGCAGCGAGACACGCGCGTCGCCCGCGAGCGGACGGATCTCGTCGAGCCGCTCGACCGCGTAGGAGGGGCAGTTCCACCAGTCCGCGTGCGCCTGCACCAGCGGCATCGTCAGCTCCGGCCCCGCGCCGCCGATGTGGACGGGCGGGCGGGGCCGTTGCAGGGGGCGTGGCCTCCCCATGGCTGCCTGCATCCTGAACCAGGTGCCCTCGAAGTCGAAGGGCTCTCCCGAGAACATGAGATCGAGGATCTCGAGTGACTCCGCGAGCCGCTCCGCGCGCTCTTTGGCGGTTCCGCGCCCGATCCCGAACATGTCGAGCTCGGCGTCGACCGATCCCCAGCCGATGCCGAGCTCGATCCGCCCGCCGGAGATGTGGTCCACGGTTGCCACCATCTTTGCAAGCAACGCTGGATGACGGAACGGGTCGCACGTCACGAGGTGGCCGATGCGGATCCGTTCGGTGCGTGCCGCGAGCGCGGCGGCCACGGTCCAACCCTCGAACGTGTCCAGCTCGGGCGTCATCGGAGCCGCGAGGTGATCCATGAGCCAGATGGAGTCGAACCCCGCAGCCTCGGCGGCGAGGGCGCGCGCGACGATCGTGTCGAACGTCATCCGGAGCTGCGGGAGGAACACTCCCAGCCACGGGCGTCCGTTGTCGGTCACGGGTTGATCACCCGCGCGGCCGGAGTGCCGCCTCGATCCGTGAGAGCTTGTGGTCGAGGCGCTCGATGTCGGCCTTGGTGACGCCCTGCGCACCGTGGCGGAGCATCACCTCGAACTTGCCCCATGGGAGGAGCGTCATCTTCTCGACGTCGTCGGTCGTACCGCCGCCCGCCATGTGGATCTGGTCGTCCACCTCTTCGTCGTCGAGCCCGACCCGGCGGATGGCGCGCTCGTCCACCTTGCCCTCCGTGATGATCGGGCGGCCGCGCCCGACGAGAAGACGGTCGACGCTCTTGTGTCGCAACGATGCCCACACCAGGACCTCGTTGAGCGCGACGAGCGTGAATGCTCCGATGATGCCGCCGATCAGCGAGTTGTCGGGCCCGATGATCGCGTTCTGCACGACGTTGCTCAGGAGCAGCAGCACGACGAGGTCGAACGGGTTGAGCTGTGCCAGCGTGCGGCGCCCCACGAAACGCAACAGGAGGACGAGCGCGAAGTAGACGGCCGCTGTGCGTATCACCTTCTCCAGAACGGGCACGCCCGTGAGCAGGCTGTTGCTGATCGTGGCGATCATTGGGACCTCCGGGTCGGGTGCCCGTCAGCCTGCCACTGTGGTGCCGCCGTCGACTGCGATCGTCTGCCCGGTGAGGTGCC
Organism: Acidimicrobiia bacterium; assembly: GCA_036557185.1. Taxonomy (GTDB): domain Bacteria; phylum Actinomycetota; class Acidimicrobiia; order IMCC26256; family JAENVU01; genus DATBHZ01. Next base: position 9,197 of record DATBHZ010000076.1, on the reverse strand, counting down.
GCGCGGCGTCCGAAAGGAGGAACGTCGCCACGTCCGCGATGTCGCGGGCATCCGCGATCTTGCCCAGCGGGACGCGCTCACGGGTGCGGGCCCGAGCCTCGTCGGTGTTCCAGACACCGCCCGACATGGGTGTGTCGACCCCTCCGGGGCAGATGCAGTTCGCACGGACGCCTCGGGGCCCGTACTGCACGGCGGTGAGCCGAGTGAGCGCTGCGACACCGCCCTTGCTCGCTGTGTAGCCCGACCCGTACCCATGCCCCCGGATCGCCGCGGTGGAGGCAATCGTCACGATGCTGCCGTGCGGCGCTCCCTCGGCTCGTTCGAGGTGGGGCACCGCGTGCTTGATCGCAAGGAATGTGCCGACGAGGTTGACCGCGAGCACATGCATGAACGTGTCGAGCGAGACGCCGGCGAGCGGCTGGAGGTCGTCGCCGACGAAGATGCCTGCACACGTGACGAGCCCGTCGAGCCGACCGAGCTCGGCGATCGTGCGCTCGACCGCCGCGGCCATGGTCTGCTCGTCGCTGACGTCACCCGGCGCCGCGATCGCGCGACCGCCCGCGCCGGTGACGAGAGCGATCGTCTCGTCGATGCCGTCTTGCGACTTGTCGACGACGGTGACACTCGCGCCGGCCGCAGATGCCGCAAGGGCGGTCGCGCGCCCGATCCCGCTGCCTCCGCCGGTCACCAGCACCACGTTGCCGCGCAAGTCCGTGGTCACGATCGGCACCCTACCGATACCCTGACGCACATGTCAGTCCCGCTCGGCGCGCTCGACGACGCCGCGCTCGCGATGCACACGATCGCCGGCAAGGTCGTCATCGTCACCGGGTCGGGACGCGGCGTCGGGAAGGGCATCGCGGTCCATCTCGCGAAGGGCGGGGCGAGCGTCGTCGTCGCCGAATGGAACGACGCGCTGCGCGAGAGCGCGGTTGCCGAGCTCGAAGCCCTTGGGGCACCGGTGCTCGGTGTTGCGTGCAACGTGATGGAGCAGTCCGAGATCGATGCGATGGTCGCAGCAACCGTCGAGCGGTTCGGAACGGTCGACGGTCTTGTCAACAACGCGCAGACATTCCGCCCGCTGGCTCCCGTCGCCGAGGTGGGTGCGGACGATGTGGACGTCTTCTATACCTCCGGTGTCAAAGGGACCCTCTGGGCGATGCAGGCGGTGCATCCGCACATGGCGTCGCAGGGGTGGGGCCGGATCGTCAACTTCGCGTCGTCGATGGGCATCACCGGTGGTACCGGATTCGGTGCGTACAACGCTTCGAAGGAAGCGATCCGCGCATTGACGCGCACCGCAGCGCGCGAATGGGCGGCCGAAGGCATCGTGGTGAACTGCATCGCGCCGGCTGCCGCGGATCATCACGGCGACGCCGCGAAGCAGAGCGAGGGGTACCGCATCTTCGTCGACAACTGCCCGATGCACCGGCAGGGCGACCCCGAGCTCGACATCGGGCCGCTCGCATGGTTCCTCTGCTCCGACGCGTGCCGCTACCTCACGGGGCACACCTTCATGGCCGACGGGGGAGCGTTCATGTGGGCATGACCGGCTGCGAGCCCGACGCGTTCGCCGAATACCTCGAATGGTTCGCCGCCGGTTGCGACCACATGGGGTCTCCCTTCTACGGCGAACTGATACGGCGCATGTCGTCGGATGCGCGATCCCGAGGGCCGGTGTGGCAGGTGCTGGAGCCGGATGCGTCGGCGGAGTTCAACGATGCCTTTGCGCTCCGAGTGCTCGGCGGCGTCCATCGCATGGTGCTCGCCGGCAACGCGCCCGGGCTCGCGGCGCACTATCCGTCGGTTGGCGGCGACGGTGACGTCGACGCGGTCTGGCCGGCTTTCGCGGAGCTCGTCGAGGCGATGCCCGCGCCCGTGTCCGACGCGCTGACCCGCCCTCCGCAGACGAACGAGGTCGGACGCTCGGGTGCGCTCGCCGGCGGTGTCGCCGTCGTCGCGCAACGCTTCGGGCTGCCGATCCGCCTGCTCGAGATCGGCGCGAGCGCGGGGCTCAACCTCCGGATGGACCGGTTCTGGTACCAGCAGGGAGGTCGCTCGTGGGGCGACCCGCAGTCGGCGGTCCGGCTGATCGACCTGTGGGCGCCGCGATGCCCGCCTTGGGAGGCCGGGCCGGTAGTGAGCGAGCGCCGCGGTTGCGACCACGACCCGATCGACGCGACGGACCCCGAGGCCGCGCTGACGCTCCTGTCGTATGTGTGGCCCGGGCAGAACGAGCGCTTCGCAATGCTCAGGGCGGCGCTCGACATCGCCTCGACCATGCCCGTTGACATCGACCGCGCGGACGCGCCCGGGTGGTTGGAGGAGCAGCTCCGAGAGCCCACGGGCGGTCGTGCGACGGTCGTGTACCACTCCGTCGTCTGGCAGTACCTGAGCGAGGAGACCCGAGCGCACCTGCGCGCCGCGCTCGCAGCAGCGGGTGGGCGGGCGACCCGCGTGGCCCCGCTTGCCTACCTCCGGCTCGAGCCCACGCCGGACACCTACTTCCCTGCCTGCCTCACGGTCACCACGTGGCCCGGCGGGGACGAGCAACAGCTCGCGACCAGTGGCTTCCACGGCGGACCCGTCACCTGGCCCGACGGCACGGACTGATCTGTCAGCGCGTGGAACCCACGCGGTCGTGTGCATCCTCGAAACCGGGTGGGACCTCGTAGCCGCCGATCAGCTCTTCGACGAGCTCCGCGACGCGGACGGCGCGCCGATCCCGCAGGTACGGGGCGATGATCTGCATGCCGACGGGGAGCCCGGCCGAGGTGCGCCCGATCGGCACGACGACCGACGGCAGGTTCGTGAGGTTCACGAGCATGAGCCAGAGCGAGATGTCGAAGTGGTTCTGCGGGATGCCGTTCACGAGGATGGTGCGCGAGATCATGTCGCCCTCTTGGTCGTGCAGGAGGGGCGGCACCGACCACGCGGGCGCGAGGAGCACGTCGTACTGCTCGAACCACTCGGCCCAGGCGCGCCGGAACGCGGCGCGTTTCTCGTCCGAGCGCAGCCACTGGCGGTGCGTGCCGGAGATCTGCTCTCCGAAGTCGTCGGGCATGCCGGGCGAGACGGCGGCCGCGATCAGACGCATGTACAGGTTCACGTGCTTGCCGAACGGCACGCTCGGGTGCGACTCGGTCACGCGGGCGCCCGCGTCGGCGAGCGTGTCCGCCGTCGCGCGGAGCATTCCCGCGTACTCGGCGTCGACCGGGCACGCGTCGTCCTCGAACCAGGCGGCAACCCGGAGCCCGGCGAGTGAGGTTTGGTCCTCGGTCGGCAGCTCCAGGCGCCACGCCGGCGCTTCGTCGGGCGCCGGGCCGGCGAGCACGCCGAGCAGGAGATCGAGGTCGCTTGCCGAGCGCGCCATCGGCCCGAATGTGTTGATGTCGGTCTGCGTCGTGCCACCGCCGACGTGGTCGAGGTAGCCGAGGTTGGGGACGACTCCGTAGCTGGGCTTGAGCGCGTAGATACCGCAGCAGTGCGCGGGCGCGCGCACCGAGCCGCCGATGTCGGTACCCAGCTCGGCGCCGGTGAGCCCGGCAGCGAGCGCCGCGGCCGAGCCACCCGACGATCCGCCAGGGACGTGCTCGAGCGACCATGGGTTGTTCGTCGTGCCGAACAGCTCGTTGAACGCCTGGCTGTCGCCGGACCATCGCGGGAGGTTCGTCTTCCCGAAGACGATCGCACCTGCCTCCTTGAGTCGCGCGACGGCAGGGGCGTCGGCTGTAGGTACGTGGTCCGCAAGCTCGACCGCGCCGCCGGTCGAACGGATGCCCTCGGTCTCGATCGCGTCCTTGATCGTGATCGGAAGGCCGTGCAGCGGCCCGATGGGATCGCCCTGCGCGAGCCTCTCGTCGGCCGCGGCCGCGGTCTCACGTGCGCGCTCCGCGTCGAGCGTGACGACGGCGTTGACGCGACCTTTGTCCAGACGATCGATGCGGTCGAGGTAGACGTCGAGCAGCTCGCGCGCCGAGATCTCGTTGTCGCGCAGCGCGGCGGTCAGCTCGACCGCCGACGAGGTTGCATGCACGTTGCTCATCTGTTCGTCGACTTCATTTCGGTCATGATCGACGAAGTGTCGTGCCCTTCTCGCGTGACGGGCAAACGCGGACCTCGCCGTGCGTCAGGCGCCCAGGTGTTCGAGGAGATCGGTGAGACAGTCGACGGCGCGGGGCACCGCGGAGCGGTAGCCCTCTTGCTCGATCGCGGGGCCGATCAGCTCGAGGTCGAAGACGCCCTGGTATCCGGCATCGAGAACGTTGCCGAGGATGCGTTCGAGCGGGATGTCGCCGTCGCCCGGGACGAGCCGGTTCGGCGTCGACATCGTGCCGACGGAGAAGTCACTCACCTGTACGAGCCGCACCGTGTCGATCCCCGTCGCGATCGTCCGAGCGAGATCGCGCTCGGCCCAGCACGCGTTGACCTCCATGCAGACACCCGTTCCCAGCCGGCGCGCCACGTCGATCGCATCGGCGAACGTGTGCACGAACCCGACGTCGACGCGCAGGGAATTCGTGTGCTCGATCGCGAACGGCACGACCGTCTCCCGAGCGCGCTGCAACGTGGGCGCAAGGGCCGCGGCGAGCGCGTCGGCTGCATCCTCCCAGGTGAGCGGGCCGGCCGGCCCTGTTGTGAACACCATGCAGCCCGCTCCGAGCGTGCTCGCTGCGTCGACGGCTCGGTCGAGCCGCTCGCGCTGGCCGTCCCACTGTGTGGGCTGCGCGAGGTGGAACGGCCCGAGCCCGATGAGGTTCGCGACGTCGACTCCGCTCGCCGTGACCCGTCGCACGCCGTCGTCCCATCCGTGCCGGTCGAGCTTGGCGGCCGAGATGCCGACGTTCGTGATTCCGGAGCTCGCGTAGAACGCGAGGTCTTCGTCGAGCGTCCATTGATAGGTGCTGATCGCCGACACCGAGATGCGTGGGTGCATCAGCCGAGTGATGCTGCGCGCGCTGCGCTGCTCCCGCCGTCGAGCGGGATGTTCACACCGGTCAGCCAGTCACTCTCGTGGCTCGCGAGATAGACCGCCAGGTGCGCCACATCGTCGGCAGTGCCGTTGCGGCTCAGGTGCATCGCCTCGAGTCGTGCGCGGCGCTCGGGGTGGGCGTCGAGGTCGGCATCGCGACGGCTGTTCAGCACGTAGCCAGGTGAGATCGTGTTGCACCGGACGCCACGCTCCGCGTACTCCACCGCGATCGAGCGAGTGAGCCCGTTCAGGCCTGCCTTGCTCGCGATGTACGCGCTGTAGCCCTTGCTCGCGTGCTCGGCCTGGCGGGTGGAGATGTTGACGATCGCGCCGTGACCCGCCTCGATCATCGTAGGCAGTGCCGCGCGCGTCAGCCACATTGGCGCCGTCAGGTTGACGGTGAGGATGCGCTCCCAGGCCGCGGTGGTGATCGCTGCCACGCCCGCGTCCCCGCCCTCGGGTCCGGACGCCGCGTTGTTGACGAGCACCGTCAGACCGCCGAGCGCCGCGCGCGCCTCGGCAACGAGACGCGTGCACTCGTCCTCGCGTGAGAGGTCGGCGGCAACGAAGCTCGCGGTCCCCCCGCCGGAGACGATCGAGGCGACCGTCTCGGCTCCGCGCTCGCTGTCACGACCGGTGACGACCACTCGCGCGCCCTCGGACGCGAAGCGCCGCGCGATCGCGACTCCGATGCCCGACGTCGAGCCGGTGACGAGCGCGAGCTCGCCGTCGAGCCGCATCGACGATCAGTCGGACGCGCCGACCGCGCCCACGGCGCGCAGCGCCTCGCGCAGTCGATTCGCGGCGTCGTCGAGCTGGACAGGATCAGGGTTGCGCTCGGCGTTCGCGAAGTTGAGGTCGCTCTCGGCGTCGATCGGGAGCACGTGGAGATGTACGTGCGGCACTTCCATGCCTGCGACGATCAAACCGATGCGCAGCGGCGAGAACACGCGCTGCTGCGCCTCGCCGATCTGTTGCGCGACACCGATCAGGTGCTGGTTGATGCCCGGCTCGAGCTCGATCCAATGGTCGACCTCTTCCCGCGGCACCACGAGCGTGTGGCCCTGACGGAGTGGGTTGATCGAGAGGAACGCGACACACAGGTCGTCGCGCCACACGAAACGCCCGGGCAGCTCGCCGTCGATGATGCGGGTGAAGATGGTGGGCATGAGCGGTCAGCTTCTCACGCCGACCGGCTCCCGCACCTCCTCCGCTGCCGGCGTGCTGAGCCGCAAGCGCCACGCGGCTGAGACGAGCAGCCCGAAGCCCAGCGCCAGCATGATCGCTACGTTGACGCGAGCGATCCACGGTGTGAGCTCCGTCGGCAGCTGCGAGCGACTCAGGCTCGTGAAGTTCGCCAAGCCTCCGGCGATGCACACGAAGAGTCCCGCCACGAGCACCGCCGGAGTCGCGGCCCACGTGCCCTTGCGCAAGAGCCATGCGAGCGCGACCGTCGCCACGATCACTCCTGCGGCGACGTAGGCCTGCGCCCCCGCCCGACCCGCGAACGTGAGCGCGGACGGCCGCCACGAGCCGGCGATGGTCGCCACGCCGATCGCGACCACAACCCCCAGCGCTACCAACCAAGTGACCCGGAGCGCGCGTCGTGCCGCGAGGAGCACGAGCGCAGCCAGGCCGATCGCGAGCAGGTAGTAAGGCCACGGGCTCGGGCCGGGGAACCACGTCGCGTCGCCGCGGATCGCCGCGCGCATGTTGCCGACGACGAGCGGGACCGACCAATCGGTCAGCAGGATATGGCTGTGCGTCGGGTCGCGACGCACGACCTCGGGCGTCCCGCCCATCCAGTGTGTGCGGTGGTCGTGCCACCGCGCGGTGTCCCCGTCGGAGATCCGAGCCCACTCGGGTGTGGCCGCAGCGTTGTACTGCTTCGGTGCCTTCGTCGTCGGCACGAGCGTCTGGTTGAGGAACACCGCCGGAGACTTGCGGTTCTCGTACACGCCGTTGCGCGTGATCCGCAGGTACGGCTCGCCCGAGTAGCCGAGGACCGTCACCGTCCGGGAAGAGGTGTTGACGAGCTGGAGCTTGGAGCTCTGTTGCACGACCGACACGTGCACGCCGGGGAGCGGAGGTTCGATGCTGCGGATCGTGGTCTTGTAGTTCGTCGGCTGGGCACCACCCACACCGTGCGCGCTCGCGGGCGTGGCGCCGAGCAGGACGAGCAGTCCGCCGAGCACGAGCACGAGGCCCGCCCGCTTCATGCCCGATCGGCCGTGATGACGCCTGTGCTCTCTCGGCCGGCTCCATCGGCCGAACGCCCGGCCGCGAAACAGCGCTCGCACAGGCCGAGCAGGTCCACCCGGTGACGGTCGACCCGGAAGCCCGTGCGCCTCTGGATCGACGCTGCAGCGCGGCGCACCGACTCCTCCAGGACATCGGGCGCGTGGACGTCCTCGACTGCTCCGCACGACGTGCAGACGAGGTGATGGTGGTGCTCGGTGAGGCCTTCGGCGAGCTCGTAGCGAGCGAAATCGTTCGATGTCACCAGCCGGTGCACCGCACCCGCCTGTTCGAGCACGACAAGATTGCGGTAGGCCGAGCTCGTGGCGAGGTTGGGCCGCGCTTCGAGGATCTCCGTCATCGTGAGCGGTCTCGGAGCCGCCGCGAGCGCCACGAGCAGCGCTTCGCGGTTCATGGTCATGCGCTGGCCGGCGGCGTGCAGGCGCCCGACGACGGCAGCGCGCACGTCGGCATCGAGGCGGCCTGAGGGCATCGGCCGCAGTGTACCGAGCCGCCTACGCTCGCCTTCCATGGACTCGCCGGCGGAGGCGACGGAGCGCTTTCGCGCGCTGCTGCGCCTCGACGAAGGCGACCTCCCGCTCGACGAGGCCGCCTTCCTCATTGCCGCGCACGCGATGCAGGATGTCGACGTCGATCTCTGGCTCGATCGGCTCGACGAGCTCGCGCGCCGGTGCGTCCCCGCTGCGGGCGACGCGACGGCCCTCGCGGAGGTCATGACTCGCGACCTCGGCTTTCGCGGCAACACGATCGACTACACGGACCCGCGGAACTCGCTCCTCCCGGAGGTGATCGATCGACGGCTCGGTATCCCGATCACGTTGAGCGTGCTTATGATCGAGCTGGGCCGGCGCGTCGGCATCCGTCTGCACGGCGTCGGCATGCCGGGCCACTTCCTCGTCGGTGTCGATCACGAGCCCGGCACGTACATCGACGTGTTCCACGACGGTGCGGTCCTGGACATCGCGGGTTGCCGCGCGTTGTTCGAAGAGCTGTACGGAACGGACATGGACTTCTCGGCCGCGCTGCTCGCGCCGACGGGCTCCCGTTCGATCCTCTTGCGAATGCTCAACAACCTCGAGCGGACGTTCGAGAGTCGGCGCAGCCCGGAGGCGCGATGGGTTGCCCGGCTGCGACTCTGCTTTCCGGAGCTCCCATCGAGAGAGCGCGAGCGCACCGCGCGGGTGCTCGCCTCCGTGGGGGCGTTCGACGAGGCCGCGAGCGCGCTCGAAGAGCTCGCGCCCGAGGTGGCCAAGGCGCGCTCGGACGCGCTGCTGGCAGAGGCTCGCGCGCTCCGAGCGCAGGCGAACTGAGCGCATGGCAGAACAGCGCGTGCTGCCGATGTTCCCGCTCGGAAGCCCCCTGCTGCCGTTCGCCTCGCTCCCGTTGCACGTGTTCGAACCGCGTTACCGGACGATGCTGGCGGACTGCCTCGCGGGAAGCCGCGAGTTCGGCGTGGTCCTGATCGAGCGCGGCTCCGAGGTCGGCGGCGGTGACCAGCGATTCGACGTCGGCACCGTTGCCCGGATCGCTGAGGTCATGGCCCTCCCCGACGGACGCTCCGCGTTGACGGCCGTCGGATCGTCCCGCCTCCGCGTTCTGGAGTGGCTCCCGGAGGATCCGTACCCACGCGCGCGCGTGGAGCTGGTGCTCGACGATGTGAGAGCGGACGCCGAGCGCCGAGCGCACGTCGAGCGCGCGTTCCTCCGCGTGCTCGATCTCCTCCGACGGCTCGGTGCGGATGTGCCAACCGACATCGCGCTCGACGCGGACGCGGTGCGCGCGGGCTGGGAGGCGGCAGCACCGCTCGGACCGCTCGACGCGCAACGCGTGCTCACGACCGACGATCCCGACGAGCGCTTGGAGCTCGTCGCCTCGTGTCTCGACGACGTCGCTCAGCTGCTCGAGCTCCGGCTCGAGCCCTGACGGGCGCGAGCACCGCCGCTGATCGATAGCCTGGCTGGATGGA
>DATBHZ010000075.1:0-37349 GCA_036557185.1 Acidimicrobiia bacterium | reverse complement strand
GATCGCATTCGGCATCATCCTGGCGACGACGCTCAGCGGCTCCGACCTGCTCACCTACAACAAGGTGTTCGCGCTGAGCATCGTCGCGCTCTCACTCGTGCCGCTCATCGGCTACGGAGGGCAGATCTCGCTGTGCCAGATGAGCTTTGCGGGGATCGGCGCGATCGTGGTGGCCCATCTCGGTGCGACCGGGAACCCGCTCGCGCTCGTCTACGCCGTCGTGATCGCCGCGGCGGTCGGAGCGTTGGTCGCGCTGCCGGCGCTGCGGCTCTCGGGCATCTATCTCGCCCTCGGCACCGCCGCGTTCGCGCTGATCCTCGACCGGTGGATCTTCACGATGCCCAAGCTGACGGTCTTCGGCCTCTTCAGCGTCAGCTCGTTCAACCAGGGCTCGGTCGACGTGCAGCCGATCAAGCTCTTCGGCGATGCGATCGCGAGCCCGGCTTCACAGATGGTGTTCGGAGCGATCGTGTTCGCGCTCGTCGCTCTCTTCGTCACCGCGATCCGCCGCGGCCGGTTGGGCCGGCGCCTCCTCGCGATGAAGGACAGCGAAGCCGCGTGCGCCACGCTCGGGCTGAACCTCCTCGGCACCAAGCTGTTGGTCTTCGCGATCTCGGCAGGCATCGCCGGCCTGGGCGGCGGGATCTACGGCATGCAGCTCGGCTCGATCAACCCGACCTACTTCTCGCTCGTCCAGAGCCTCCAGGTCTTCGCCCTCGCCGTCGTGGGCGGCATCGGCGCAGTCGGCGGCGCGCTCTTCGCCGGCGTCAGCCTCGCGCTCGTCCTTCCGCTGCTCGCCGCGCTGTTCCCGTCGCTGAACAGCTGGATCCCGCTGCTGCCGGGCGGCGCCGGCATCGCGCTCGGGCGCAACCCGAACGGCGCGGTCGACGACATGCGCCAGGGCTTCCTGCCGCTCTACAAGGCGAAGGGCGTGCTGATCGCGACGCTGGTGCTGATGGCCGTCGTCTACGCGCTCCGGCTCGCCGACGTCATCGCCAACTGGCCGTTCGTGATCCTGATGGTCGGCATCCCGATGGTCGCAACCGGCGTTGCCGGGTTCGTCCAACCCACGACCCTCGAAACCGAGGAGGAGCTGAGGGCACCCGAGGTCCCGCTCGAATGGCGCGGCATCGACGAGCCTTGGACGGCCGAGGACCTCGACGAGCTCGATCGCGTGGTCGGCCTCTCCGAAGTGGAGCTCCATGGCGCTTCTTGACGTGCACGGAGCGACCGTTCGGTTCGGCGGCAACCTGGCGCTCAACGACGTCGGCCTCAGGGCGGAAGCGGGAGCCATCACGGGCCTCATCGGTCCGAACGGCGCGGGCAAGACGACCCTGTTCAACGTCATCACCGGCCTCCTGCCTCCGCAGGCCGGGAAGGTCTTGCTCGACGGGCAGGACCTCTCGCGCCGGAACCCGACCAAGCGAGCACGCCTGGGCCTGGCGCGCACGTTCCAACGCCTGGAGCTCTTCACACTGCTCAGCGTGCGCGAGAACATCCGCGTCGCGGCCGACATCCGCGCGGGCTACTCCCGCGACAAGGACAACCCCGCGCAGGTCACCGAGCAGGTCATCGACCGGATCGGGTTGCGCCCGGTGGCGGATGAACGCGTCGACGCGCTCTCGACCGGTGTCTGCCGGCTGGTCGAGCTCGGACGCGCGCTCGCAACGAAGCCACGGGTGCTCCTCCTGGACGAGCCGGCGTCGGGACAGGACGAGTCCGAGACCCTCCGCTTCGCGGAATTGCTGCGTGAGCTCGCGACAGAGCAGATCGCAGTCGTGCTCGTCGAGCACGACGTCCAGCTCGTCATGAGCATCTGCGACGTCGTGCACGTGCTCGACTTCGGCGAGATCATCGCGACGGGGACCCCGCACGAGATCCAGCACAACGAGGCCGTGCTCGCCGCCTATCTCGGGTCCGGGTCGGTGAGCGGCACATGAACCTGCTCGAGCTGCGCGGAGTTCGCGCTGCATACGACACGATCGAGGTGCTCTTCGGCATCGATCTCGTCGTGCCATCCGGGTCCGTGGTCGCCCTGCTGGGTCCGAACGGCGCCGGTAAGACCACCACCCTGCGCGTCGCCGCAGGCCTGCACCGCCCGCTCAGCGGTGACGTGCTGGTCGCGGGCCGCCGCGTCAACGGCGCAGACCCAGACGAGCTCGCGCGCCGCGGGCTCTGCATGGTCCCCGAGGGCCGGGGCATCTTCCCCAACCTCACGGTGCGGGAGAACTTGCGCATGATGACCTACGCCGGGTCCTCGCTGCACGACGTCGAAGAGGCCGCGTACACGCGGTTCCCGCGGCTCGCGGAGCGGACCGGTCAGACCGCGGGCACGCTGTCGGGCGGTGAGCAGCAGATGCTCGCGATGGCGCGCGGCCTGGCCACCAACCCGGCGCTCCTCCTGCTCGACGAGCTCTCGATGGGGCTCGCTCCGCTCATCGTCGAGGAGCTGTACGAGATCGTTGCCCAGGTCGCGCGCGAAGGCGTGTCGATCCTTGTCGTCGAGCAGTTCGCAAGTACGGTGCTCGGCGTTGCCGACTATGCAGCGATCCTCGTGCATGGAAGGATCGCACGCGCCGGGCGTCCCGAAGAGCTCCAGGACGAGCTCTCGAAGGCATACCTTGGTGCCTAGGAGAAAGTCATGATTGAGAGCAGCGACCGGGTCGACCAGTTCAAGCAAGAGATCACGGACATGAAGGTCCGCGACCCGAACACGTCACGCGACCGCTTGTGGCTGCGAACGTCGATCGCGCTCATGATCCTGGGCTTCGCCGCGACGATCGTTGCGTACCTGATCTCCCACAACACGAACAGCCCGCTCGACCAGAACGACGCGATCATCATCGCGATCGCCGGGCTGACCGCAGCGGTGATCGGTGCGGCGTTGTTCCTCCGCTACTCGCTCGCCGGCTTCCTGCGGTTCTGGCTCGCGCGCTTCATCTACGAGCAGCAGGCACAGACCGACCGCGTCGTCGACAAGCTGAAGTAGGCGCGCGAGCTCAGGGAGCGAGCGTCTTCAGACGGCGCAGCCCCTCCTCGAGCACCTCGCGCCGCTTGCAGAACGTGAACCGCACGAGCGAGCGCCCTGCAAGCTCGTCGTCGTAGAACACGGCGTTCGGCACGGCGACCACACCGCAACGCTCGGGCAGCGCTCGGCAGAAAGCAAGGCCGTCCTCCTCGCCGACCGACCGGATGTCGGTGGTCACGAAGTACGTCCCTGCTGGCCGGAAGGTCGTGAAGCCCGCGGCCTCCAGCCCTTCGCACAAGAGATCGCGTCGCTCCTCGAGGTCCGCGGCGAATGACCGGAACCGCTCGTCGGGAAGGTCGAGCCCCAGAGCGACCGCGTGCTGGAACGGTGCTCCGTTGACATAGGTGAGGAACTGCTTCACGGTCCGCACTGCCGCAACGAGCTCCGGCGACGCGCACACCCAGCCGACCTTCCAACCGGTGAACGAGAACGTCTTGCCGGCAGACGAGATCGTGATCGTGCGATCACGCATTCCGGGAAGTGTCGCGAGGGGGACGTGATCGAGCTGGTCGAACACGAGATGCTCGTACACCTCGTCGGTGATCGCGACCAGGTCGTGCTCGATGCAGAGCGCCGCGATCTCCTCCAGCTCGGACCGCGTGAAGACCTTGCCCGTGGGATTGTGAGGGGAGTTCAGCAGCAGGACCCGCGTGCGGGAGGTGATCGCCGCGCGGAGCTCTTCGGGATCGAACCCGTAACGAGGTGTCCGGAGTGTGACCACGCGCCGCGAAGCGTTCGCGAGCGCGACGCAGGCTGCGTACGAGTCGTAGTAGGGCTCGAACATCACGACCTCGTCACCGGCGTCGCACAATGCGAGCACCGAAGCTGCGAGCGCCTCCGTCGCACCGGCGGTCACCAGCACCTCGGTGTCGGCGTCGTAGGTGAGCCCGTACCAGTGCTGTTGATGGCGCGCGACGGCGTGCCGAAGCTCGGGGATGCCGATGCCGGGCGGGTACTGGTTGTGACCCGCCCGAATGGCCGCGACCGCGGCCTCGGCGATCTCGCTCGGACCGTCCGTGTCCGGGAAACCCTGGCCGAGGTTCACGGCGCCGGTGGCGACGGCGAGCGCGGACATCTCCGCGAAGATCGTCGTCCCGAACGGCTGCATGCGGCCGACGAGCCGCGGTTGCGTCACGCGTTGACCCCTGCGGGGCCGCGTCGGCGGACGACGAGCTTCGCGACCACGCGCCATCCGCCGGTGAACAGGCCGATGAAGCACAGCTCGACGATCGTGAACGTCGAGAACGCGACCCTGCCCGCGAACAGCCACCGGAAGAGGCCGCCCAGCAGGACCGCGACCACGAGCGTGACGGCGAATCGGGCCCATGCATGGTCGCCGCGCGTGTAGAGCCTCGCGGCGACCGCGGCCACGAACCAGCCGAGCAGGAGCGGCCAGATCACGCCCAGGAACCAGACGATGCCGCCGTGCAGGCCGTGGTCGTCCCGACCGAGCGCCACGAACAGGGCGAAGCACGCGGTGTCGATGAGCGGCGCGGACCTCCGAGCGACGGGGTGCACGGGAGCAGTCTGCCCGCGTTACGCCGTGGCGTCGTATCGAGCAACGACGTTCTGCCAGCATGGCGCCGTGCTCGACGAGCCGCTCATGCGGGCCGCTGCCTCTTCCCCCGACGCGCTCGCCCTCGCGGACGAGACCAGGTCCTGGACCTTCGCGCAGCTCGGTGCGCGGACGGACGCTCTCGCGCGCGGGATCGCCGGGGTCTCGGAACCAGGTGACCGCATCGCGGTCCTCGCACAGAATCGCGGCGAGTACGTCGAGTGCTACTACGGCATCCCGCGAGCCGGCCGAGTGCTCGTGCCTCTGCATCCCCGGCTCCACGAGCAGGAGTGGCGGAGCATCCTGCTGCGATCCGGTGCGGCTGCGATCGTCGGAGAGCATGCGTTGCTCGAGCGGTTGGGAGACACCGGTCTGCCCGTGTTCGACCTCGACGGCGAAGCCGGCGCGCCCTACGAGTCCCTGATCACGGACCAGGGCGAGACCGGACCGCCCCTCGGCCGGAACGACGAAAACGTCGCGTTCCTGATCGGGACCAGCGGCACGACGGGCGCTCCGAAGCTGGCGATGCTGACGCACAGCAGCTTCGCCGCAGCGGTCGACGCGACGCTGGCAGCGCGGCCGGTCGCGGACGACGACGTCCTGCTCACGCCGTTCCCGCTCTGCCACGTCGCGGGATACAACGTCTTCGTCTATCACGTGCGGGCGCGGCCGATCGTGCTGATGCGCCAGTTCGACCCACTGGGCCTCGTGCAGCTCGTGGTCCGCTACGGCGTAACTGCCTTGTCGCTCGCGCCCACGATGATCGCCATGCTGCTCGACGCGGACGTCGACCATGACGCTCTCGCTCGCATTCGCTCGATCGGGTACGGCGCGTCGCCGATCCCGGCGACCGTCCTGCGCAGCGGTGTCGCGCGCTGGGCATGCGACTTCTCCCAGGGATACGGCATGACCGAGCTCTCCGGCAACGCCGTGTTCCTCGGACCGGACGAGCATCGTGCAGCCGCCGCGGGAGACGAGCGGCTGCTGCGCGCCGCCGGATATCCCGCCCACGGGGTCGAGCTGCGCATCGCGGAGGATGACGGGGAGGTGCTCGTGCGCGCGCCCCAGGTGATGGCCGGCTACTGGGACGAGCCGCAGGCCTCCGGAGCAACGCTGCACGAAGGCTGGCTGCACACGGGCGACGTGGGCAAGCTCGACGACGACGGCTTGCTCACACTGATCGACCGGACGAAGGACGTCATCGTCACGGGCGGAGAGAACGTCGCGTCGCGCGAGGTGGAGGACGTGTTGCACGAGCACGAGGCGGTCCGTGACGTTGCCGTCGTCGGCGTCCCTGACGGCACGTGGGGTGAGCGTGTGACCGCTGTCGTGGTGCCGTGGCCCGGCAAGCACGTGACCGCCGACGACCTGGTCGAGCTCGCGCGCTCGCAACTCGCAGGGTTCAAGGCGCCCCGAGAAGTCGTGTTCGTCGACGAGCTGCCGCGCAACGCCACCGGCAAGGTCTTGAAGCAGGCGCTCCGTGAACGCCTGGCGCACCGCGAGCCGTAGGCTCCATTACGTGATGGACCTCGACTACCGCGCGTTCGACGCGGATCACCACTACTACGAGGCGCTCGACGCCTTCACGCGGCACCTTCCGGCAGGCGCGGGGCCGAGGACGGTGCAGTGGTGCGAGATCGACGGTCGCCGCTACCACGTCGTCGGCGGCAAGGTCAGCCACGCGGTCGCCAACCCGACGTTCGATCCGATCGCCAAGGCCGGCGCGCTCCACGAGTACTTCCGCGGCAATCCGGAACAGCGCTTCCCCCTCGAGTTCCTGCGCGAGCGGGAGCCGATTCGCGCCGAGTACCGCGACCGGGACGCGCGTCTCGCCGTGATGAACGAGCAAGGGCTCGACGAGATCTGGCTCTTCCCCACGCTCGGCATGCTCTACGAGGAGCTGCTCGTCCACGATCCGGAAGCGGTCACGATCACGTTCACCGCATTCAACCGGTGGGTGGCGGAGGACTGGGGCTTCGCCCATCGCAACCGGATCTTCGCAGCTCCCTACGTCAGCCTCTGCGATCTCGACTGGGCCACGAGCGAGCTCGAGTGGGCGCTCGCGCAGGGGGCGCGCACGATCGTGATGCGTCCCGCCGCACAGTTCACCGCGACCGGCCCCCGTACGCCCGGCGATCCGGCGTTCGACCCGTTCTGGGCGCGCGTGCAGGAGGCCGGCATCACCGTCGTCGTGCACGCCGGTGACAGCGGCTACACGTCCAACGGCTATGCGCGTGACGGCTTCGCCGCGACGTTCGACGGCGCGAACCGGCCGAGCATCAAGATGCTGCACATGGAGCGCGCGATCTACGACTTCCTCGCGTCGCTCATCTTCGACCGTCTCTTCACGCGGTTCCCGGGCGTGCGCATCGCGAGCGTCGAGAACGGCAGCGAGTTCCTTCCCGACCTCTTCCGCAAGCTGACCTCACAGCACCGCCGGATCCCGGGCTTCTTCCCCGAGGACCCGATCGAGTCGTTCCGGCGCAATGTCTGGATCAACCCGTTCTGGGAGGACGATCCATACGAGGTTGCCGAGCTGATGGGCGTCGACCGCGTCATCTTCGGCTCCGACTGGCCGCACATCGAGGGAATGCCCGAGCCGCTCGACTATCTGCGCGAGCTGAAGGACTTCAGCGACGCCGACCGGCGGCGGATCATGCGCGACAACGCCGCGGCGCTCAACGAGCTCGCTCCCGCGTAGCCGGGAGTCGCACGAGCGGACGCTGTCCGCGGATGCACGGAAGGACCCGGGCGCGCCAAACTGCGGAGATGGCTGAAGAATTCGGTGGGGTGATCGGTCCGAGCTGGCGCGAGTCGACGCCGTGGTGGCCGCCGGATCACGAGGCGCCCGAGGGCGCCCCGAACATCGTCGTGCTCGTCCTGGACGACGTCGGTTACGCGCAGCTCGGCTGCTACGGCTCCGACATCTCGACGCCCAACATCGACAAGCTGGCAGCGGGCGGCATCCGCTTCTCCAACTTCCACACGACCGCGCTGTGCTCGCCGACGCGTGCATGCCTCCTCACGGGCCGCAACCACCACTCGGTCGGCATGGGGCGCATCGCGGACCTCGCCGTCGGGTTCCCCGGGTACTACGGCCGGATCGGCCACGAGCACGGCATGCTCCCCGAGATCCTCGCCGACAACGGCTACGTACCGGTCGCGGTCGGCAAGTGGCACCTCACGCCTGACGACGAGACACACGCGGCCGCGCCGCGCGACACCTGGCCGACGGGCCGTGGGTTCCAACGGTGGTACGGCTTCCACGGCGGGGAGACGCACCAGTTCGTGCCGAGCCTCTATCAGGACAACCACGCGGTGGTGCCGCCGCGCACGCCCGAGGAGGGTTACCACCTCAGCGAGGACCTCGCGGACCGGGCAATCACGTACCTCGGCGACATCCGTTCCGCCGAACCCGACAAGCCGTTCCTGCTCTACTTCGCAACCGGGGCGTGCCACTCCCCGCACCACGCTCCCGTCGAGTGGCGCGAGCGGTACCGCGGCCAGTTCGACACCGGCTGGGACGCGTGGCGTGAGGCCACGTTCCAACGGCAGCGTCAACTCGGCTTGCTTCCGCACGACACCGAGCTGTCGGCGCGTCCTCCCTGGGTACCGGCCTGGGACGACCTGCACGCCGAGGACCAAGCCGTCGCAGCAAGGTTCATGGAGTGCTTCGCCGCGTACCTCAGCCACGCGGACGCGCAGATCGGCCGCGTCCTCGACGCGATCGAGGCGATGGGCGAGGCCGACAACACGATCGTCGTCCTGATCTCCGACAACGGCGCCAGCGCCGAGGGTGGAGAGCGGGGCTCGATCAACGACGCCCGCCTCTGGAACGGCATGCCCGCGGGGCGCAAGGAGCTCCGGGCCCGCATCGACGAGATCGGCACGCAGACCGCACACAACAACTATCCGTGGGGCTGGACGATGGCCGGCAACACGCCGTTCCGCCGCTGGAAGCGGGAGGTGCACGAAGGCGGGATCGCGGACCCGTGCATCGTTCGATGGCCGTGCGGCATCGCCGGGCGGGGCGAGGTGCGCCACCAGTTCGCGCACGCAATCGACGTGCTGCCCACGCTGCTCGAGCTCATCGGCGTCGCACCGCCCGCAGAGCTGGAGGGGCGACCCCAGAGCGCGCTCGAGGGCAAGAGCTTCGCGACGTTGCTGCACGACCCGGCGGCACCCGCGCTGCATGTCACGCAGTACTTCGAGATGCTCGGCAGTCGCGGCATTCACCACGACGGCTGGAAGGCCGTGACCTTCAAGCCGATGGGTCATCTCTACGGTGACGGGCTCGACCCGAACGCGCCGTTCGAGGACGACATCTGGGAGCTGTACCACGTCGACGAGGATCTCTCGGAGTGCCACGACCTCGCCGAGAAGGAGCCGGACAAGCTGGCCGAGCTCGTCGAGCTGTGGTGGGACCAGGCGCGCCGCTACAAGGTGCTCCCCCTCGACAACCGGCCGCTCGCCGCGCTCGAGGCACCGCGCCGGCCATTCCACGAGCGCTCGTCGGCGACGTACTACCCGTTCGGCGCGCCGATCCCCGAGGAGCTCGCGATCAACGTGAAGAACCGGTCGCACCGGATCACTGCGACGATCGAGGCTCCGGCGCATCGCGCTCTGGAGGGCGTGATCCTCTCGATCGGGACGGTGCTCGGGGGCTGGTCGTTCCAGGTGCACGACGGGAAGCTGCGCTACATCGCGAACTTCCTCGGACGCGACCGGTTCGTCATCGCCTCGGACGCGGTGATCGAACCCGGCGCGCACGAGGTTGCCTTCGCGCTCGCCGCCGGGGACGACTACTCGGGGACCGGGCGGCTGTTCCTCGACGGCGCCGTCGTGGGCGAGGGTGAGATCGCCCACCTGACCCCGGCGCGCTACACGATCACCGGCGCCGGCATGTCCTGCGGTTGGGAGCAGGGCCCCGCGATCGGCACCGACTACACGGCTCCGTTCCGCTTCACGGGCACGCTCGGGCCGGTCCACGTCGTGCGCAACGGAGCGTCGCATCGGGACCTCGAAGGCGAGTTCGAGGCCATCATGGCGGAACAGTGACGAAAGTAGGCAGACTGTTCGCATGACCAGCACCATCGACTCGGATCAGCACCTCGTCGAGTACCGCGGGCTCTGGAAGGAGCACACCGACCCGTCGGAGCGCGACGACTCGCTGGAGATGGTCGACGATGCCGCGGGCAACACGACGATCACCTGGCGCGGCCAGCGGCTGGGCTTGGCAGAGGTCCAGACGCCCGGCGAGACCGACGCGATCGGCGAGCGTCATGCGCGGGCGCGCGCAGGCGAGCCGCCGGTTCGCCCGTACGACGAGGCACTCCCCCGCGACCACTGGGATCCGGCTGCGCGCCGCGAGAGCCTCGCGACGCTCGGGGTCGACGAGGCGATCCTGTTCCCGAACTACGGCCTGCTCTGGGAACGCCGGCTCTCCGAGTCACTGCCCGCCCTCCAGGCGAACATGCGTGCCTGGAACCGGTGGTGCGCGTCGGTGGTCACCGACGGTGCAGGCGCGCTCCACCCCGTCGCGCACCTCACGATGCGCGATCCCGACTGGCTCGACGAGGAGCTGACCTCGCTCGAGCGCGCCGGCGTACGAATGGCGATGATCGCTCCGGCGCTGGTCGACGGGCGTCCGCTGTCGCACCCGAGCCACGACAGGATCTGGGCGAGCTTCGTCGCGCACGGCGTCACCCCGACGTTCCACGTCGCCGATCAGCCGCGGGTCTTCGACGACGCCTGGTACACCAACCCCGACGACTCATTCGTACCGGTGCTCGACTCGGTGTTCCTCTACACCCCCGCGGCGCTCGCCTGCACCGACTTGATCGTCAACGGGGTGATGGAGCGCTTCCCCGACCTGCGCATCGGCATCGTCGAGCTGTCGGCGGTGTGGGTGCCCCTGTACCTCATGATGCTCGACGGCGGGGTGCAGTTCACCACCAGGCTCAACGGCTCGGAGCTCGCGCCGCTCTCGATGCGTCCGAGCGACTACTTCAGGCGCCAGGTCCGCGTGTCCTCGTTCGCGTACGAGCTGCCCGAGCACATCCGCCGGCAGCTCGGCGGTGACGACCTCCTGATGGCGTGCAGCGACTACCCGCACTCCGAGGGAACCGCGACGCCGATCGACGACTACGCGGCGACCGGCAAGTTCGGGACGACCCCCGAGCGCGCTCCAGGGCTCTTCCACGACAACGCGGCGTTTCTCCTCCGCGCCGGTTAGCCGAGCGCTCCTTCGAGCGCAGCCGCGAAACGCGTCGGGTCTTCGATCATCGGGTAGTGCGCGATGCCTTCGAGCGTCTCGAGCTTCGAGCCCGGCACGCGCTCGTGGAGCCGGATCGCCATGGGGTGCACGGCGATCGGGTCGAGCTCGCCCCAGATGACGCTCAACGGTGCGTCGTGTCGTTCGATCGCTCCGGTGTACCGCGACTCCTTCGCGCGGCGATCCTCGATGTACCGGATCGTCCGTGCCAGCATCTTGTGACCGTCGTGGTACGAGGCGAACTCCCAAGCACGGTCGAGCTCCTCGGGATCGGCGCGCGCCGGGTCCGCGAACGTGCCGCCAACGCCCCGGCGGAAGCCCTCCCCCGGGTCGATGCCCGCGGCCGCGAGATCGATCGGCGCGTCGTCCGCGGCGAGCAGCATCTGCTGGCCCGCGCTGAGCTGTGCCAGCTCCATGTAGATCGAACCGTTCGTGACGATCCGCTCGCTGACAGCGAAAGGCAACGTGCCGTCGAGCGCACGGGCGAGCAGCTCTCCTCCGACGGAGTCGCCGAGGTCGTGCGTGACCAGGGCGACCGTCGTGAGCCCGGCCGCGTCGGCGACCGCTTGGGCGACGTCGGCATAGCCCTCGATCGAGTAGCGCTGGTCCGGCTTGTCGGAGAGCCCGAACCCGATGAGATCGAGCACCACCACGCGGCGATGCGCGCGCAACGTCGGCAGGACCCTGTGCCAGTCGAACGAGCTCGTCGGGTACCCGTGGAGCACGAACACCGGATCGCCCGTCGCGCGCTCGAGCGGCGGAAAGTCCGCCATCCAGATCCGATGGTCACCGACCTCGATCGTGCGACCGGACCGCGCCCAGTCGTCGAACGCCCTCGTCGCCATCGCCGCTCTCCTCTCCTGAACGCCGCACGTTCACTAGCAGCCGCGAGGGGCTGCCCGAAAGACGGAGCCGGCTCGGTCGGGCTTCGGGATGATGTCAGCCGGGGCGGACCGCTCCCGTGAGGTTGCCCATGAGCGGCTGGATCTGCACGACCGTCCCGGTGTGCGGCGCAGCGATCTGCAGGCCGTTCCCGATGTACATCGCGACGTGCTGGGTGCCGCCCGGGCCGAGGAACACCAGATCACCCGGCTCGAGCTGGTTCAGCGGCACATGAGGGAAGGCATTGAACTGGGACCCCGAGTAGTCGTCCATCCAGATGCCTGCCGCCTTGTACGCGGCCGCGGTCAGGCCTGAGCAGTCCCACGCGTTCGGTCCGTTCGCGTTGAACACGTACGGCTTGCCGAGCTGTGCCATCGCGAAGTTGATTGCCTTCCGGACCCGGACGCGGTGCAGCCGCTGGAGCCGGATCAGGTTGGCGCGGACGACACGGAAGACAAGCTTGTTGTGGATCGCAACAGTGGAGCCGCTGACGTCGAACGCCGAGTGTGCGAGCCTCTGGACCCTCGCGACACGCTCACGCTCGGCCTTGCTCTCCCGCTCGCTGCGCTTCGGCACTGCCGCTGCGTGCGCCGGCCGCTTCACCTTGCCTGTCGACGCGGCATGCACCGAACGTGGCTTCGTCGACACAGCGTGCGGTGCCGAGGATGCGCTCACCTTCACATGCGATGGGCGTGACGCGTCGCGCTCGACATGCGAAGGGCGTGATGCATCGCGCTTGGTGCGTGATGCCGGCACTGCGTTGCGCTTGATCTCTTGTACGGATCGTGCGTGTGACGGGGGTGTTGCATTCGCCACGCTTGGCAGCGTCGCGACACCGAGTCCTGCGAGCACGATGCCCATGAGGGCCGTACGGGCGGTTCGGCGGCTCATCTGTCACTCCATGGATCGCTTCCGGGGACCGCGCGGCACCGCCGCGCAAGGCGATCAGGACGTGGTTGGCCACAGGTCTGATCACCGGGACGCCACGAGAACGATCCGCAGAACGCGCAAGTTCACGAATTCCGGGTGACGACTGTCACCCCTGCCCGCGAATCCACCCAGCCCCTAGGATTCGGAACGTGACGCGTGACCAGGCTCCGCGACGCAACGGCACAGACGCAACGCGTGGCGATCCATACCGGGACATCTCGGTCGAGGCGTGCACGCCTGCTTGTGGAGCTGTTGTGTCCGGAATCGACCTCTCGTCCGATCTCGACGACGGGACGATTCAGGAGATTCGCCGTGCTCTACTCGAACACGGCGTCGTGTTCTTCCGCGACCAGTCGCTCACGCCTGATGCACAAGTCGCGTTCAGCCGCAGGTTCGGCGCGTACAGCCCGGTGCCGTTCATCGAGCCGATCCGAGACCATCCAGAGGTGATCGCCGTGGTGCGCGAGCCGGAGGAGCAACAGGGTTTCGCGTTCGGCGGCATCTGGCACTCGGACTTCTCGTTCCTGCCGGAGCCGCCGATGGGCTCCATCCTGCACGCGCTCGAGACACCGGCAATAGGGGGCGACACACTGTTCGCGAACCAGTACCTCGCGTTCGAGACGCTCTCACCCGGCTTCCGAGCCATGCTCCGTGGGCTCACAGGAGTGCACAGCGCTCGCGACGCGTACTCGCCGAAGATGCAGGCCGTCCACGACATGTTCGTGGGGATGACGGTCCACACGAGCGAGGAGGCGACACGGACGCGGCTGCACCCCGCCGTGCGCGTGCATCCCGAGACGGGACGCGAGGCGCTGTTCGTGAATCAGCAGTACACGGTGGGCCTCGACGGGTGGTACCCACACGAGGCGAAGCCCCTGCTCGAGCAGCTCACTCGCCACGCGACCCAGGCCGCCTTCACCTGCCGTTGGCACTGGTGCGCGGGCGACGTCGCGTTCTGGGACAACCGCTGCATGCAGCACCTCGCGATGGGCGACGTACAGGGGAAGCGCCGCGCGATGCACCGCACGACGGTCGCGGGCGACGTTCCCGCCGGCGCGCTGAGCGCGACCGGTTAGCTGCGCGGCGCGCTTCTCCCCGAGGATCTAGTCGGCATTCGGATTGCTCAGCCCACTGACCTCGTCGGTCACGGACGAGATCGGGTGGAGCCCGCCGTAGCCGTCAACGACGAAGCCCCCCGCGCCGTCCGGGTACAGGGCCATGCCCCGCGCGATCTTGACGCCGGGCCACGCCGGCGCCCCGGCGATCCAAGCCGGCGTGGTCTGGAACGCGAGGTCCTTGCCGAACAATCGGATCACGCCGAACGCGTCGATCACGTAGCCACCCGTGCGCGAGGTCACCGTCACTCCGCGCGCCGTGTCGGTCTTGAAGGCCGGCCCGGTGAGCGGCGGAGGCGGGCTCCCGTTGATGCCGAAGGCGTGCAAACCTCCGACGTAATCGAGGAGGTAGCCGCCGCTGCCGTCGGGGAGGATGCTGATGCCGCGGGCGATGTCGCGACCCGGCCAGTAGCCCCCGCCGGTGATCATTGGAGCCGCCTTCGCGGCACCGATCGAGAACCAGTGGAGCCCGCCGTAGAGGTCCATGATCCAGCCGCCGGATCCGTTGGGAAGCACCGCGATGCTCCGGGCCATGTCATGCCCGCTCCAGTAGGCGCCCCCGAACACCATCGGGGGGGCGTTGCCGCCCACCTGCTTGAACGCGTGAAGGCCGCCGTACGCGTCCAGGGTCCAGCCGCCGGAGCCCACGTAGGCCGCGACACCGCGGACGATGTCCCGATGAGGCCAGTACCCACCGCCCAACGTGCCCTTCATCGTGAAGACCGCCGCGTACCCGTCGGCGCCGAAGCCGTCGCCGGACTCAAAGTCACCAGTACAGGGGCCGTTGTAGCCCTGCGTGTAGGTGCGGCCGCCTTGCACCGCGAAGCTCGAGCCGCCGCCACCGCCGCCGCCGTCGATTCCCGACCCGCTGCTGATGCCGCTGCCGCCACCGCCACCACCACCGCCGTAGCCGCCGCCACCACCACCGCCGGAGCTGAGGCCGGCGCCACCCGTGCCCCCTGCGCCGCCGGAACCGCCGCTGGTGCCCGCAAGACCGCCGTTCGCCCCCGCGCCGCCGTGGCCGCCGTTCACGCCGCTGCCGGTACCGCCAGGATTCCCCCCGTCGCAGTCGAAGCCGCCGCGGATCCCCGGCAAGGAGGCGTCGCCCCCTTGGCCGCCGGAGTCACCCCCACCGACGCCACCGCCACCGCCGCCCGTCACGAGCAGCTTGCCGGCGACCGAGACCGAGCTCGCGCCGCCGCCGCCGCCACCACCGCCGCCCAGATCGGCAGGAGTCCCGAACTCGTTCCCGCTGCCACCGCCCTTCGCGGCGCCGGCGCCGCCGGCTACACCCGTCGTGAAGGGCGATCCGTTCGCCTGCACACCCGCGCACGAGCCCTTGAGGAGAAGCGTGGAGTTGGGCGCCACGCTCACAGCCGCGGCGGCGAGGCCACCTGCGCCACCGTCATCGCCCGAGTCGTCGTCGCCCCCACCGTCGGCGCCCCAGGCCACGACCGTGGCGGAACCGACGCTGCCGACGTTGACGGGTTGGGTCGGTGCCACGCCAGCGGCGCAGGCGGGCAGCTCCGTGATGTTGTAGGGCGAGGTCGGATCGTTCACGGTCGCCTGCACCGCCGCACGGGTCGAGCCTGCGGCGTCCGCCGTGGTCACACCGAGCGCCGGAGCACCGGCCATCGCGGTCGCCGCAGCGACACCCACGATCAACGGGACGCGTCGTCGCGCGCGCCCGCGGATCGTCGTCGACTCCTGAGGATTCCTGCCCCGTCGCATCTCGTATCCCCCCGGCGGCGAGGCGGGTCTCCCGACCCATCGCCGCTGTGCCCTGCCTCTGGCCCCGATGTCGGCGGTGAGTGTAGGTGACGTGCGGCACCTTTCCGGACGCGACCCTGGTTGCCCCCGACCACGGAGCCGGGCCAGAGTGGCGCGGTGATCTCGCTCGACGTGCGAACCCGCACCGATGACGACGTCCGGGACGTCGATACGGTGGATTTCTTCACCCGCGAGCTGCCCGATCTCATCGCATCCCGCGGCGAGCTCGCCGCGCCAGGCGCCGCGGAGCTGGGCTGTGCACCGTTTGCGTTCTCGACCCCGAGGGGTGCCTGGACGCTCTCGCTGCAGGAGGGCTCGCTGCGGATCGAAGCGGGTCAGCAGCGTGCAACGGCGGTCGTGGCGTTGCGCGACGAAGAGCTCGCCGACATCGTGAACGACCTCGCCACGCCGATGACGCACGTGACGGGAGGGACCCTCAGGATGGAGCGCGGGCAGCTCGGCGCGTTCCTCGACTGGTGGGTGGTCCTGCGCGCGCTCGTCGACGGCCGTCCCGCCTACACCTCGGGCACCGTGACCTTCCGCGACCGCAAGGGCGCGCCCCTGGACCTCCGCCGGACGTTCACGCTCGACGACGACCCGGCCGAGCTCGCGCACTTCCTCGCGCAAGCCGGGTTCCTGCACGTGACCGGCGTCTTCACGCCAGAAGAGATGGCGTCGGTCGACGCGGACATGACCGCTGCCGGGCCGACGTACGCGCGCGACGACGGGCGGTCGTGGTGGGCACGCACCGCCGACGGCAAGGAGATGGCGGTGCGTCTCCAGCGTTTCGAGCAGCACAGCCCGACAGCCGCCGAGCTCCTCACCGACGAGCGGTTCCTTGCCATCGGAGGGCTCACCGACGACGAGTACGTCGCTTCGACGACGGTCGAGGCGCTCGAGAAGCCGCTCGGCGTGGTGGAAGGGATCTCCGACGTGCCGTGGCACAAGGACTGCTCGCTCGGCCGGCACGCGTACCGGTGCTCGAGCCTGACCGTCGGGATCTCGGTCACAGGCGCCGACGACGTGTCCGGGCAGCTCCGCGTGGTGGCGGGCTCGCACCGAGCGCTGGTGCAGCCGGCGTTCGTGCGGCCCGAGTGGGGCCTCCCCGTCGTCGACCTCCCGACGACGACCGGCGACGTCACCGTGCACTGCTCCTGCACGTTGCACATGGCGCAGCCTCCGGTCGAGCGTCCGCGCCGGGTCATGTACACGGGCTTCTCACTCGCCGATCCCGACAACCGGGCCCGCGCGGGAGAGGCGGCGATTCGGCGAGTCCGCGAGTCGTCCTACAAGAACGTGTCGCAGAAGCCAGGACACATCGCGGGGACCTGAGCACGTTGCTGACGAGCCCGGTCACGGTCGGCAGTGCGCGCATCCGGAATCGTCTCTATCGCGCACCGGTGCTCGAGGGGGCCGGCGACGGTGGGGACGCGCCCGAGGTCCTGGCCAAGCAGTTCGTCGCCAACGCGCGTCACGGCGTCGGGCTGATCATCCAGGGCTCGTCGTGCATCCTGGCCGAGGGGCGCACGTCGCCGGGCATGACGTGCTTCGACACACGCGACAAGGCCCTGCGCTTTCGGCCCATGGTCGACGCCGTGCACCGTGAGGGTGCGGCCATCTTCGTGCAGCTCGGGCACGGCGGCCTCTACGCGATGGAAGCCTGGCACGAGCCCTACGCATCGCAGCGGCGTGGACCCCTCATCACCAGCTCACCCGTCCCGATGCTCCTCCGGCCCGCGTTCTGGGGCGTCCCCGTACACGTGATGAGCACCAACCACGTGCGCGCGATGGCGCGACAGTACGGCGACGCAGCCGCGTGGGCGCGCGAAGCGGGATACGACGGGGTCCAGCTCGGCTCCGCGAACGCGAAGCTCCTCGACCAGTTCCTCTCGCCGTTCTACAACCGTCGCAACGACGAGCTCGGCGGAACGCTCGAGGCCCGTGCGACGGTGCTCCGCTGGATCCGCGAGGAAGTCGCGCGCCGCGCCGGCGCCGACTACCCCTGCACGGTCAAGGTCCCGGTAGAGCGGGCGCCGTTGCGCTTCGCGCGTGCGACGTTCGCCGAGGCGCTCCGCCTCGCCGAGCTCGTCGAGGAGTGGGGCTTCGACGCGGTCACACCGGTCCACGTGTCCGTGTTCCCGGATACGACGCTCTCGCGCGGTGGCGTCCCGGACTCGTTCTGGACCAATCCGGGTATCGCCAAGCGTCTCCGTCGGGCCGCACCTTCGCGACGAAGACGGGCGGTGATCACGCTCGGTGCGCGATTCGGCGCACGCCGAGCGCGCTTCGAGCCAGTGTGGAACCGCGAGCTGTTCACCGCCGTTCGGGCGCGCGTCTCGATCCCGGTCTTCGCTGTCGGCGGGATCCGAACGGCGGCTGAAGCGAACGAGATCATCGACCAGGGGCAAGCGGACCTCGTCGGCATCGGACGCCCCTTCTACGCCGAGCCCGACCTCGCGTCACGCGTGCTCGGTGGCGATCCGGCGCCCAGGCGCTGCGTCAGCTCCAACCGCTGCGTCGCGGCGCAGATGCTCGGGATGAAAGGCGCTTGCTACAACCCGAGCGTCGTCAAGACGGAGTGACGTTCCGCCTCAGACGGCCCTGCGGTACCGGGCGACAGCGAGCGGCGCACACAGCGCGATGATCACTGCGAGCCATACGATGGCACCGACACACTTCGGCAACGGGTCGCCCACGCCGCTGAGCAACGAGCGCACGGCGTCGACCACGACGCTCACCGGCTGGTGCTCCGCGAACGTCCCGAGCCACGACGGGTGGATCGTCGAAGTCGGCACGAACGCCGACGACAGGAAGACCAGCGGAGCGATGATCGGGAAGGAGATCGCCTGCGCAGTCTCCGAATCCCGCGCGGACATGCCGACGATCGCGAAGATCCAGGACAGCGAGTACGAGAACGCGACCACGAGCGCGAGACCGGCGGTGATCTCGAGCGCGTTCGTCTGTGGCCGCCAGCCGACCAAGTATCCGACAACCGCCATGAGAATCACGACGAACACGTTGCGGAGGAGGTCGGCGAGGGTGCGGCCGACGAGCACAGCCGAGCGCGCCATCGGCAACGAGCGGAACCGGTCGACGAGACCCTTCTGGAGATCATCGGCGAGCCCGACACCCGTCTGCATCGACCCGAACACGACCGTCTGCACGAAGATGCCCGGCATCAGGTAGTTGACATAGCTGCCGTAGCCCGGCGGCACGAGGATGGCTCCGCCGAACACGTACCGGAAGATGAGCACGAAGATCACGGGCTGCACCGTCGCGAACACCAGCAGCTGCGGGTTCCGCCGCATGTTGATGACGTTGCGCCACGCGATCGTGATCGCGTCGCTGATCGCGTGCGCGCGGTTGGTCGCGGGTGCGACGAACCCGCCCGTCGTGGTCGCGGCTGTCATCGGCCCCTCCTCTTGGAATCGGGTTGCTCACCATCGGGTGACTCCTCCTCGGCGGCATGGCCGGTGAGGCTGAGGAACACGTCGTCGAGGGTCGGCTCGTGCAAGGCCAGCGTTGCCGGCTTGAGCGACGCTGCGTCGAGCAGCCGGACCGCCTCGAGCATCGCAGTGGCGCCGTCGGAGACGCTCACCCGCACGAGCCTGTTGTCGACCGAAGCGGTCCCGAGAACACCGAGCGAGCCCAGCGCTGCGCGTGCATCGGGGGGCTCCTTGAAACCGACCTCGATGACCGTCGCACCGAGCTGATGCTTGAGCTGGGTTGCAGTCCCCTCGGCGATCACCTTGCCGTGGTCGATGACGATGATGTTGTCGGCGAGGACGTCGGCCTCTTCGAGGTACTGCGTGGTGAGGAGCACCGTGGTGCCACCGTCGACGAGAGTCTGGATCACGTGCCACAGGTCGGTGCGTCCCTGCGGGTCGAGCCCGGTGGTCGGCTCGTCGAGGAAGAGCACCGGTGGCTCGTGCACGAGCGCTGCCGCGAGGTCGAGGCGGCGGCGCATACCACCCGAGTACGTGCGCACCACGCGGTCGCCGGCATCCTCGAGAGCGAAGCCCTCGAGCAGGTCCGCGATGCGTCGCTCTGTCACGGCGCTCGGGAGGTGCGTGAGCCTGCCGACGAGCCGGAGGTTCTCGGCACCGGTCAGGTTCTCGTCGACAGCCGCGTACTGTCCCGCGAGCCCGATCAGCCCGCGGATGCGCTGTGCATCTCTCGCGACGTCGCAATCGAGCACGCGCACGGTGCCGCTGTCCGGACGGAGCAACGTCGTGAGCATCCGGACCGTCGTGGTCTTTCCCGCGCCGTTCGGCCCCAAGAGCCCGAGGACGCGACCGCGAGGGACTTGCAGTGAGACGCCGTCGACGGCGCGTACCTCGCCGAAGCACTTCACGAGGTTCTCCGCGACAATCGCCGCGTCGGCCATGAGATCTCCTAGCTGGGGGTGTCGGAGCTGCGGGTCGCGTCGGCCGCGTCCGGTGGGCACGCGAGGCCGAGCGACGACACCAGATGGTCGCGCAGGTGCTCACTGACCTCGCGCAGCCCGTCGAGCTGAGCAGCTGTCAGCTGGTCGAACAAGTGACGTCGGACACTCTCGACATGGCTCGGCGCGGCCTGCTCAAGCGCGGCGAAGCCCTCGTCCGTCATGACCGCGAGGGCTCCGCGCCGATCGCCGGGGCACTGCTCGCGCCGGACCCAGCCCATCTCCTCGAGCCGGGCGACGGCGTGCGACAGACGGCTCCGTGAGGCGAACAGCTCGTCCGCCAGGTGGCTCATGCGCAGCGTGCGATCCGGTGCCTCCGAGAGCCGGCCCAGGATCTCGTAGTACGTGAGCGGGATCCCCGCGTGGGCCTGGAGGTCCCGCTCGAACTGCTCCATGAGCAGCCGCGTGGCCAGCAGGTAGGCGCGCCACGTCCGCTGCTCGTCGTGGTTGAGCCACCGGGGCCCCTGATTTTGGGTGTTTTCGGCCATGTCCCGAAGGGTACAAGGAAGTAGTTGACAGCTCAACTATAGCTGGTATTCTTGTAGTCAACAGTTGAATGCTCAACCAGATCCTTGGGGATCGAGATCTTGCAACAGGAGGCATCGATGGCTGCCACAGACATCACCACGCAGGTCCCCGGCTACATCGCCGGCACCTGGGACGTCGACCTCAGCCACTCCGACGTGGCCTTCACCGTGCGCCACCTCATGGTCAGCAAGGTGCGCGGCCACTTCACGAAGTTCGAGGGCACGATCGTGACGGGCGAGCACCCGCTCGACTCCAGCGTCCACGCGGTCATCGACCTCTCCTCGGTCGACACGAACGACGAGACGCGCGACGCGCACCTCCGGACGGCTGATCTCTTCGACGTGGACCAGCACCCCACGATGGAGTTCCAGTCCACCGCGGTGCGCCCCGACGGGGACGACTTCGTCCTCGACGGTGACCTCACGGTCCACGGCGTGACGCGGCCCGTGTCGCTGCGGCTCCAGCTCAACGGCTTTCTGCCCACCTCACCGTTCGGCGACACGCGCGCCGGCTTCTCGGCGAGCACCGAGCTCAGCCGGAGCGACTTCGGGATCGACTTCAACATCCCGCTCGACGGCGGTGGCGTCGTGATCGGGGACAAGGTCCAGGTCGCGCTCGAGGTCGAGGCGATCCTTCGGCCGCAGAGCTGACGGCCTGGCGCCGGGGCGTCAGCTGACGCGCGTGACGACGAGGGTGATCGCCGCCCCGAGCAGGACCAACTGGGAGAACACTCCGAGCAATTTGCGCACGCGTCGGCGTTGGGCCTTCGGCGTCTCCGACGACTCCCAGAACGGGGCGCGGTCCGGCCAGAAGGTCTTCTCGTCCAGCTGGTCCGCGTTGGTCTCGCCGATCGGTTCGTGCTCGAGCGTGTCGGCGGGCGTCGTCCAGGGCAGGTCGAGCCCCCGCCCGTTGCTCTCCGACCGCGCTTCTGCGATGCGCTCCGCCGCGCGACGACGCGCCTGCGCGACCGCCTCGGGCTTCGCGGCGTCCATCTCGGGACCCAACCCGGCAAGGAAGCGATGCCACTGGTTGGCGACCCAGGCTTCGAGGCTCGGGCCGGCCTCGGTCAACGGGAGCTGGTCGTAGACCGGCTCGGCGTCGCCACGAATCCGACGGATCTCCGCGTCGGCCGCGAGACGCGTGGCGTCCACTTCCCGCGCGATCGCCTCACGCTGCGCGGCGAGCTCCGAATACATGGCCTCGAGCTGCGTGCGCATCGCCCGCGGACGTGGCCGGAGACGCACCCCAGGATCCGCCCTTCGCTTCCCCACGAGACCTGAACAGTACGCCGCCTCCGTTCGGTGTGCCCATCGGCCCCGAGGCGTGCACACTGCTGTCGATGGACCTCCTCCACCCGGATCCGCGCCGGGAAGCCAGGGAGCGCATCGGCGGGCAGCACGAGATCGGCGTGCTCGAGCCTTCGCCCCCGGCAGTCGCGAGAGGGCCATGGTTCGCCGACGACCCGGTCGGCGAGGTCCGGGCCCGGTCGGCCGATGCGGTGCTCCCGCTGCGCGACGGCCCGCGCACGTGGGACGCGCTCGCCGCCGCCCGTCCCGAGCTGGCGGAGTGGAGCGCCGAGCGTTGGCTCGGCGCCTGGCGGCGGCTCGAGCCGTCCGTCGAACCGGCGACGCTGGCAGCGACGCGCACGTCCTGGCACACGCTCGCCGAGCACGTGGTCGCCCCCGCACGCTTCCGGGCCAACGGCAAGATCGGTCTGCGCTACACACGTGCCGGTTTCGGCACGCCGTACTTCGGGGAGAACCGGCAAGTGCGCGTCGCGCGCGACCTGCTGATCGTCACGACCGGCTCGACGGTGGCAGCCGAGCCCATCACGACGGTCGAGGCGGCCGGACGGCACGTCGGCATCACGCCCGGAGCGCCGACCGACGTCTACGCGCCCACGACCAGCGTCCCGCCCGGCCCGCTGCCGCTCGATGGAGACGCGCTGGACCTGCTCGGCGACTGGTTCGGCTTCGGGGCCTCCGTCCTGGAGGAGCTGCGAGCGGCTGCGCCGCCCGCGGACGCTCCAGCACGCGTGCAGCTCTGGCCCGAGCACTTCGACATCTCGGTCGACACCGGCGAGGAGGCAGCTGGTCTCCGGGCCACCTTCGGAGCCTCGCCCGGGGACGACGACCACGACGAGCCGTACCTCTACGTGAGCCCCTGGTCCGCGCGCTCGGGGCCGTTCTGGAGCGACCACGGCTATGCGAGCCTCGGGCTGTCGCAGCTCGCCGGCGCTGCCGACCAACGGACGCGTGCGCTCGAGTTCTTCGCCGAGGCGGCACGCGAGCTCCGGCACGACGCCTGACGGGCGCCGAGCGGCTACGCCGGTTGGTCCGCGCCCTCCGCTTCGCCTTCGTGACGCTCGAGATGCTGCAGCTCGACCATCAGAGGAAGCAGGAACCCGACGTATGCGCTCGTGAGCGTGTAGCTGGCCGTCCGTCCGTGCGTCACGCGCTCCTCGACGTCGACGACGCGGACTCGCTCGTCGCTCGCTGCGCGACGCTTCGCGCGTTCGACGATCGCCTCGAGCTCCTCGCGGGAGTCGACCTGTAGCCCGAAGTGGTCCATGGGCGGCGCATGCAGGAACGGCTGCGCGGGGAGCAGGTACACGAACTGACCGAACGCGCCTGTGTAGAGGATGAGGGGGTTTCCCGACTCGCCGCTGTTGTCGCCCTCGGTCCAGCCGAAGACGTCGCCGTAGAAGTCGAGGATCTCCGTCCTTCCGCCGGGCTCGAGCAGGCGCGGATCGAGGCTGATCGCCACATGGTTCAGGCGAGGGCGTTCCGCGGGGCCTGTCATCGCGCCGGTGCCGGCCGGACCATCACCTTGCCGGGCAACGTCCCCGCCGAGAGCTGCTCCATCGCATGCAGCACACCGTCGAGCCCGACATCGTCTGGCTCGATCAGGAGGTCGACGGGCAGCGCTCCCGACGCGAGGAGCTCGAGCGCCCCGACGAAGCCGTCCGCCTCGTAGTTGTACGAGCCGATGATCGTGAGCTCGAAGATGATGACGCGGTTGTGGTTGACCCGAGGCGACTCGGCACCCGTACCGACGAACACCAGCGTCCCGGCGAAATCGAGCTGGTCGAGTGCGGACTCGGCTGCGCGCGCGTTGCCCGAGCACTCGAACGCCAGCGTGTACGACGGTTCGACCGGGCCGCCCATCGGCGCGCGCGGCAGGCTCTCGGGAGCCACCACGCGCGAAGCACCGACGGCGAGCGCGCGCTCCCGCCGGTGCGGTGACGGCTCGGACACCGTGATCTGGCCGACGCCGCGAGCACGCAACACCGCGATCATCAGGAGACCTACGGGACCCGCGCCGGTGACGAGCACCCGGTCGTCGGGCGTCGCGCCCGAGAGCACAGCCGCGTGGAGCGCGATCGCCGTCGGCTCGGTGAGCGCTGCGACGCGGGTCGACAGGGCGTCGGGCAACGCCAGCAACCGCTCCTGCGAGACGAGCACGTACTCACAGAACGCGCCTCGGAAGCTCAAGTAGTCCGTGGGAGCACGGTCGAGGCACACCGAGGGCCGCCCGTGACGGCACGCGCGGCACACGCCGCACCCGGGTATCGGGTTGGCGACGACGCGGTCACCGGCGCGCCAGCCCGTCACACCCGAACCGAGCGCCGCGATGGTCCCGGACCACTCGTGGCCGAGCACCGAGTCCGGCCGCGCGTATCCCTCGAAGACCAGGTGGAGATCGGTACCGCATATCCCGCAGTGCGACACCGCGACGAGCGCCTCATGCTCTCCGGGGACGGGCACCGGCACGTCACGCACGGTCATCTCGCCGCGACCGACGTACACCGTGGCCCGCATCGTCGACATCCTCTCGCGAGACGCCCGCCCGCGCGGGCCCGGCTACCCGGTCGTCGTGGTGCTCGTCGGCGGCAGCCCGGCCGGACCGAGCACGACAGCCGTGACCTTCGGATCCTCCTTCGCGGCCCGTGTCAGGGTGAACGTCATCGTCCCCCCCGGGCGGGTGAACATGCACTGCTTCGGCCAGGGCTTCTCGCCGACCTTCCGGCAATGCGCAAACGTCAGGCCGCTCTTCTGAGACCCGGTCAGCGCGAACAGCTGGGTCACCGCGCCGCTCGTCGCGTACTTGGCCGCGGTCACACGGTCGCCGTTCTGCCAGGACTGGTAGAGCTGCTTCGAAACCTTGCCGACAGGCGTGAACGCAGCGCTCGAGCTGCTCTTGTTCGTCTTCTTGTAGATGAAGATCCCAGCGAGCACGATGACGATGACGGCGATCACCGCCGCGACGATGATCCAGACCCTACGGTTGTTGCCGCTGCTGCTTCTTCTCGGGCTCTCAGAGCTGGGAGCCGTCTCCGTTTCCATCTCGAGCTCTTCCCTTCTGGTCAATGGCGAGGCAGGCGAGCGTAACGATACGAAGCCTGCAATTGTCGGCGCCGGTCGGCCGCGCGAGGTACTCGCCACGCACCAGACCCCCCACGGCCCGCCAGGCTACGGGTGCGCCGCTACCGCGGCAAGGCGGAGGATCCGACCGCGGAACGTACGACTTGTCCGGCATGCGCCACTGCGTCGAGGTCCCACCCGTTCGTGGGCATGTTCACGCAGATGCCGTCGAGACCGATCGCCAGGACGCTTTGGAGCCGCTCACCGACCACCTCGGCGTCGCCGCAGATGATGCGTCCACCCACCATGGCACGGGTCGCTTCGTCGAGATCCGCCCAGCGCGGCATCCCGCGCGTGGTCAGGAACTCGTCGCGTCCCGTCTCTGCCTCGGCCTGGGTGGCCCCCAACGCGATCGAGAGCAGCGGGGTCTTGTTGATCGTGCCCGGGTCTCGACCCACGTTGTCACAGTGCTGCTGCAGCACTTCGACCTTGCGCGGCAGCTCGTCGATGCTCGACGTGAAGTTGGCCATGTCGGCGTACTGCGCCATCAGACGCAGCGTCTTCTTCTCGCCCTGACCACCGATCATGATGGGCGGACCGCCGTCGCGAATCGGGGCCGGGACGTTGATGGCCTCACGCGTCCGGTAGTGCTTGCCCTCGAACGTGGGGCGCTCACTCCGGAACATCGCACGGCAGATCTGCAACGCTTCCTCGAGCATCTCGAAGCGCTGTCCGGCAGGTGGGAACTCGACTCCGAGACCGTTGTGCTCGTACTCGAACCACGCGGCCCCGATGCCGAGGAACGCGCGACCGCGTGAGATCACGTCGATCGCAGTGACTGTCTTCGCGAGGAGCGCCGGGTTCCGGTACGTCACGCCGGTCACGAGCGTGCCGAGCTGCGCGGATTCGGTGCGGGCCGCGAGCGCAGCCAGCAGCGAGTACGCCTCGAACATCTCTTGGTCAGGCGGCCCGAGCAACGGGAGTTGATAGAAGTGGTCCATCACCATGATGGTGTCGAAGCCGGACCGCTCGGCCGTCGTCGCGATGCCCGCGATGCGTTCGAAGAGCTCGTCCGGCGCCACACCCGGATAGGTGAAGTTGGGGATCTGCAGACCTGCTCGAATCATGTGTTCCTGCCTAGCACTCGACATGGGCGCCGCGCGCTCGAGCGCGGGCGTGCGTCAGCGCAACGAGCCGACGGCGTCGAGCAACCGCTCCACATCCTCCGCCGAGGTGTAGCGGGACACGCCCGCACGGACGGCGCCGTCGCCCAGCCCCAGCGCGGCCATGACCTCGACCGCGTAGTAGCTGCCGCTCCAGACCGCGATCCGGCGAGCCGCGAGCTCGGCCGCGACCTTGTCCGGGTGGTGGCCGGACACGCTGAAGCAGACTGTCGGCGTGCGCGCCACGAGCTCGGTCGGACCGTGCACCCTGACGTTCCCGAGCTCGAGAAGCCCGGCCAGCAACGGCTCGAAGACCTGGAGCTCGGCTGCGGCCATCCGGTCCATGCCCTGTTCGAGCAAGAAGCGCGCCGCGGCGTCGACCCCTGCGATGGCCTCGTACGACGGCGTGCCCGTCTCCCACCGCTCGGGCGCGCGGTGCGGCGCGGGACGGACCTTGTAGGGCGTGAGCGAGTCGCGGAGCTCACCCGAGAGCCACACGACTGCCGCGTGCGGGCCGTACCACTTGTAGGCCGACGTGACGAACGCGTCGCAACCGATCACGCTGAGGTCCACGCGCCGGTGGGGCACGAGGTGCACGCCGTCGACGAACACGCGAGCGCCGGCCTCGTGCGCGGCCGCAACCACCGGAGCGAGGTCCGGCATCGTGCCCAGCGCGTTCGAGGCGCCGGTGATCGCGACCCAGCGCGTGCGCGGTGTGATGCGCTCGATAACCGCCTCGGGGTGGAGCCGGCCCGTCGCGGTGTCGAAGGGCGCGAGCACGAGCGACGCGCCGACGTCGTTTGCGGCCATCGCCCATGGCGTGACGTTCGCGTCGTGGTCCAGCCTCGTCCCGAGGATCTCGTCGCCGGGCCGGAGCGTCCGCGCGATCGCACGTGTCAACGCGAACGTCAGCGTCGTCATGTTGGGACCGAAGACGATGCCCTCAGGATCAGCCCCGAGGAGGGTCGCCACCGAGAGCCGCGCCTGAGCCGTCAGTGAACCGGTGATCTCGCTGGCCGCGAAGAACCCTCCGCTGTTGGCGCTGGAGCCGCCGGCCACGTGCTCGGTCATCGCCTCGATCGCGCGATCGACCATCTGGGTGCCGGCCGGGCCGTCGAAGCGTGCCCATCCGTCGTGGATCCCCGGGAAGCGTTCCCGCACGGTGCGAGCGTAACGGGCGCGGTTGAATGGCCCGATGGACAACGCAGGCATCTACGCCACGACGCGCTGTGAGCTCGTCCGCCTGGCGAGCAGGCTCGACGACGCGAAGACGGAACGCTCCGTGCAAGCTCTCCCGGGTTGGAGCGTGCACGACGCGTTCGCGCACCTGGTCGGGGTCTGTGCCGACGTCGCCGATGCACGCATGGAGGGCGCCGGCACGCCGGAGTGGTCCGACCGTCAAGTACGGCTCCGGAATGGTTCGTCGCTCGCGACGATCGTCGAGGAGTGGGAGGAGCGCGGCCCCGAGCTGGATCGCTGGCTCCGCGCGCAGGGCGATACATCGACGATGTTCGTCGTGTTCGACGTCTGGAACCACCAGCACGACATCCGTTCCACCGTCGACGAGCCACGGGGATCCGACGACGGACGGGTCGCCTACCTCGTCGACCGCGCTTGGCCGTCGTACGGCGATCGCTACGCCACGCTCGGCGCACCGCCTCTGCGCATCGTCGGGACACGCAAGAGCTATCTCCTCGGGACGGGCGAGCCCGGTGCCACGTTGCGTGCCGAGGATTACGAGCTGCTCCGCATCCTGTTCGGCCGGCGCAGCCGTGCACAGATCGAGCAGGCCGACTGGAGCGACGATCCCGCCCCTTACGTCGATGCCATCCACCTGTTCGACCTGCCCGAGCGCGACCTCTTCGACTGACGCGCACGCAAGAGACCGTGACCGCTCCGAAGAGCTAGCTTCACGCACGAGGCGGCACGAGGAGGGGGCATGAGCGAGCGTCCGCGAGGCGGGTACCCCGCCGAGCAGCGAGCGTGGCCCGAGCGGCCCGGCCCGCAGGGCCAGGAGCGGGGAGGATGAGAGGCTTCGCGAGGACCTGGCTGACCCTCGTCCTGATCGCAGCCGGTTTCACCGCGCTCGGTCCCGGCGTGACGAGCACAGCGTCGGCAGCGACGGCGCAGTCGACCGTGTGGTTGTGCAAGCCCGGCACGAAGCCGAACCCGTGCACGTCGGATCGCACCGCCGCTGTCATCAAGACCGACGGCTCACGAACGACGGAGCACCCGAAGAAGACGAAGCAGCCGGTCGACTGCTTCTACGTGTACCCCACCGTCAGCAGCCAGCCCGGCCCGAACGCCAATCTGCACATCGACCAGGCCGAGATCTCCGTGGCGATCGCGCAGGCGTCGCGCTTCTCCCAGGTCTGCAAGGTGTACGCGCCCATGTACCGGCAGCTCACGCTCTCCGCGATCGGCTCGAGACCGTCCGCCAACGCGGCCGCGATCGCGTACGGCGACGTACAAGCTGCGTGGAAGGACTACCTCGCGCACTACAACCACGGTCGCGGTGTCGTCCTGATCGGGCACTCGCAGGGGGCCGGCATGCTCCAGGCGCTGATCAGGAACACGATCGACAACAGCAAGAGCGCGCGCAAGAAGCTCGTGTCCGCGATTCTCCTCGGCGGCAACGTGACCGTCCCGAAGGGCAAGAGCGTCGGAGGCACGTTCACGCGCGTGAAGACGTGCAAGCGCGCGACCCAGGTCGCCTGCGTCGTCGCGTACTCGAGCTTCTCGCAGACACCGCCCGACAACACGCTCTTCGGCAAGCCGACCAGCCGCTTCGGCGGCTCGGGCGTGCCGGTCGCATCGCTCCAGGTGGTGTGCACGAATCCGGCCAAGCTCGGCTCGGATGCCGCGTCTCCGCTCCACCCGTACGCGCCGACGCACCTCCCGCTCGGTGTGTTCTCTTCGGCGGAGCCGGCAGGCATCGCGTCGATACCGCAACCGTGGGCCGCGTACCCCAAGAG
The DNA here is from genome assembly GCA_036557185.1 of Acidimicrobiia bacterium. Taxonomy (GTDB): domain Bacteria; phylum Actinomycetota; class Acidimicrobiia; order IMCC26256; family JAENVU01; genus DATBHZ01. The sequence goes on along the minus strand of DATBHZ010000075.1, from coordinate 8,321 downwards.
CGTCACGGGGCAGTGCAAGACCAACGGGAAGGCGACGTGGCTGCAGATCAGCCCTGCAACCGCGGGCGCGGCCGCCGGCCCGCAGCTCCGTCAGACGCTCGGCCCGACCTGGGGACTGCACCTGATCGACGTGAACGTGGCCCTCGGCGACCTGGTCAAGCTCGTCGGACGCGAGTCGGCCGCCTACCGCGCGAAGGCGCACGCGTCGTGAAGGCGGCCGTCTACTACAAGACCGGACCGCCGGACGTGTTCCAGTACGAAGACGTCGACGATCCGGTCATCCAACCCGGCTGCGTGCTGATCGACGTCGAGGTGATCAGCATCGAGGGTGGCGACACGCTCAACCGGGCGGGCGGCGAGATGGCGAGCACACCACACGTGGTGGGCTACCAGTGCGCGGGAACCATCCGCGAGGTCGGCGAGGGCGTCACCGATCGCGTCGTCGGCCAACGCGTGGTCGCCACGATGCTGTGGGGCTCCCACGCCGAGCTCGTGGTCGTGCCGTCGTTGCTCACATGGTTGATCCCCGACGGAGGCGACCTCGCGAGCGCGGCGTGCGTTCCTGTGGCGTTCGGCACGGCGCACGACTGTCTCTTCGAGTTCGGCAAGCTCACCGCGGGCGAGACGGTGCTCGTGCAAGCCGGCGCGGGAGGGCTCGGGATCGCTGCGATCCAGCTGGCGAAACGCGCCGGCGCCACGGTGTTGGCCACCGCGTCGAGCCGCGACCGGCTGGACCGCCTCACCGATCTCGGGCTCGATACCGGCATCGACTACACGCAGCGCGATTGGGTCGCAGCGGTGCGCACCGCAACCGGCGGCCGCGGGGCCGATCTCGTCGTGGACTCGGTCGGCGGTGCCGTCCTGACCGGCAGCGCCGAGTGCCTGACGCCGCGCGGCCGCTTGATCAGTGTCGGCAACGCGGGCCGCGATCCACAGCCGTTCGACGTGTCACTGCTGTCGATGGGCAACTGCTCCCTGACGGGCGTGTTCCTCGGCGCCGAGATCACGACACCACGCGCGCAGGAGATGATCGGGGCGCTCGTCGACGACGTCGCGCTCGGCAGGCTCCAGGCGGTGATCGATCGGACCTATCCGCTCTCCGAAGCAGCCGAGGCGCACGCATACATCGAGAGCCGCCGCGCGTTCGGACGCGTCGTGCTCACGCCGTAGGCGCCGCAACTGCTCAGGCCGTGGGCGACACCGCGGTCTTCGACGCCCACACGTAGTCCGCCTTGCCGTTCGGCAGACGCTTGATGCGGTCCACCATCCGCAGCTGACGCGGCACCTTGTAACCGGCGATCTTCCCCCTGCAGTGCTCCTGCAGCGCGTCGAGCGTGAGCTCGTCGTGTCCCGCAGGCTCGACGATCGCGCACACGCGCTGGCCCCACCGCTCGTCGGGGACACCGATGACGAGCGCGTCCTCGACCGCGTCGTGCTGCTTCAGCACCGCTTCCACCTCTTCCGGGTAGACCTTCTCTCCCCCGGTGTTGATGCACTGCGATCCGCGGCCGAGCAGCCGAACGGTCCCGTCGGCGTCGATCACCGCCATGTCGCCCGGGAGCGACCACCGCTTTCCCTCGATCTCGACGAACGTTCGCGCGGAGCGGTCGAGGTCCTTGTAGTACCCGAGCGGTACGTGCCCCGTCGTGGCGAGGCGGCCCGGGACACCGGTGCCCGGCGGGATCGGACGCAACGCGTCGTCGACCACGATCGTCGTGGGCTTCGCCGAGAAGCGGAGCGATGCCGTCGGTGTTCCTCCGCGGGTGGTGACGGCGACCGCTTGCGCGGGCGACTCGGACGAGCCGATGCCGTCGATGATCGCGAGCAGCGAGGGGATGGCCGCGAGCATGCGGTCTTTCACATCGCCCGAGAAGATCGATCCGCCCGAGCCCAGGAGCAGCAGCGCGGACAGGTCCCATCGCCCCGGCTCCGCCTCGAGGAGCTCGATCATCGGGCGCGCGATCGCATCGCCGACGACATTGCACGCGACGACGCGCTCTGCCGCCATCACGTCGAGCACACGCGCCGCATCCGCGTGGTCGTCGGGGAAGAGCACCACGGTCCCGCCCGCGAGGAGCGTTCCCAGCGCCGACCACTGGCCGCTCGCGTGGACGAGCGGACCGATCGCCAGCGTGACGAGATGCTCCGGCGGCGGATCGTCGGGACCGAGGAACGGCCGCACGCGGCCTGCGCGGTTGCCGAGCACGCTCGCGCGGATCGCCGACGGCTCCTCGATCGGTGGCCCGCCCGGGTTCCCGCCTCCCATGGCTGCGAAGAAGATGTCCTCCTGCCGCCAGACGACGCCCTTGGGCATGCCCGTCGTGCCACCGGTGTACAGGATGTAATGGTCTTCGCCCGAGCGCTGCCCGAACGCGCGTGCCGCGTCTCCCGCGGCGACGTTCGCGAAGGGCAGCGCGCTCGCCGGCGCGTGCGCGTCCCCGCCATCGAGCTCGATCGCGATGCGCGGGAGCGCGCCGCCCATGCTCGCCAGCTGGTCCGGGCCGGCGATCAGCGCAACCAGCTCGGCGTCATCGCACAGGTAGCGAAGCTCGTCGCTCACGTACCGGTAGTTGACGTTGATCGGGACCGCTCGGAGCTTGTAGCAGGCGAGCATCGCTTGCAGGTGCTCCGGCCGGTCGCGCAGCGCGATCCCTACGTGGTCACCGGCACCCACGCCGAGCGCGGCAAGGCCGTTCGCGAAACGGGTCGCTGCCTCGTCGAGTGCTGCATACGTCCAGCGAATCGAACCCCACACGACCGCTTCGTCTTCGGGAACGGAGTCGGCGACGCATTCGAACAGGTCGGCGAGGTTGAACTCCACCGGAGCGAAGCTACATTGCCCGCAGGATTCGGGAACGAGGTCCGATGACAGAGGTGTTCCAGCTCGCCGACATGCTGGTTCGTGACGACGGTCGCGTGCCCAAGGAGCGGTACACGTCGCACGAGTTCGCCGAGCTCGAGATGGAGCGCCTCTGGTACCGCGTCTGGCAGATCGCGTGCAGGGAGGAGGAGCTCTCCGGACCGGGGAGCTACCTCGAATACAGGATCGGCGACCAATCGATCCTGCTCGTGCGCAACGCCGACGAGAGCATCAGGGCATTCCACAACGCGTGTCTGCACCGCGGCACGCGGCTGGCAGAGGGCTCGGGCTCGTTCGATGCCGACACGATCAGCTGCCGCTATCACGCGTGGCAGTACTCCCTCGACGGGAAGCTCGTCGAGATCGTCGACGCGGAGGAGTTCGGAGCGATCCCCGAGGGACTGTGCCTCGCGCCCGTTCGCGTCGGGTCGTGGGGAGGGTTCGTCTTCGTGAACCTCGATCCGGGCGCCGAGCCGCTGGAGGACTTCCTCGGTCCCGTCGCCGATCTGCTGGCTCCGTACCACCTCGACCGCATGCGCCTGCGGGGTTACAGGACCACGGTTCTCCCCGCGAATTGGAAGGCGGTCGTCGACGCGTTCAACGAGGCGTACCACGTCCAGGGAACGCATCCGCAGATCCTTCCGTGGACCGACGACACGAGCATCGAGTACGAGCAGCTCGGAAAGCACGCGCACTACGGGCGCCTCCCCGGGGCGCGGCGACGGCTGCAGGGCAGCCCTCGCGTGCCCGCGCCCGAAGGTGTCGACGAGGGCGCGATCCTCCGCGCGCTCGTGGCCGGCCTCGGCGGAGCATTCCTCGGCGACGAGCGCGCGCTCGTCGACGAGCTCGTCGCAGAGGGCCTCCCGGCGGGCGAGCTGCTCCCGGCGTACCAGCGCCGCCGCATGGCGCTGCTCGCGGATCGAGGTCTCGACGTCTCGGGGTTCGAGCCCGAGCAGATGACGAGCGCGGAGGATCCGTTCGTCTTCCCGAACATCGTCGGGCCGCTCTATCCCGGCAGCGCGATCGTCTTCCGCGCGCGCCCGCTCGGCCTCGACCCCGACCAGGCGATCCACGACACGTGGGTGCTCGAGACACCGCGGCCCGACGCGCCCGCGCGCGAGGTGGAGCACCGGGTGTACCAGGACTGGCACGAGATCGACTGGGGCCCGATCACCAACCAGGACTACGCCAACATGGCGGAGGTCCAGATCGGCATGAAGTCGCTCGGCTTCGACGCGTTGCGGCTCAACCCGCGCCAAGAGAGCAACCTGCTGCACATGCACCGGGTCATCGACCAGTACCTGCAAAAGGCCTAGCGCAACCGGAGGGCGCCGATGCGCCAACATCGATACTCGTTCGAGATGCCGCACTCCGCCGCTCGTATCTGGGCGTTGTTCCAGGACTACGACCGATGGACCGACTACGCACCGATGGTGCAACGCGTCGACGTCCTCTGGCCGGGCGACGAGCACCACAACGGGCGCCTGCGCCGCGTGCTCTTCAAGATGCCGTTCGGCCGCACGGGTTCGGCGCTCGAGCTCGTGTCGGACGTCGAGCCCGAACGCGGCTACACGTACACGATGATCTCGGGAACACCCGGCAACGACCAGATCGGGCACATCCGCCTCGTGCCGATCGGTGCCAACAGCACGCGCTTCGAGTTCGACGAGACCTACAACCTGCAGAAGGCACCCTGGAAGTGGTTCGAGGGGCCGATCTACAAGTTCATCAACAAGAACAACGAGCAGAGCATGCGGCGAGCGTCGGAGTGGCTGAGCCAGCATCCCGAGTACCGGCCCGATCTCGTCGACTCGACGTCGGGAGCCGAGCCCGGCGAGCGCGCCGTACCCTGAGCGCATGGCACGTATCACGATCCCCGAGGGGCCGGGCGGCGACGCCGCGATGCTCTGGACGCTGCGCCCGGAGATGGCGGGCATGGTCGACCGCATGATCACGACGGCCTACCAGCGCAGCAAGCTCCCGGCGGCCGAGCGCGAGGTGGCGCGCATGCGCATCGCGCAGCTGAACGACTGCTCGGCGTGCGCGACGTTCCGCGCGCCGTCGGTCCTCGAGGCGGGCGTCACCGAGGAACTGTACGAGCACCTCGACGAAGCCGAGAGCTATCCCGGCTACACGACACGTCAGCGGCTCGCGATCGCATACGCAGAGCGGTTCGCCGCGGACCACCGCGGGATCGACGACGCCTTCTTCCAGGAACTGCGCAAGGCGTTCGCCGACGACGAGATCCTCGACCTCACGCTCTGTTGCGCCGTCTACGTCGGGCTCGGTCGCACGCTCGAGGTGTTGCAGGTCACCGACAAGTGCGCGCTCGACATCTGACCCCGAGCACCGGCGCGACCGTCAGGACTGCGCGTAGTAGGGGCGGTCCGGGGCGCGCTGCTTCTCCATGAGGATGAACACCGTCCCGTAGGGGTCCTCGAACCACGTCGTGCGCAACCCGACCAGCTGCGCCGACGCGCGAGTGAGGAAGTGCACGCCTCTCGCCTCGAGCTCCGCGCGGGTCGTCGCGACATCGTCGCAAACCAAACCGACATGGGTGAGACCCTGATCCACGATCGACGCGTCGTCGGCGCGAGGGCGCCCGCCGGAGCCCGGGTACTCGATGAGCTCCAGCACCCGATCGCTCTTCCCGAGGCCGACGATCGCGGCCTTGAGACGAGGTGTCGGGATGAGCTCGCCCATGTCGCGGGCGATCGTGTCGCCCTCCATGAGATACGGAGGTGACAGCACCTCGAAGCCGAGCACCTCGGAGTACCAGCGCACGGCCTCCTCGACGTCGGGTACGCAGACCGCGCTGTGGGCAATGCCTGTGAGCATCCCCCTATCCTCGACGGCATGGCCGCACCGGTGCCAGCGCTCGATGACTCGGTCGTCTTCGAGCGCACCGAGCTCGACGAGCGCTCCTGGTTCGATCTCGCCCGCGGGTGGGTCACGGACAGCGGCGAGGTGTACGACGCGCTGACCGGGACGATCCCCTGGCGTCAGGGCAGCGTCTACCGGTACGAGAAGTATCGAGACGAGCCGCGCGTCTCGGCCTGGTGCCCGAGCAACCAGCCCGTGCCGCACCCGGTCTTCAAGAGGATGCAGCAAGCGCTCCAGCAGAGGTATCGAGTCTTCTTCGACGGGTTCGCGCTGTCGTGGTACCGCGACGGCAACGACTGCGTGGGCTTCCACCGCGACAGCGACCTGCGCTACTGCGAGAACACGGTCATCGCGATCGCGACGTTCGGCGCGCAGCGCCCGTGGCTCCTCCGGCCCACCGGCGCTCGGAACCGCTTCACCGACGAGCTCCAGGGAGCCACGCACGACCTCGCGCCGGCAGGCGGCGACCTCCTCGTGATGGGCGGGCGCAGCCAGCGCGGGTGGGAGCACTCGGTGCCGATGGTCCGCGGCGCCGCCCGCGCCAAGGCCGGAAGGATCTCGGCCTCGTGGCGATGGACCTCACGCACCGGCAAGCCCGAGATCGGCCCCGGGTCACGGGCCCCGCTCCTGTACTCGAACGGCGGGCGCGCGTGAGCCGCAGTCCGCGCAGCCGAGCGATCCTCGCGGCCACGACGGAGGGCGTGTTCGACGTCGAGACGGCCGAAGCCGTCGTCTCCGGCCTCGACGTCGGCTTCTTCACGACTCGCGCCGGGACGTCCTGGGCCCTGGTCGGTGGTCGGAGCGTGATGCGCGAGTCGGGGGCACAGTGGTCCGAGGTCGCGCGCTTCCAACGCGGGGCCGGCCTGGTTGCTCAGCCCCTCGACAGCGAGCGTCTCCTCATCGGCACGGCAGGCGCGCACCTCGCGCGGCTGGAGCACGGCGAGTTGGAGCAGCTCGCGTCCTTCGACGGCGTGGACGGCCGTGACGAGTGGAAGAACCCGGCCGCAGGTGGCCGGCCGGATGTGTGGTCCATCGCGACCAGCGACGCCGCGATCTACGTCTCCGTGCACGTCGGAGGGCTTTGGCGGTCACTGGACGAGGGCGACAGTTGGACGAACGTCCTCGCGCCCGAGGTCGACGTTCACCAGGTCGCGGCCCGCAATGGAACGGTCTGCGTCGCCGCGGAGGGCGGCTTCGGCCTCAGCAACGACGGTGGTGCGTCGTGGTCATGGACCGTCGAAGGTCTGCACGCCGGCTACCTCCAATGCGTCGCGATGGCCGATGACGCCGTGTACGTCGGCGCGTCGAGCGGCCCGTTCGGAGAAGACGCCGCTGTGTACCGGGCGTCACCGCCGGGCGGCGCATTCGAGCGGCGGTCGGCCGGCCTGCCCGACCGGTTCCCTCCGATGGGCCCCTACCACCTCGCCGCGGACGGCGAGGTGGTCTGCGCCGCCGAATGGTCCGGCGACACGGTGTACCGATCAGCGAATGGCGGCCGGACCTGGGCGCCGCTGCCACACACGTTCCCCACGATCCACAGCCTCGCCGTCGGCTGATCCGAGCGTCACCCAGGCGTTTCGCCGCGTTTCTCGCCCCCTTGCTTCAGAAAAGAGCGTCCCGGCGCCGATCTGACTTACGTGGGACCACGATTCCGCCGGAACGACGCTGCAGAGGGCCGAATGGCCCAAGAAGCGCGGGCAGCGGGAATGCGGACGTCGGGAAAGCCTTCGATCGAGAAGGTCGCCAACCGGCGCACGCAGCTCTGGGGTCTGACGATCGGCATCGTCGCCCTGGCGGCGATCGGGCTCGGGGCCGCCGTGGTCTCCTCGAATCCGTCGGGCTTCTCCAGCGACGCGGCGCCGCGTCTACTCGGCAGCGGGTTCATCGCGCTCGTCGGGCTCGGATTCTGCTTCTACGCGTGGCGCAAGGAGGTGCACCTCCAGCGCCTCAGCGATCTGCTCGTCGACGAACAGATCCTGAGCTCGGCGATGGCAACGCGACTGCGCCTCAACGCATCGCTCGTGAACGCGGGGAAGGCGCTGAACTCGGTGCTCGACCTCCCCGACGTGCTCGACGCCATCCTCGCCAACGCTCTCGATCTGCTCGGCGCCGAGAACGGTGCTGTCATGCTTCTCGAGGCCGACGACGAGCTGCGCATCGTCGCGTCGCGCGGCGGTCACCTGCCGATCGACGGCAGGGTGCGCGCCACCGAATCGATCGCAGGGCACGTCGCCATGACGCGCGAGCCACTGCTCCTCCCCAAGAACCTTGATCCCGGCGATCCGCGCGCGAGCCTCGGACTCGATCCCGGTCACGGGTCGATGTGCGCGCCCCTCGTTCACCGCGGGGAGCTGCTCGGGGTCCTCTGCGTCGAGTGCACGGCTTCGCGCACGTTCGACGAGTACGACCTCCACGCGCTGATCCTGTTCGCGGAGCCGGTCGCAGCGGCCATCGCCAAGGCGGAGCTGTACGCCGCCGAGCAGACCCAGGTCGCCGAGCTCCTCGAGCAGGATCGGCAGAAGACGCAGTTCGTGGCGACAGTCAGCCACGAGCTCAAGACACCGATCACGTCGATCCT
>DATBHZ010000074.1:0-25158 GCA_036557185.1 Acidimicrobiia bacterium | reverse complement strand
AGCGTGAGGATCGCGACGATCGTGTCGTCGAGCTCGCGCAGCTCGCGGTCGGCGTGCGGTGCGACGCTGTCGTTGCCTGACCGGTAGTAGTTGAGACCGGGCCCCTGGAGCTCGATCCCGTAGCGGGCCTCGAGCGCCGTGCGCGCGGCGGCCAGGACGGGGTGAGGCTCCTCGTCACCGCGGCGGCACCAGTGCGAGAGCCGCGGATCGTCGACCACGCGGTCGTACATGCGTCTGCGCCCCTGGTGCCACGACGTGCGTGCCACGAGGAGGGCGAGCAGCGTGTCGGCACCGTCGAGCCAGCCGCGCGCGAGGTCGACCCAGCAGTGCTCGTCGAGCTGTCGGCGCGCGAACGCAGCCGTGGGCGAGAGCGCCGGGCCGGCCCAGCCGACCGTGAGGAGCGATCCCTGGAGCGGTTCCAAGGCCTGAGCATATCGAACAGATGTTCGCTACAGTTCGGGGGTGGCCATCGCTTCCCACCCACCGCCACCGCCACTCCGAGCCGTTGCGGCCAAGGTCGCGCCTCTCCAGCTGGCACGCGAGCGGGTCCTCGAAGTGCCCGGCACGATGGGCCGGCTCGTCCCCGGCGGCGCTGTCCAACGAGGATCGGTGGTCTCGGTCGCCGGCACGGTGGGGAGCGGTGTGACGTCGGCGGTGCTGGGCCTGGCCGCGGCGGCAACCCGTGCCGGCGAGTGGTCGGTGGTGGTCGAGGGGGGCGACCTGCGAGGTGTCGGGGGCTTGGCGGCCGCGGAGGCCGGGGTCGATCTCGAGCGCTTCGCCGCGATCCGGGAGGTGCCCTCCGATCGTTGGGCGACGGTCGTGGCCGCGTTGCTCGACGGGATCAGCATGGTGGTGGCGGGTGTGCCGCGTGGCACCCGAGCGGGTGACGCGCGCCGGTTGGTCGCTCGAGCGCGGGAGCGGGGCGCCGTGCTCGTGCCCGTAGGTGTCTGGCCGGCGAGCTCCATGCTGCGCATCCGTGCAGGGGGAGGGCGATGGCCCGAGCTCGACGACGCCGGCTTTCTGTCGGCGCGCCCGTTGCAGGCCCAGGTCGAGGGCCGGAGCGCCCCACCCAGCTCCGTCGCGGTATGAGCGGGAGTGGAGCGAGGACGGGCGAAGCCCGCCCGCAGCGACGCCGCGGAGTGAACGTCCGCGAGCCGGGTATCCCGGCGAGCAGCGAACGGAGCAATCGAGAACGGACGTTTTGTTTGTGGTGTGCGGATTGGCCGGTCGAGGCGGCGCGCCAGCGGGGGGACGCTCCTCGCGGGGCGCCCGTTGCCGTCCTCGAGCACGGTCGGGTGCTCTCGGCCTCGAACGAGGCGCGCGCCGAGGGAGTCGTCGAAGGGTTGCGCCGGCGCGAAGCCGAGACACGTTGTCCCGGCATCGTCGTTCTCGATGCCGACCCGACGGGCGACGCACGCGCTTTCGAGCCCGTTGCGCGCGCGGTAGAGGCGCTGTCGCCGCGCCTCGTGCTCGACCGGCCCGGTGTCGTGTCCTTCCCGACGCGCGGCCCGTCTCGTTACTTCGGGGGAGACGACGCGCTCGCAGCACAGGTGCGCGATGCCGTCACGGCCACCGGCACGGCGGGCATCGGTCTCGGGATCGCCGACAGCGCCTTCGCAGCCCGTATCGCTGCGCGGTGCTCGCAGATCGTCGAGCGTGGAGCCACCCGCGAGTTCCTCGCGCCGTGGAGCGTGAGCGTGCTCGGGAACCCGGATCTGGCAGATCTGCTCTGCAGGCTCGGGCTGCGGACGCTCGGCGCGTTCGCCGCGCTCCCGTCGCCGGACGTCCTTGCACGGTTCGGACCCGCCGGATCAGCTGCGCACCGTCTGGCGCGGGGCGAGGACGAGCATCCGCCGATGCTCACGGTGCCGCCTCCCGACCTCGTGGAGCGCTGCGAGCTCGACCCGCCGGCCGACCGCGTCGACGTCGCCGCGTTCGCCGCCAAGGCCTTGGCCGACCGGCTGCTCGAGCAGTTGGCCGGACGCGGTCTCGCGTGCACCCAAGTGATCGTCGAAGCCGAGACCGAGCACGGGGAGTGCCTTGCCCGCGCGTGGCGGCACGAGGGAGCGCTCACGCCCGCAGCGCTCGCCGAGCGCGTGCGCTGGCAGCTCGACGGCTGGCTGACGACCACGGGCGGGCTCTCGGGTGGGCTCACGGTATTGCGGCTGATCCCGGATCAGGTCATCCCCGCGAGCGGGCGCCAGCTGAAGCTCTGGGGCGGTGACGCTGCCGCGGCCGACCGGGCGGCGCGCGTGCTCGCGCGCATCCAGGGGATGCTCGGCCCGGATCACGTGACGACGCCTGTGCTCCAGGGAGGGCGCGTTCCCGCGGAGCGGGTGCGATGGGTTCCGTGGGGTGAGCTGCGCTCGCCGGCGCGGTCCCTCGGCGCCGCGTGGCCGGGCGCGATCCCCGGCCCGGCGCCCACACGCATCCTCGACCCACCAGCAGCGGCGAAGCTCTTGGGCCCCGACGGCCGAGCCGTCGTGGTGGGTGCGCGCGGCGAGGCTTCGAACGTACCCGCGGTCCTTCGCTGCGAGCTGCTGCCCGGCAGCGGAGGAGCGGTCACGAGCTGGGCCGGCCCCTGGGCACACGACGTGCGCTGGTGGGACCGCCGCGCGCGGTCGAGGCGCGTGTACTGGCAAGTGATCCTCGGCGACGTGGCGTGCCTTGTCGCCGTCGAGCGCACCACCGCGTCGCTCGAGGCGATCTACGACTGACTGGAGGCGCCGCCTGCTTGTGTGGCGAACATATGTTCGATACCCTGCAGGGTCCCTATGGAGTGGGGCCTCGCCGGGCGGTCCGGTTACGCAGAGCTGCACTGTCACACGAACTTCTCCTTCCTCGACGGCGCGAGCCATCCCGAGGAGCTGGTCGAGGAGGCGTACCGGCTCGGGCTCGCCGGCCTCGCGGTCACCGATCACAACGGCTTCTACGGCGTCGTGCGCTTCGCCGAGGCCGCGCGAACGCTCGACCTCTCCACCGTCTTCGGCGCGGAGCTGTCCCTGAACACACGAGATGGAGCGGAGCCCTGGCCGGATGGCCGGGAGGGCGGAGCGGAATCGACCATCAAGCTCGCGCCGTCGAAGGGTGCTCCGGATCCCGACGGAACCCATCTCGTCGTGCTGGCCGACGGGCCCGAGGGCTATGCGGGCCTTGCGCGCGTCATCAGCGAGGCGCAGCTCCGCGGCGAGAAGAACGCGCCGCGGCTGACCGTCGATCACCTTGCAGACGCCTCGGGACGCGATCGCTGGTTCGTGCTGACCGGTTGCCGCAAAGGCGCGGTCCCGAGCGCGCTCGCCGCGGACGGTCCCGCGGCGGCGTTGCGCGAGCTCGAGCGGCTCATCGGTGCATTCGGTCGCGATCGCGTGCTCGTCGAGCTCTGGGACCACAACGATCCGCTCGACAGGGCACGCAACGACGCGCTCGCGCAGCTCGCGATGCGTACCGGTGCCGAGGTGATCGTCACCAACAACGTCCACTACGCCACTCCTGATCGTCGCAGGCTTGCGACAGCGCTTGCCGCGGTCCGCAGCCGCAGGAGCCTCGACGAGCTCGACGGCTGGCTTCCCGCGGCTCCGTTCGCCCACCTTCGCAGTGCCGAGGAGCAGCTCCGCAGGTTCGCTCGCTACCCGGGTGCCGTCGAGCGGACCGTCGAGATCGCACAGGAATGCGCGTTCGACCTGCGTATCGCCGTCCCGGACCTGCCCGAGTACCCGGTGCCCGAAGGCCATACCGACATGAGCTGGTTGCGCGAGCTCACCTATCGCGGCGCGGCCAACTACTACCCGTCCACGCATACGAAGCACGTCTCGGCGATGCAGCAGATCGAGCACGAGCTGGGAGTGATCGACGAGCTCGGCTTCCCCGGCTACTTCCTGTTGCTCCACGACATCGTCGAGTTCTGCCGCACGCACGACATCTATTGCCAGGGACGGGGGAGTGCTGCCAACAGCGCAGTTTGCTACGCGCTGGGCGTGACGCGCGCCGACGCGGTCTCGCTTGGGCTGCTGTTCGAGCGCTTCCTCTCCACCGAGCGCGATGGACCACCCGACATCGACCTCGACATCGAGCACCAACGACGCGAAGAGGTCATCCAATACGTCTACGACCGTTATGGCCGGGACCGGGCCGCGCAGGTCGCCAACGTCATCACGTACCGGCCCCGTTCCGCGCTCCGCGAGATGGCCAAGGTGGCCGGGCTCTCACCTGGCCATGCCGATGCCATCACCAAGTGGATCGACCGATGGCGCTCGCGGGAGGGCGCGTTCGACGACTTCCGCGAGAGCGAGGACGCGCCACCGGTTCCCGGACTCGTGCTGGAGCTCGCCGAGCAGGTGCAGGACTTCCCGCGCCACCTCGGCATCCATTCCGGGGGCATGGTCATGGCAGACCGGCCGCTGGTGGAGTGCTGCCCGATCGAGTGGGCGCGCATGGAAGGCCGCTCGGTCCTCCAGTGGGACAAGGACGATTGCGCCGCGGCCGGCCTCGTGAAGTTCGACCTCCTCGGCTTGGGGATGCTCACGATGCTCCACCTCGCCGTCGACCTGATCCACGAGCATGAGCACCTCGAGATCGACCTCGCCACGATCCCGCAGGAGCCCGAGGTGTACGCCCTCCTCTCGGCCGCCGACACGGTCGGTGTCTTCCAGGTCGAGAGCCGGGCACAGATGGCGACGTTGCCGCGCTTGCGGCCCGAGTGCTTCTACGACCTCGTCGTCGAGGTGGCGCTCGTCCGTCCCGGACCCATCCAGGGTGGGTCCGTCCACCCCTATCTGCGCAGGAGGAACGGCGAAGAGCAGGTGACGTACCCGCATCCGCTGCTCGAATCGTGCCTGCACAAGACGCTCGGTGTGCCTCTGTTCCAGGAGCAGCTCATGCAGATGGCCATCGACGCCGCGGGGTTCAGCCCGGGAGAGGCCGACCAGCTCCGGCAGGCGATGGGGTCGAAGCGGTCGAAGGCGCGCATGGCGCGCATGCGCGACCGGTTGATGAGCGGCATGGCGGAGCGCGGGATCGTAGGGCCCACGGCCGAGGACATCGCCAAGAAGCTCGAGGCGTTCGCGAGCTTCGGCTTCCCCGAGAGCCATTCGGTGAGCTTCGCCTACCTCGTCTACTCGAGCGCCTGGATCAAGCTGCACCATCCCGCGGAGTTCGTCTGCGCACTGCTCAACGCGCAGCCCATGGGGTTCTACTCGCCGCACTCGTTGGTGCGCGACGCGCGCCGGCACGGCGTCGAGGTGCTCGGACCGTGCGTGATGCGCTCGCGACGCGATTGCACGCTCGAGCCCCGGTCTGTTGAGGCGGGGCCCATCGGACGGCCGCTGCCCGGATGGCACGCCGAGCCCTCCATCCATGCCATGCGCATCGGGCTTCGGTACGTCCGCGGCCTGTCGAGCGCATTGCTCGACCGGATCGACGCCGAGCGGGAGCGCAGGGCCTTCACCGACCTGGAGGACTTCTCCCGCCGCACGGCTGCGCCCGTCGACGCGCTCGAGTCGCTCGCCACCGCCGGAGCGTTCGCCTGCTTCGGTGTCGACCGGCGGTCCGGTCTCTGGGCCGCGGGCGCGCTGCGCGACGCGCGTGCCGACAAGCTGCCGGGCGTCGTCACGGGCATCGCGGCGCCGCAGCTCCCCGGCATGAACGAGGCCGAGGAGATGGCCGCTGACCTCTGGGCGACCGGCATCTCTCCCGGCAGGCACCCGACCCAGCTCGTGCGCAGCCGTCTCGAGGCGCAAGGCGTGCTCACCGCGTTCGACCTGCGGACGCACGAGCCCCGCCGGATCGTCGAGGTCGCAGGCGTGGTGACGCACCGCCAGCAGCCCGAGACCGCCAACGGGACCATCTTCATCAACCTCGAGGACGAGACGGGGCTGATCAACATCATCTGCGCGGCTCCGGTCTGGCGCCGCTATCGCAACGTCGCGCGCACGTCACCTGCGCTGCGGGTGCGCGGGATGCTCGAACGCCATCAAGGGGTGACGAACGTGCTGGCCCACCGCATCGAGGTCCTCCCGATCCCGGTCACCGACGGCCTCCGCTCACGCGACTTCCACTGACGCGATGATCGTCTGGCGCTGGCGCCATTCGAAGCAGCCGCGCCGGCCGTCTCCCTCCCGCGTACGGAGTCGCTTCCCGAGCGCCTCGAGCTCGTCGCGCGAGGCGAGCCGATCGGAAACCGCCTGCTCCGCCCAGTTGGGGATGTTGCGCCAGAAGAGGCTCGCCGCTTCGCCCGCCGTCAGATCGATGTCGATCACGCGGTCGACCATTCGTTCGAAGCCCGCCGGCGCCTCGATGCGCGCGATCGAGGGCCCGGCATAGAGCGGAGCACCGCGGCCTTGCACGACCCCGCGTGTGATCGCCTCGTATCGCGCGAAGTCGGGGTCGTCGCTCGAGATCGATTCCGTCTCCTCGAGAACGAGGCAGGCGTGCGGGGTGAGCCCGCGGCACCAGAGCTCGACGGCAGCCGCTCCGTCCCCGAGATGCGCGAGCAGGAACCGCGCGTAGGCGAGGTCGTAGGACTGGCCATCGGGTAGGGGACCGGTGACGTCGGCGAGCTCCGCATCGACCCCGCTGGCCCGAGCGCGCTCGACGAATGCGTCCGAGGTGTCGAAGCCGATCACCGCGGCGCGAGGCCAGCGCTCCCCGAGCAGGCGGGTCGTGTACCCCGGGCCGCAACCGAGGTCGACAACTCGTCTGGGCGCGATCGGCACTTCATCGAGGATCGACTCCATCGCCGGTGCAAAGAGCCGAGCGAGCCGGGCGAGGCGATCCGCGGCGAGCTCGGAGTCACCGAACGCGTAATCGCTCATGTCACAAGGCTGTCGCGTCACAGCGCGGAAGGGAGGCGATTTCCTGCCCAATGGAAGCTGATGGCCGCGACGGGCCGCTAGCGTCGTCGCGTGGCCACCACGACCACCGGGCCCGACGGCCTGACATCCGCGCAGGTCGCGGAACGCGTCGATCGCGGCCAGGTGAACGCCGCCGACGAGAAGACGAGCCGGTCGTTCGGCGAGATCGCGCGTGCGAACGTGCTCACACGCTTCAACGCCATGCTCGGTGTGATGCTCGTGCTGATCCTCGTGTTCGGCTCACCGGTCGACGGCCTGTTCGGCATCGTCCTCGTCCTCAACGCGTTGATCGGCATCTTCCAGGAGGTGCGGGCCAAGCGCACCCTCGACCGTCTCGCGGTGCTCAACGCGCCGAGGGCGCGGGCGGTGCGCGACGGCGCCGCCGTGGAGATCCCGGTCGAGGCGGTCGTCCTCGACGATCTGCTCGACCTCACGGCAGGGGACCAAGTTCCTGCGGACGGGATGCTGCAGAGCGTCGACGGTCTGGAGATCGACGAGTCCCTGCTCACCGGTGAGTCCGACGCGATCGTGAAGCAGACCGGCGATCAGGCGCTCTCGGGGAGCATCGTCGTCGCGGGGAAGGGGCGGATGCAGGCGACCGCCGTCGGCAGCGACGCCTACGCGCGCAAGTTGACCAGCGAGGCGAAGGCGTTCATGCAGACGCGGTCGGAGATCTACGACGGCATCAACCGGATCCTGAAGTACATCACGTGGGCCCTGCTCGTGATCGGGCCGATCCTGTTCCTCCGGCAGATCAGCGACCATCCGATCTCTGAGGCCGTCACGAACGCGGTCGGACCGCTCGTGGGCATGGTCCCCGAGGGTCTCGTGCTGTTGACCAGCTTGACCTTCCTGCTCGCCGCGGTCACGTTGGCGCACAGGAAGGTGCTCGTCCAGGAGCTGCCCGCGGTCGAAGGGCTCGCGCGCGTCGACGTCGTGTGCCTCGATAAGACGGGCACGCTCACCGAGGGCACGGTGGCGTTCGAGAGGCTGGTCGCGCTCGAAGGCGTCGACCAGACCCATGTCGAGCCCGCGCTGGGCGCGCTCGCCGACGACGAGCATCCGAACGCGACGGCCGCGGCGATTGGTGCGCGGTACATGCCTCCCGTCGGGTGGGAGCAGACTGCAGCCGTACCGTTCTCGAGCGCTCGAAAATGGAGCGGCGCCACATTCGGCGACCGGGGCACGTGGGTGCTCGGCGCGCCCGAGATGGTGTGGCCGGACGCCGAGCACTCGGCGCGGCACCGCTCGGACGAGATCGCCGCGACCGGAAGTCGGGTGCTCATGCTCGCCCACTCCGCATCGGCGTTCAGCGGGGAGTCGCTGCCCGCGGGCCTCGAGCCCGTCAGCCTCGTCGTGCTGGAGGAGCAGGTCCGGCCCGACGCCGCCGAGACGCTCGCGTACTTCGCGCAACAGGGCGTGCAGCTCAAGGTGATCTCCGGGGACAACCCGCGCACGGTCGGCGCGGTAGCCAGACGCGTCGGGCTCGCGGCCGACACCGAGCCCTTCGACGCGCGCATGCTGCCCGACGACCCGAACGATCTGGCCGAGACGCTCGACACGCGTTCCGTCTTCGGTCGTGTGACCCCGCAGCAGAAGCGGGCGATGGTCGGGGCGCTGCAAGCCCGCGGTCACGTCGTGGCCATGACCGGCGACGGGGTCAACGACGCGCTCGCGCTGAAAGACGCCGACATCGGTGTTGCGATGGGCTCGGGTGCTGCGGCGACCCGTGCGGTGGCTCAGATCGTGCTGCTCGACGGGCGGTTCGCGACCATGCCGGGGGTCGTCGCCGAAGGGCGCCGCGTCATCGCGAACATCGAGCGGGTCGCCAACCTCTTCCTCACGAAGACCACCTACGCCTCGTTGATCGCGGTGCTGCTCGCGATCACCGCCTGGGCGACACCGTTCCTGCCGCGGCACCTGACGGTCGTGAGCACGCTGACGATCGGCGTACCCGCGTTCTTCCTCGCCCTCATGCCCAACAGCCGGCGCTACACGCCGGGCTTCGTTCGCCGCGTGCTGAGGTTCGCGGTTCCGGCCGGGCTCCTGATCGGTGCCTGCGTGTTCATCACGTACGCGATCGCACGCTCGGGTGACCTGACGACGACGGAGGCGCGCACGGCGTCGACGATCGTGCTGATGATCCTTGCGCTCTACGTGCTCGTGCTCCTCGCTCGGCCGCTGAACGCGTACCGCACGGTGCTCATGGTCGCGATGATTGTCGGGTTCGTGGCGGTGCTCGCCATCCCGTGGCTGCGCGACTTCTACGACTTCGATCTGCCGGGCTTCGGCGACCTTGTGCCGGGTCTGGTGATCGCGGTCGTCGGCTGTGTCGCGCTCGAGATGCTCATGCGCTTCGTTCCCGACAGCGCGATGTCATACCCAACCGAGCCGCCTGAAGAACCGGTACAAGCCGATGGTCAGGATCACGGTTCCGATGGCGACGACGGGATAGCCCCAACTGGTCTCCTGGAGGAGCATGTTGTGGAAGTTCATCCCGTAGATTCCGGCGATCAGTGACGGCACGAGGATCAATGCGCCCCAGCTCGAAGTCTTCTTCATCACGTCGTTCATCCGGTTGGAGACGACGGCGAGATGCGCCTCCAGCAATCCGGTGAGCAGGTCGCGCTGCGAGTCGGTGAGGTCGGCGACGCGGAGCGCGTGGTCGTAGACGTCCTGCAGTCGGACGATCGTGTTGGGGCCGAGCCACTCGACCTCGTGGCGCGTGAGCTCGTTCAACACCTCGCGGAGCGGCGCGGCGCCCCGCCGGAACCGGACGAGCCCGCGCCGCAGCACGAACACCTCACGGGGTGTCTCGTTGCCGGTCCGGTCGGAGAACACGAGGTCCTCGATCTCGTCGAGGCGCTCGTCGACGTGCTCGCCGATCTCGAAGTAGCCGTCGACGACCACGTCGAACACTGCCCAGAGCATCCCCCCGAGGTCGTCGGCATCCGGCTCGTCGCGCGCGAGCTCGAAACGCCGGACCGGTTCGTCGAGATCGAACGGCGGCTCCCCCTCGGGAGAGGGCTGGCGGACGATGAGCAGCCAGTCCTCGGCGAAGAGGAGCTCGACCTCCTGCACGACGACACGGCGGTCCCGGACCTCCACGGGGTGCACGGCGACGCGGAAGTGTGCGGGGTAGCGGTCGAGCTTGGTGCGCTCGTTGATGCGGCGCAGGTCGTCGAGCATGCCCGGCTGGAGGGGGAACCCCTGGGCGAGCGCCCCGAGCTCCTCCTCGGTCGGAGACACCGAGTCGACCACCAGCAAAGTGCCCGGCCCGGCCCGCGAGGTCGCGATCGCATCGTTGGCGATCTCGGTACGACCTGCGACGCCTTGCCGGTACTGCCAGGCGCGGATCATCGACGACGAGCCTAAGGCCGCGCGCGCCGCGCAACGCGGTTCTCTACGGACCGCGCTCGATCTTCGTCGGTGTCGCGGCGTAGTGCTCCACGTACCGCTCGCGCTTCTCGGGCTGCCCCGGCGTGTCGATGATGCGGAAGTTCTCGACGATGTAGCCCTCTTGGCCGCTCAGGACCGTTTGCTGGGAGCCTGGCGGCAGCGACGCGTTCTTGGCGTACACCACCGGCGAGGGGATCGTCTTCAGGATGTGTGGCCCCTCGGCGTGGCACGTTCGACCCTCGGTGTTGCCGAACAGCGACACCGTGATCGAGGTGCCGCTGTAGAAGGTGCGGATCAGGATCCCCGAGTGTGAGTCGTTGCGGAATCTGTTGTCGATCGACGGGTAGTTCAGCGTTGCCTCGCGTCCCATCGGGTAGCGCGAGATGTAGACCGCGTGCACGGTGTGCGTGACGTCCTGGTAGCAGCCGAAGAACACAGCGTTGTACAGCGTCGTCGAGAGCTGGCTGACGCCACCGCCGAGCGTGTCCTCGTCCTCGAGATCGGCACCGATCGCGGGCGCCGGCACGTAGCCCTTGGCCGCGGTGCGCGGTCCCAACGCGTTGTTCAGCGAGAAGATCCCGCCCGGCAGGACGATCGTCCCGTTGATGACGTCCGCGGCGCGATGGATGTTGGTGACCCGCGGCTCGCAGCACTTGTGGTACGTCGTGAACGTCCCGACGAGCTGATTGATGTGCAGGCTCTGCGCCCATGCAGTGGTGCGGAGAGGCTGGGCGCTCTGCAACGTGGTCGTGATCGCGTGCTGCCCGTTCGCGATCTGCGCGCCGACCGCCGCCATGTCGACCTGGCGACCGGTCACCGCCGGAACGACGCTGACCGAGCTCCCGTTGACGTCGAAGGTCGCGTCCTTCGGCGCGAGCTCCACGGCAGCGAGCGCGGGGCCGAAGGCGATCCGCAATGCAGCGGGATCCGTCTTCACGACGAGCCGGGAGCCGATGATCTGCGTTCGCAGCGCGGCGCCGAGCAGCGGAGGCGGCAGCGTGATCGGGCGTCCGTTCACCGTCATCACCACCGGGCGAGCGAGGATCGCGCGCGCTTGGCTCGCAGCGCGGCTCACGTCCTCGGCGTCGATCGGCGGGCGTGTCGGTCCGACGTGGAGGGTCCCGGCGTCGTGCCGCCCTGCGCGGATCGCGCTCAAGACCTGTTGGCTCGCCCCGGAGCGTGAGATGCCGGTGCCGTGCTTGGGCATCACCTCCGTGACCGTCGCGCCGTGGAACCGCAGACCCCCGTCGACGAGACCGTGGCCGGTCGTGGTGACCCACCCGTCGAGCGCGCCCTGGAAGGCGTTGTTGTCGACCGAGATGACGAGCGGCACCTGCTCGCCGCCCGTGCGCCGGGTGATCGTGCCGAAGACCTGATCGACGACGTTGCCCTTGCGCCCGGCTCGCCGGGCGGCACGGACCGTTGCCGCCACGTCGACCTTCAGCCCGATCACGCTCGGCTCGACACCGAGCTCGCGGCCCCCCGCGCGCATCGTGATGGGATGTTGCATGAGCTCCGCGACCTTCGCATCGAGCGCGGCCCTGGCTTGCTGCTCGGTCTTGCCGCTCAGGTCGACACCGCCCGCCGAGACGCCCGGCAGCACCTTGCCGTCGTTGACGATGCGGTCGGCGAGCGCGACCACCACCAGAGCGAGCACGACGAGCGCGAGCGTGAGGACGATCGCACCGCCCCGGTCGCGCTCCCACATGCGCGCGAGCGCGGCTCGCCCGGGTGGATGCAGCTCAGGGAGCTCGGCCGCCGTCTGCCGCCGTCCGCGCGCAGGCTCCGCCGGGACCGAGCGGGAAGTGGTGGGGGCGCTCACGGCCCGTCAAAGCTACCGCCCTGATGGGTCTCTTCACGGGTCGTCATCGACCTGACCGGCCCGCGACGACCCCGGTACGCTGCGTTGCATGGCAGTAGAGACACGAGCCGACACGCCCGACGCGCTGCGTGACATGACGACCGCGTGGCTACGCGAGCAGCTCCCCGCGGGCTGGCTCGAAGCGGTCGACACCGGTGACGAAGTCACGCTCGGCGAGCTGCGCCGAGGCCTCGACTACTCCGAGTGGTGCGTCCGATTCGGCGAGGCCGGCTACGCGACGCCCACCTGGCCCGAGGAGTACGGCGCGGGCCTCTCGCTCTCGCCCGGTGAGGCCAAGCACGTCAACGACGTTCTCAACCACTACAAGGTGCCGCGCCCCTTCAACATCATCGGGATCGGGATGGGTGGCCCGACCGTGCTCGCCTGGGGCACGGAGGAGATGAAGCACCGCCTCCTGCGGCCGCTGGCCTGCAACCAGGAGATCTGGTGCCAGCTCTTCAGCGAGCCGGGTGCCGGGTCGGATGTCGCCGGCCTGGCGACGCGCGCCGAGCGTGACGGTGACGAATGGATCGTCAACGGGCAGAAGGTCTGGACGACCGTGGCGCACATCGCCAAGTGGGGGATGCTGCTCTGCCGCACCAACCCGGACGTTCCGAAGCACTCGGGGCTCTCGTACTTCGTGATCGACATGGAGCAGCCCGCTGTCGACGTCCGCCCGCTCGTGCAGATCACCGGCGACGCCGAGTTCAACGAGGTCTTCTTCAACGACGCGCGCGTGCGCCACGACTGGATGCTCGGGCACGAGGGCGACGGGTGGAAGGTCGCGATCACGACGCTGATGAACGAGCGCATCTCGCTGTCGGGTGCCGGCTCGATCGGTGGTGACGCCGTCGGGGGGAGCCCGATCCAGCGCCTCATCGATCGACACCGCGGCATCACCGACCCGCTGGCGCGCCAACGACTCGCGCAGAGCTACATCGAGAGCCGCCTCATCCGGCTCAACAACCAGCGCGCCGCCGACAAGCGCAAGAGCGGTGGTGAGGCCGGGCCCGAAGGTTCGATCACGAAGCTGCAGCAGGCCGAGTTCAACCAGCGCGTCCAGAAGCTGGCGATCGACCTCGAGGGTGCCGCAGGGCTCGCCTGGGAGGGTCAGAACCTCTCGAAGCTGGAGCGGCGCGGACGTGTCCCGCAAGGAGACGACGACAGCTCGGTCGCCCAGGGCTTTCTCCGCGCACAGGCGAACACGATCGAGGGCGGGACGTCGGACATCATGCGGAACATTCTCGGCGAGCGCGTGTTGGGTCTCCCCAAGGAACCCGACAACTCGCGTGAGCTTGCCTGGAAGGACGTACCCCGGTCCGCATGACAGACCCGATGAACGAGACCGCCGAGCAGCTGTGCCTGCTGAGCGTTCATGCGCATCCCGACGACGAGGCCTCGAAGGGCGCCGCGACGGTCGCGAAGTATCACGCCGAAGGGCTGCGCTCCGTCCTCGTGTGCTGCACCGGCGGCGAGGCCGGCGACATCCTCAACCCGGCAGCCGACACCCCCGAGGTTCGCGCCAACCTCTTCGAGGTGCGCATGCAGGAGCTTCGGGACAGCGTCGCGGCGATCGGCTACGACCGGCTCGAGCTGTTGGGATACCGAGACTCCGGGATGAAGGACACCGAAGACAACACACACCCTGACAACTTTGCCAACGCCCCCCTCGACGAAGCCGTCGAGAAGCTGGTCCGGATCATCCGGCGCGAGCGCCCGCAAGTGATCATCACGTACGGGGACGACCGTGAGTTCTACCCGCACCCCGACCACGTGCGCGTGCACGAGATCTCGTTGCCGGCGTTCGACGCAGCGGGCGACGCCTCGCGATTCCGCGACGCGGGTCCGCCCTGGACGCCGTCCAAGCTCTACTACACCGGCTGGTCGTTGCGCCGTGTGCGCGCGCTGCACGAGGCCTACCTGCAGCGGGGTGAGGAGAGCCCGTACTCGAGCTGGTTCGAGCGTGGGTTCGACGAGCGCAAGGCCCCCGAGTTCACGACGTTCGTCGACGTGAGCGACTTCCTCGATGCTCGCCGCAACGCCCTGCTCGCGCACCGTACGCAGGTCGATCCGGAGGGACACTGGTTCCGGCTCCCCGAGGATGTCGTGCGTGAGGTGTTTCCCTGGGAGGAGTTCGTGCTGGCGCAGTCCCGGGTGCCGACGGAGCTTCCCGAGGACGATCTGTTCGCGGGCCTCCGAGTCCCGGCCACACGCGCGGCCGACTGACTACGCTCGCTGCGTCGCGAGCATCGGAGGTGTGGGAAATGGCGAAGTACCTCTCTCAGGAATGGCTCGACGAAGGCAAGAAGCTCGCCGAGGGTCAACCCGAGCGGCCCGGAGCGTCGGCGCGTATGCAATACGTCATCACGGCCGGGCCCGACGGTGACATCAAGTACTACTGGGAGCTCGAGGACGGCAAGCTCCAGGTGAGCAAGCTCGGCGAGCTCGAGAACCCGGACTTCACCATGACCCTCACGTACGAGGACTCGGTGAAGGTGACCAAGGGCGAGCTCGACGCCAACGCGGCCTTCATGCAGGGCCGGATGAAGGTCACGGGGAACATGGGCAAGCTCATGCAGCTCATGCCGCTCACGAACTCCCCGGAGTATCAGGCCCTCCAGACGGAGATCCGGGCGATCACCGAGTACTAGCTCCGGTCAGGCGCGCTGCAGCTCGCGGAGCTGCCGGTAGCTGACGAGGTGTGCCCCGGCGCGCTCGACGAGATCTCGGAGCGCCGGATCGCTGCACAGCGCCGCGTGGTCCTCGACACGGTTGGCCCAGTCCGGGTGGGACGCGCGGAGCTCGTCGGTGTCCACCGCCGGATGGAAGTAGACCTCTGTCACCCCCGGCCGGAGGTCGAACAGGGTGCGCTCGAACGCGCGGCGCGAGCCGACGTTCGTGTACACGAAGTGGTCGGTGAAGACGATCCCCTCCTCGGCGGCCAGACGCCGGCACGGGAAGCCGAGGAGCCCCTCCGCGCTGCTGCCCGGCATGCGCATGGGAAGACCGAACTCGATGGCCGTCTCGAGGTAGACGTCGAAGAACTCGGGCCGGAGCTGGAGGGTCCCCATGTGGCTGTCGACGTGGGTGACGTCGAAGCCCCAGAAGATCGCTCGCTCGATCTGGGCGCGGCACTCCTTGCGGACCTCCTCCATGTCCGCGTGGTCCCAGATGTCGTCGAGCGTCCTCGGGAACCCGCCGTCGCCGTCGAGCAGGCTCGGCGAGTGGGTGATCGGCCCCCAGCGGTAGGTCTCCCACTCCGAGTTGAGCGTGAGGTGCACGCCGACGTCCTCGCCGCGGTACTGGGCTGCGGCGTCGCGTGCCCACGGGCACGGGACCATGAGCGTGGCGCTCGTCGCGAGCCCGTCGCGCAGTGCCTCGTACACGGCGACGTTGGCCGACCGCGAGGAGCCGAGATCGTCGCAGTTGATGATGAGGAGCTTCGCGTCCGCCTCGTAGCCGAGCCGCTCGGCGAGTGTCGTCACCGCCGGCTCAGACGCGCTCGATGATCGTGCCTGTGCCGAGCCCACCCCCGCAGCACATCGTGATCAGGCCGAGGTTCGCGTCGGTGCGCTCGAGCTCGTGCAATGCGGTGGTCACGAGCCGCGCGCCCGTAGCGCCCACTGGGTGCCCGATGGCGATCGCGCCGCCGTTCGGGTTGACGACGTTCATGTCAGGACCGAGCTCCCGCTCCCACGCGAGCACGACGGAGGCGAATGCCTCGTTGATCTCGATCGTGTCGAAGTCGTTGATCTTCATGGTGTTGCGGTCGAGGAGCCGACGCGTCGCGTCGATGGGTCCGGTGAGCATCAGGACGGGATCGACGCCCACGAGGCACTGGTCGATGATCCGCGCCCGAGGACGCAGCCCGAGCGCGTTCGCTTTCGCTGCCGTCATCATCAATACCGCGGCCGAACCGTCCGAGATCTGCGACGACGAGCCCGCGGTGTGCACGCCGCTCTCGCGCGCCACCGGCTTCAGCGCCGCGAGCGCCTCGAGCGACGTCTCGCGGAGTCCCTCGTCGCGGCTGACGCCGGCCAGGGGAAGGACTTCGCGCTCGAAACGCCCCTCCTCCCACGCTCGGGCGGCGCGCTGCTGCGACTGCAGGCCGAACGCGTCGCAGTCGGCGCGCGTGACGCCCCACTTGTCGGCGATCCGCTCGGCGCCCTCGAACTGCGACGTGCGTTCGTAGCGGTCGAAGTAGCGCTGGTCGAGCGGACGGTCGAGATCCTTGATGACCGCCGTGCCGAGCGGCACCTTGCTCATCATCTCGATGCCGCAGGCGAGCGCGACGTCGACGGTGCCGGACTTCACCAGCGACGCGGCGAGGTTCGTGGCCTGTTGCGAGGAGCCACACTGCGCGTCGACCGTCGTGGCCGCGACCTCGAGCGGCAAGCCGGCACTCAGCCACGCGGTGCGGGCGATGTTGAACGTCTGCGGTCCGACCTGGCCGACGCAGCCGCCCACCACTTGCCCGACCTCCAGCGGCTCGATGCCGGAGCGCTCGATCGCGGCCGTCTGCACCGCGCCGAGGAGCTCGGACGGGTGCACCTGCGAGAGGCCGCCGTTGCGTTTGCCGAGCGGCGATCGGACTGCTTCGACGATGACGACGTCTTGATCCTGGAGTCTTGCCATGTCCCGGACTGTACTTTCACCCCGCGTGCAGGAGCACCTTGCCGAACGTGGTGTCGGACGCCAGGAGCTCGTACGCCTGTGCAGCCTGCTCGAGGGGAAACGTGCGGTCGACGATCGGCGCGACCGAGCGGTCCGCGAGGAGTGGCACGACCTCGTCGGCGAAGCCGCGCATCGCCGCTGCTTTGTGCTCGTCGGACCGGGCGCGCAGCACGGTGCCGTGGATTGCGAGGCGCTTTCCCATGACGAGACCGATCGGCAGATCGGCTCGTCCTCCTGCCAGCATGCCGACGATCACGATGCGACCGAGCAGCGCTGCGGCGAGCACGTCGGCGACGACGTACGGCCCACCGACCAGATCGATCGTCACATCGAGCGCTCCGGCAGCGTTCACGAGTTGCGCGGCAAGCTCGGAAGGATCGAACGGATCGCCGGGGACGATCCCGTGGTCGAGCCCCAGCTCCGCCGCTCGATCGAGCTTCCCGGCCGTGCGCGCGGTGCCGGTCACGGGGCAGCCCCACGCCTTCGCGAGCTGCACCACCGCGGTGCCGACACCTGACCCGGCGGCGTGCACGAGCACGCTCTCGCCCGGCTGCAGGGCGGCACGCGTGCGCATCGCGTCGTGGGCGGTCACGAAAACCTCGGGCGCGGCTCCGGCCTCCGCCAGGTCCACGGCGTCCGGTACGAGCGCGCAGTGCCTCGCGTCGACCGCAAGCCGCTCGGCCTGACATCCTCCGCCGGTCACACCGAAGACGCGTTGTCCGACAATCGGGGTGGCCACACCTTCGCCGCGCTCGATCACCTCGCCGGAGAACTCGAGTCCGGGAATGTCGGCCGGTGATCCGGGTGGCGCTGGATACAGCCCTTGACGCTGGAGGAGGTCCGCCCTGTTGAGACCCGCCCCGGCCACGGCGACCACGACCTGGCCCGGCCCGGGCCGCGGGTCGGGGCGGTCCAGGACCTCGATTCGCCCGTCGCCTGGGGCTACTACGGCACGCATCGGAGGCACCTTACCGGGAGGGTATTTTTCGGCCGTGGCAGGTCTGACCTTCTCCGACGACGACGGCGTGGAGGTCGTCCTCGACGAGGACGAGGCGTCGTCCCTGCTCGCGGTGACAAGGGGTCTCGACGAGGCAACCGTCTCGGCGTGCCCCGACTGCCGCAGCAAGGTGCTCGCCGTCGTCGCGTTCGTCGACATGCTCGATGCCGCCCCGCCGCATCCTCGTACGTCGGATCTGCTCGACCTCGCGAACGAGGCGCCGACGCTGCACCTCTACGTGATCGACGGCTCAGGAGACACGGCCGACGCATGCGAGCACCGGGACTGGCTCGACCCCGGCCACGAGGAGTGGAGCGAGGCCGTCGTGCCCTCGGGCAGCGTCTCGCGTCACCCCTAAGGCGAGATACCGGCGGCGAGCAGCGCGTCGAACGACTCCTCGAAGCAGCTCAGCAGGGCTTCGGGATCGGTCACCGCGGCCGGATCGGAGTTCAGCCCCAGGTGCAGTGACCCGGCGTAGGAGATCGCGGTCACGTTCAGCGCGCAGCCGGCGCGCGGTCCGATCCCGTAGGTCGCGAGGATCTTTGCGCCGCCGAGATACAAGACCTCGGGGCTCCCGCGCAGGTTCGACGTCGCGAAGTCGACGGTCCGTGTCTGCGTTCGAGCGGCGCTGACCAGGATCGACGTCGGCGCTCCCGCAACCAGCGCGGCAAGCGCGTCTGCCGCGTCGAGGGCCGGTTCTTCTCGGATCGCCGCCAGCCGAGCGTGGACTGCGTTGAACCGCTCGCGCGGATCCTTCGGACCGAGTGGGACCAGGACCCGCGTGGGCGCGAAGCGGTTCGCCGCGCTGTCGGCAGGCCCCGAGCGCGTGTTCACCGGCATCGCCATCCGGAGCTCCTCGGTGGGCTCTCCCATCCCCGAGTGGTAGAGCCCGAGCGCGCCGGACACACCCGTCACGAAGAGGTCGTTCACGCTCCCGCCGAAGCGGTGCGCGGCCTCTGCCGCCGCGTCGAGCGGCAGGCGGAGCACGTCGAACCGCCGTCCCAGCGATCGTTCCGCCATGAGCTGCGATCTGGCGGGGTCCGTCACGAGGAGCTGCCGCCGCAAGGACGCGAGCAGGGCGGCGGTGTCGGCGAGCCTCGGCGGGATGGCCGCCGGGTGCGCGACGAGGTCCGCTCCCGCCACCGCTCCCTTGCGCACCAGCCCCGCGCCGGACTGCACGGCGTCGCGCACCGCTTCGCGCAACACGTCGGCCGGTGAATCGCGGTCGATCGGGTCCCCGAGCACTTCTCGCTGCCGACGGGCGTCCTCGTCGCTCGCGAGCTGCCTCGCCGTGCCGACCGCCAAGGGGACGGGGTCCCGTTCGAGGTCGACCAGCGTGAGTGAGAGCCGGAGGCCCCCGACGCCGTCGACGATCGCGTGATGCACCCTCTGGAGCAGCGCCGCGCGCCCACCTTCGAGACCCTCGACGAGCGTGAACTCCCAGAGCGGGCGCGAGCGGTCGAGCGGCAGGGTGCAGAGCGTCGACGAGAGGTCCAGCAGCTCACGCATCGAGCCCGATCCCGGCAACGC
Source organism: Acidimicrobiia bacterium (assembly GCA_036557185.1). Classification (GTDB taxonomy): domain Bacteria; phylum Actinomycetota; class Acidimicrobiia; order IMCC26256; family JAENVU01; genus DATBHZ01. Next base: position 5,849 of record DATBHZ010000074.1, on the reverse strand, counting down.
GACGCGGCGGAGGTGGTAGTCGAGGTCGAACGTGGGATCGGGCCGCCACTCCGGCGGCGCGATGCGCAGCGGAGCCGCGACGACGCGCTCCGCGAGACGGGGAAGCTCGGCGATCGCTTGGGCGAGCTTGACGCGCAAGCGCCGGACGTCGGGGACAGCGTCGAGAATCGTGAGGTTGCAGTAGTCGGAACGGAGGGCTGGGTCCTTGTCGACCGCCCACATGATCGCCTCGGTCGGCGACATCCGGCTCGAGCCGGCCATCGGCGCTATCTCGCGATCTTCGTCCGCTTGAACTCGTTGAGCCGCGACCACTGGAGGAGGTCGAGCGCGCGGAGGAGGTCGTCGGCGCGGCCCCGCTCCATGAAGCGGATGAACACGGCTTCGTCGCCCTCGATGAAGGTGGGCACGCCGAACACCCGGTGCTCGTCGACCGCCTCGGTGTGCTCCGCCGCCAGGGTCTTGAGCGGGCGGCCGCTCCACACCTCGGCCTTGACGGCGTCGACGTCGAGCCCGACGCCTGCGATCGTCTCCTCGAGCACGTCTTCGTGGCCGAGCTTCTTGCCGTGGTCGTGGCGCGCTGCGAACAGCGCCAGGTGCGCGTCGACGAACTTGTCGGGGAACGCATCGCGGATCGCGATGCCGTAGAGCAGCGCGGTCACGCCGGTTCCCCACACCTCCGGGTCGCGCTCCCACACAGGCGGCTCACCTTCCTCGACGTGCACCTGATCGAGCGAGAACGGCAGGTAATGCACGTCGAGATCGGCGCCCTCGCGGAGCGCGTTGATCACTGCCTCGTGGCCGTTGCGGGCGAAGGGACAGCGGTAGTCGAAGGTGACGGAGATCGAGCGGGTCATACCGCCACTCTATGACCGTGTGAACCAGTGCCTGGCTGCGTGACCCATCGCGAGGCCGAGCGCCGCGCCCGCCAGCACGTCGGACGCGTGGTGCATCTTCGTGTAGACCCGCGTGCTCGCCACGACGCCTGCGAGCACGTACCAGCGCAGGGACCCCCTCCCCGTGGCCGCCAGGATCGAGGCGGCCGTGAACGCGGCGGTCGCGTGGCCGGACGGGAAGGACGACGTGATGGGCCGGCGCATCCCGTAGGGGAGAGGCCCTTCCGTGATCTCGTGGGTGGGCCGCGTGCGTCCGACGATGCCCTTGAGGAGACCGTTGGTGAGCGCCGACTCGAGCCCCATCACCGTGGCGAACTTCGCTACGTAGCGGGGGTCGCGCGCGGCGACACCCTTGAGGCCGCCGATCGCGAACCACAGGATGCTGTGGTCCGCCGCGCTCGAGAGCGTGTACATGACCCGGTCCATCGCGGGGCCGCGGATCGCATCCGCGGCACGGTCGACGGCCTCGTCGAACGCGTTGGTCACGCGTCAGCCGGCGAGCAGGGGGAGGCTCGGCTCGATGACGGTGCCGGGCCCGCGCAGCTCTGCAGCGAGCTGGGGATCCCCACCGAAGGCGGGGCAGTAGGGCTTGAAGGTGCAGTAGTTGCACAGCGGGCCGGGGCTGGGCCGGAAGTCGTCGCGGGCACAGGCCGTCGCGATCGCCGACCAGAGCGCGCCGGTCTTGCGAGCCACCGCGCCGACCGACTGCTCCGACGGCACGGCGATGATCGCCTCGGGCTTGGAGAGGTACAGGAGCTGGACCCGCACGGGGCGCCGGCCCAAGGTCTGGTTCACCATGAACGCGTACATGTGCACGCCTGCGAGGCGCTGCTGCTCGCGGTATTCGTTCGGCACCGACCCCGTCTTGTAGTCGGTGATGACCAGCTCGCCGTCGGCGTCGATCTCGAGGCGGTCGATCACGCCCCGCAGCCGCACGCTCCCGACCGGTACCTCCAACCGCAGCTCGAGACCGATCGGTGTGACCGTCGACGGGTCCTCGAGCTCGAAGTACCGGCGCACCAGAGCTTCCGCATCGGCGTGGAACTCGTCCCACTCGGCCTCGCTCATCTCGAGCTCGCTGAAGTCGGGATGCTCGGCGAGCTCGCGGCGGGCGCGGTCGAGATCGGCCAGCGCCACCGGCAACGTCCGCGCCCCGGGCTCCTTCAGCATCAGGAGCTCGAGTGCCCGGTGCACGAGCGTGCCCTTGCTCGCGGGCGGAGACGGAGGTTGGGGGAGGCGGTCGAGGTAGGCGTACTTGAACGCGAGCGGGCAGTCCTTGAACGCCGAGAACGAGCTCGGAGACAGACCGCGCGGAAGCCCTACTCCCATGCGGCGAGGGTACAGGGGGGCTAGGACACTCGTGGTGGACCGGCGCCGGCCCTGTGCGGCCCGGCATGGAATCGCGCCGCGAGATGCCGGTAGGGTCCGCGCGATGAAGGTCGACGGCGGGCTCGGCGGAGCGGATTTCGGGTCGGTCATCGCGTCCGCGCAGGCGCAGGAGGAGATCGGCTACGACGGCCTGTGGTCGGCGGAGACCGGTCACGATCCGTTCTTCCCGCTTGTGGTCGCTGCCGAGCACACGGAGCGCATCGAGCTCGGCACGGGGATCGCCGTGGCGTTCGCGCGCAACCCGATGACGCTCGCGAGCATCGGGCACGATGTTCAGGCCTATTCCCAGGGCCGGTTCATCCTCGGCCTCGGCAGCCAGGTCAAGGCGCACATCGAGAAGCGCTTCGCCATGCCCTGGTCGCACCCGGCGGCGCGCATGCGGGAGCTGATCCTGGCGATGCGCGCGATCTGGGAGTCGTGGGACGAGGGCACCAAGCTCGACTTCCGCGGCGAGTTCTACCAGCACACCCTGATGACGCCGTTCTTCAACCCGGGTCCGAACCGCTATGGGCCGCCGAAGGTCTTCCTCGCCGCGGTGGGCGAGCGCATGACCGAGGTCGCGGGCGAGGTCGCCGACGGCATCATCCTGCACGGCTTCACCACCGAGCGCTACGTGCGCGAGGTGACGATGCCGGCGCTCGAGCGGGGTTGGAAGAAAGCGGGGAAGACCAGAGCAGACTTCCAGCTCTCCGGTCCGCTGTTCGTCGTCACCGGTACGAACGACGACGAGCTCGCGAAGGCGATTGCCGGCACCAAGCAGCAGATCGCGTTCTACGGCTCCACACCCGCGTACCGCGGCGTGCTCGAGCTGCACGGCTGGGGTGATCTCCAACCCGAGCTCAACACGCTCTCGAAGCAGGGCAAGTGGAAGGAGATGGGCGAGCTGATCGACGACGACGTGCTCCACACGTTCGCCGTCGTCGCCGAGCCCGAGGACATTCCGCGCCTGCTGCTCGAGCGGTACGGGGACATCGTCGACCGGCTGTCGTTCTACGCGCCCTACGCGTCCGACCCCGCGCGCTGGAGCGCGGTGCTCGAAGGGTTCAAGGCTTCGTAGCGAACTCGAGCATCGACACAACCGCGCGGTCGGGGTCCTCGAGCGGGCCGAAGTGACCGCGCGCCTCCCACACCTCCAGCGTTCCGCGAGGGAGCAGCTCGACGATACGCGTTGCAAGCTGAGGCGTGATCGAGTTGGAGGTCGCGCCACATGCGACGAGCACCGGCACCGGAACCTCGGAAAGGTGCTCGTACAGACCGTTGCGCGCGCTCATCGCGTACATCTGTGCCTCGTGCTCCGGAGCGCACTTGAGAGCCACACCGCCGTCATCGAGGTCACGCATCCCATAGTCGACGTACGCGTCGAGTGCGTCGGCGTGCAGCGCGTCCAGCGGCTCCTTGGAGCCATATGACTCGCGCGCCTCGGCGCGAGAGCTCCATTCCGCGCGTCGTCGCAGCGCGGAGCGCGAGAGCGGGTTGTCGATCCCGTCGGGCATGGCGAGCTCGGACGCCACCACGATCGGCTCGTAGCACCACAAGCGCGGATAGGCGTCCGGCTCGCGGAGCGCGCCGAGCATGAGTGCCGCGCCTCCCTTCGAGTGCCCGCACGCGAGGAGCTCGGAGTCACCGGCGAGGCCCAGATGGTGGGTGACGGCGAGCGCGTCGTCGGCGAACTCGTGCCACGAGTAGCGGCCGTCGGGTGACGGGTCGCTGTCGCCGTGGCCCCTGAAGTCGAACGACCACACGCTTCGACCGGCCGCGACCAGGCGCCGGGCCACCGGGGCCCAGGCACGGCCGTGGAAGCCCGTGGGATGCGCGAGCAAGACCGGTGGACCGTCGCCGCCCCAGCTGTGGACGGCCAGCGCCACCCCTCTCGACGGGGTGAACTTCGAGAGGATCGGCGCGGAGGGCTGCATGGTGCGTCATCATGGCAAACGTGCAAGGTGGCGAAGCTCTGGTGCGCGCCGCGAATGCCGCGTTCTACGAGGCGTTCGAGACGGGCGATCTCGACGCGATGGCCGACGTGTGGGAGCACTCCGACCGGGTGTCGGTGACCCATCCGGGCTGGCCGACACTGCGCGGCTGGCCGCGGGTGGCGGGCTCCTGGGACGCCATCTTCGGCGGGACGAATTTCATCCAATTCCTGCTCGCCGAGGAGGAGCTCAGCATCTCGGGCGACCTGGCCTGGGTCACGCTCGAGGAGAACATCCTCCAGTCCGTCGGCTCCCGCGAGGGTGGTGAGGACCTCGCCGAGATCCAGAGCGCCCGGATCGCGGCGGTGAACCTCTTCGCGTTCGACGGATCGCGCTGGAAGCTCGTCGTGCACCACGGCTCGCCCATCGCCGGCGACCCCGACATCGGCCCCGACTGACGCCTCTGACTCGACTTTCCCGCGGAAACCGTTGCCCCAGCAACGGTTACGGAAAGAAAGTCGGAGGGGAGGTCGGCGGGGGTCAGCTCGCGGGGGTCTGTTTCGACTCCTGCTCAGCGGCGTGGTCCGCGATCGACTTCGCGATCGCGTTGGCGGCGCGTCCGACGAACTCGCCGCCGCTCTCCGTCACCCATTCGCACGATGCGGCGGGAGCGTCGAGCTGGCCCTGGAAGTGCGGCATCACGTACTGCGCGAACAGCTCGTAGGACTGGAGCTTGGCGCGCGGGTTCGCCCAGTCGTTGTCCATGAAGAGGAACGCGCCGAACCCGCCGTTGCTCGCCTCCACCAGCTCCTCGATCTTCGCGATCGCATCGTCGGGGGTGCCGATGACCGCGAAGCCGGCCTGTTTGTTGTTCTCGATGATCTCGGCCGGCGTGTTGCCCTGCACCGGTCCGGCGGGCAGCACGTGCGTGAAGTACTGCGAGAACTCGACGATGCCGTGCTCGACGTCGCGCTCCGCCTGCTCGCGTGTCTCCGCGATGTGCATCGGACCGACGAGCCGCCACTTCGCACGGTCGGCGACGTGCCCGTGCTCGAGCGCGATCTCCTCCCAGAGGTTCCAGTGGTGGCCGAGGAGATCCATCCCCTGCTTTGCGGTCGCGGCCACGCTCAGCATGCCGATCCCGTGCTTCCCCGCTGCCCGCGCGCCCGTCGGGGAGAAGCTCGCCGCGACCGCGATGTCGAAGCACGGGTCGCTGTACGGCCGGAGCTGCAAGCGGGCCTCTCGCAGCGTGCACCAATCGGTCTCGAGCGTGACCGTCTCGCCGCGCAGCAGGCGCATCAACGCGTCGAGTGCCTCCTCCATGCGCGGCCGTTGCTCGTCGGCTGGGATGCCGAGCATGTGCGCGTCGGAAGTGAGCTGGCCGGGGCCGACACCGAGCATCGACCGGCCGCGCGTCAGGTGGTCGAGCAGCACCATGCGGTCCGCCAGCATGAGCGGGTGGTGGTAGGGGAGCGAGCTCACCCCGGTGCCGAGCTTGATGTGCTTGCTGCGCTCAGCCGCGACACCGATGAAGACCTCGGGTGAGGCGATGATCTCGTACCCGGCGGAGTGGTGCTCCCCGATCCAAGCCTCGTCGTACCCCCACGCGTCGAGATGCGTGATGAGGTCGAGGTCACGCTCGAGGGCGAGCGTGGGG
>DATBHZ010000073.1:0-26681 GCA_036557185.1 Acidimicrobiia bacterium | reverse complement strand
AGGATCATCAGACCGGGCGCGTAGATCAGATATGCGGACGGGGTCCCCGTCTTTCCCTCGGCGCCGGAGAGCATCTGACCCCACGACGACTGCGGCGGCTGCACCCCGTACCCGAGATACGAGAGGGTCGACTCGGTGATGATGGCTGCAGCGACAGCCAGCGTCGCGTTGACCATGATCGGGCCGATCATGTTCGGGATCAGATGACGGACGATGATCCGCGGCGTCGACGCACCCGAAGCACGCGCGGCCTCCACGAACTCCTTCTCCTTGAGCTCAAGCACCTGCCCACGAGCGACGCGCGCGACATACATCCATGCGAGCCCGGCGAGCACGAGGATGATCACCTCGTCGGTCTGGCCGAAGTACTTCAGCGCGATCGCGAGGATCGCGAGACCGGGGACGATGAGGAACAGGTCCGTGAGGCGCATGAGCACCGTATCGGTCGCCTTCCCGAGATAACCCGCGATTGCACCGATCGCGGTCCCGACCACGGTGCAGAGCAGGCCCACGGCGAGGCCGATCTCGAGCGAGATGCGGCCGGCGTAGAGGAGACGCGTGAACTCGTCGCGGCCGAGGTCGTCGGTGCCGAGCCAGTGCGTCCCGTTCGGCGGCACGCGCTCTCGCAGCAGGTCCTGGTGCGTGTTCGAGAACTGTGTGAACAGCGGAGCGCCGAAGCACAGCACGATGATGATGAGCAGCACGACGATTGACACCATCGCGAGCTTGTGCTTGCGGAAGCGCCGCCAGAACAGCGCCCATTGCGATCGTGCCTTCGGCTCGGCGTGCGTGGCCGCTTCGAACTCGCCCCCGACGGACGGGATCAAGCCGCTCGGAGCCGCGCCGCCGACGAGCTCCCGCTCCCTCCCGCTCAGCTCCGGATCGACGCTCATGAAAGGCGGATCCGCGGGTCGAGGACCCCGTAGAGCAGGTCGGCGATCAAGTTGAACGCCACGATGAACACCGCGGCGACCACCATCCACGCGACGAGCACAGGCGCATCGCCCGCGCTCAGCGCGTCGAGGAACAAGGAACCCATCCCCGGGATCGAGAAGATCTTCTCGGTGACGATGATGCCGCCGAACAGGAGTCCGATGTCGAGGGCCATCACCGTCACGAGCGGGATGAGAGCGTTGCGCAACGCGTGCCGGTAGATGACCTTCCGCCGGGGCACCCCTTTGGCGCGCGCCGTGCGGACGTAGTCGGACGACATGACATCGAGCATGGATGCACGCTGGAAGCGACTCCATTCCGCGACGATCTGGACGGCCAGGGTGAGCACCGGCAGGACCAGGTGGGAGAAGTAGTCCGGGTTGATGCCGCTCATACCGGCGCTGTGGAGCCCGATCGTCTTGAAGATCGGTTGATCGAGGTGGAACCAGCTCTGCGGATCAACAGCGAAGAACTGGATCGCGATCAGAGCGAACCAGAACGGCGGCATCGAGATGCCGATGAACGCCAGCCCGGTGAGCGCGTAGTCGGACTTCGAGTACTGGTGCACCGCCGAATAGACGCCGAGCACGACGGCTGCGATCGCGGACACCAGGACCGCCCACCCGATGAGCTGCAGGGTGTTCGGAAAGGCGTCGGAGATCATGGTCGAGACGTTCTCGCGCTTGAGCTCGCTCCTTCCGAGATCTCCCTGTACGGCGTGCTTCAGCCAGTCGAACCACTGCACCGCGACCGGCTTGTTCAGCCCGAGCCGCTCCCGCTCCTGCGCGATCGCGTGCGCTGCACTGTGCGACGTGCGCAGGTGCGCCGTCGGATCGAACGTCGCGCGCACGAACCAGAAGAGCAGGAAGGATGCGATCAGGATGATCGGGATCGAGTACAGCACCCGGCGCGAGATGTAGGTCAGCATCGGTTCTGCAATATTTGCAGGCAAGACACCGGATCCGGCTGCATTCCGCCGGATCCGGTGCTCTGACTCATCGGCTGCGCGTCCGCGCGTCTACTTCTTGAGACCCCACTGGTCGAGGTTCCAGAACATCGAAAGCAGCGGATTGTCGCCGATTGGCCCGACCACGCTCTTGTTCCACAGCGCGATGTCCGGAAGGCTGTCGAGAGGCAGCGACACCATGTTCGCCGCCTCGAGCTGATCGGCCTGCTTGTTGGACGCGGCGCGGATGCTGTTGTCGAAGCTCGTGTCGACCATCTGGAGCAATGGATCGAGCGCGGAGATGTTCGTGCGCGTCACGTTCGAGCCCGAGTAGCCGTTGGCCGCCGTCGGGATGTTCGACGAGCAGAAGTTCGAGCAGTTGCCGGGGTCGAGGCTCGTCGCCTGCTGCGACCCGACGAACATGCCGAAGTCTCCGTTGGGCACCGACGTCCCGAACAGGTCATCGGGCTTCTGGTTCGCGATGGTGATCTTGAAGCCCGCCGTCTTCAGCTGCTGCTGGATGATCTGCTGCGTGTCCTCACGGCGCTGGTCACCCGAGGTGGTCCGGAGGGTGATGTCCGCCTCCTTGCCGCCCTTCTCCCAGTACCCGCTGCCGTTCTTGGTCCATCCATCACCCTTCATGAGGGTGTCGACCTTCTTCTGGTTCTTCTCGTATCCGGAGAACGCTGTCGTATCGCTGAATTGGGAGACGATCGGCGGGTTCAGCGTCTGGGTTGCCTTCGTCACGCCGAGCGTCCCGAACAGGGAGTTCACGATGGCGTCACGATCGAGTGAGTAGCCGATGGCCTGCCGGACGACCTTCGAGTCGAGCGGGAACCTGGCGTTGTTGGTCCACAGCGCCTCGAGGCCACCGGTCTCCGCGCTGTAGACGGCGTTGGTGTCCGACACACCGGACTTGATCTGGTCGACGGCATCGGGCTCGGGTTGCGGGTAGATCGCCTTCAGCTGGCCCGACTTGAAGTTGCGGAATTCCGCAGCGGTGTCGTTCTGGACGCGGAACACGACCTTGTCGAGGTTCGGCTTGTGCCCGTACCAGTTCGGGTTCGGTGTGAGCGTGACGTCACCGCTCGCCTTGTCCCAGTGCGCGAGCCACGGACCACCTGACCACGTGTATCCGTTCGCCATCAGGGCATCGCGGTTCTTGCCTTGGAGGATGTGCGACGGCAGGACCCCGAACCCTGACCCGAACAGCTGCGACCACGAAGCGAACGGTGAGGAGAAGGTCACGACCGCGGTGTGAGGATCACTCGTGTTGATGCCGGCGATGTTGCTGTACCCGGTCGTGTCGATGATGCCTTGGCTGTTGACGATCTGCTGCCAGGTGTACGCGAAGTCCCGAGAGGTGATGGGTTGACCGTCCGACCACTTCGCCGCAGGGTTGATGTTGTACGTGATCGTCTGCTTGCCGTTGACGGTCGAGACCGTTGGCATCTTGGTGAGCAGGATGTTCGGCACGTTCGTCCAGGTGCCGTTCACCTTCTTGAAGTCGAACACGCGCGGCACCGTGAACTGCTGCATCGACCAGAGGCCCCATGCGGACCCCGCGCAAGTCGCGATCCAGTCCGCGCAGTCGAAGCCCTGCTCCGCGCCGACAACCAGCGTTCCGCCCTTGGGGACCTGTGTTGCGCTACTGCTCTTGTTCGAGCTGCCACACGCGGCCAGCACGAGGGCGGGCAGCGCGAGCAACGCGGTCAGTGCGAGAACGCGCTTGCGTCGCATCACTGGGTCTTCCTCCACGCATCTGCAATTGGAACGGGACCGGCCGTCGGCCGGTGGCTGCTAGTGCGCGACCCGCAAGCCCAGGATGATGGTCGTGAGGGTGAAGAGGACGGATGCGACCACCGTGATCCGGTCGAGGTTCCGTTCGACCACCGTCGAACCGGCCATCGCACCGCCGAGCTGGCCCCCTCCGAACATGTCGGAGAGACCGCCGCCGCGCCCTGCGTGGAGCAGGACCAGGAAGATCAGACCGAGCCCGACCAGCACATCGATTGTCGTGATGATTGCGGTCAGCACCTGATTCCTCCTCGGCGGGGCAACACCGAGCACGACATCCCCGCAAAAATGCGGTTCGCATTGTAGCTCTGGTCTGATCGGCTCATTCGGCACCCCACTTGACAGGGGCCGGGAACGGGCCGCCTGAAGGCCCGGAAGCTCACCCTCAGCGCGCGCGGAAGCGCACGATCCGCGCGAAGTCCTCCGGGTCGAGCGATGCACCACCCACGAGGGCGCCGTCGATCCCGTCCCGCTCCATGAGCTCGGCGATGTTGCCCGGTTTGACGCTGCCCCCGTACTGGATCCTGACCGCCTCGGCCGCGCCGGCGCCGGCGTGGTCGGCGATCGCTCCCCGGATGACCGAGATCGTCTGCTCCGCGTCGTCGGGGGTTGCGTTCCGGCCGGTGCCGATCGCCCAGATCGGTTCGTAGGCGACGACGCAGCGCGCCACCGCTTCCTTGTCGACCTCGTTGAGCGCCTCCCCCACCTGCCCGATCACCTTCCCGTCGGTGGCTCCCGCCTCGCGCTCGCCGAGGGTCTCCCCCACGCAGATGATCGGTTGCATCCCCGCCTCGAGGATCGCAAGCACCTTCTTGTTCACCATCGCGTCGGTCTCGCCGAAGAGCTCGCGACGCTCCGAGTGTCCCACCACGACGTAGGCCACGTTCAGCTTCGCGAGCATCGTCACGCTCACCTCGCCTGTGAACGCGCCCTCGCGTTCCCAGTGACAGTTCTGGGCGCCGAGCAGCATCGGGATGCGATCGCTCTCGAGCGTCGTCTGCACCGATCGGAGATCGCTGAACGGCGGGCAGAGCACGACGTCGACCTCGTCGTAGTCGGGCCCGTCGAGAATGTACGAGAGCTTCTGCGTGTACTGGATCGCCGCGAAGTGGTCCTTGTACATCTTCCAGTTCGCAGCGATGATCGGCTTGCGCACGTCACTCACCCCTCAACCCCTCTTCCCGGTTCGAAGCGCCGCCAACCCTGGCAGATCGCCGCGCTCCAGGAACTCGAGCGAGGCGCCGCCGCCGGTGCTCACATGGTCGACGTCGCCCGCGAGACCGAACTGCCGGATCGCGGCCGCGCTGTCGCCGCCGCCGATCACGGTGAAGCCCTTCGTCTCGGCGACCGCCTCCGCCACGGCGCGCGTCCCCGAGGCGAACGGCGCAACCTCGAAGACACCCATCGGACCGTTCCACAGGATCGTGCCCGCCTCCGCGATCTCGTCCGCGAAGAGCCCGGCGGTCTCCGGGCCGATGTCGAGGCCCTTCCAGCCAGGCGGGACGGATCCGGCCGGAACGATCCGCGTCTGCGCGTCGTCGGTGATGTCGCGCGCGACCACGACGTCGACCGGGATCTTGACCCGGCCGGTGCCGAGCAGGCGCTTGCAGTCATCGATCCTGTCGGCCTCGAGCAACGAGTCGCCCACGTCTCCGCCCTCGGCGGCGAGGAACGTGAAGGCCATGCCGCCGCCGACGAGGATCGTGTCGCACCGATCGAGCAGTGCGTCGATCACACCGAGCTTGTCCGACACCTTGGAGCCCCCGAGCACGGCGATGAACGGCTTGCGCGCGCCGGTGAGCAAGCCACCCAGCACCTCGACCTCGCGCTCGAGCAGCCGGCCGCCTGCGCTCGGGACGAGGGGCGGCGGTCCGACGATGGACGCATGCGCGCGATGTGAGGCACCGAACGCGTCGTTGACGTAGAGATCGACGGGCTCACAGAGATTCACCGCAAGGCCCGGATCGTTGGCGGTCTCGCCCGGCTCGAAACGGAGGTTCTCCAACAGCATGACGTCACCGTCGCCGAGGCTCGCCGCCATGTCCGATGCGGCCGGCCCGACCACCTCCGGGGCGAGCGGGACATCGCGACCGAGGAGCTGTCCGAGCCGCTTCGCGACCGGCGCCATCGAATACTTCGCGTCGAAGCCCCCCTTCGGTCTGCCGAGGTGCCCGCACGCCACCACCGCCGCACCATGTTCCTGGAGCCAGCGGATCGTGGGCAGCACCGTTGCGATCCGCAGATCGTCGCTGACCTCACCGTCGCTCAGCGGGGTGTTGAAGTCCGCGCGCATCAAGACACGCCTACCTCGAACGTCGGGCAGGTCCTCCAGACGCGGCAGCGCCTCGGTCATCGCAGAGACCTCGTCGGTCTGGCGCTGATCAGCCGATGAATTCGACGAGATCGATCAGGCGGTTCGAGTAGCCCCACTCGTTGTCGTACCAACCGAGCACCTTCACCGTCGATCCGTTGACCATCGTGTCGAGGCTCGAGTAGATGCACGACGACGGATTGCCGACGATGTCGGCCGAGACGAGCGGCTCGTCGTTATACTCGAGCACCCCGCGGTACCCGGTGTCGGCCGCGGCCTGCTGGAAGGCGGCGTTGACCTCCTCGACGCTCGCCGGCTTGGCCACGTTGGCGACGAGATCGGTGATCGACCCGGTCGGGGTAGGCACCCGCAACGCCATGCCGTCGAGGCGGCCCTTCAGGTCCGGCAACACGAGCCCGATCGCGCGCGCGGCGCCGGTCGTGTTCGGGATGATCGACAAGGCTGCGGCACGCATGCGCCGCAGGTCCGGCTTGCCGCTGCGTGTCGCGACAGCTTGGTCCTGGAGCTGCTGGTCGCTCGTGTACGCGTGGACCGTGGTCATCAGGCCGTTCTCGATCCCGAAGGCGGTGTGGAGCACCTTCGCGAGCGGCGCGAGACAGTTCGTGGTGCACGAGGCGTTCGAGATGACGGTGTGGTGCTCGGCATCGAACGTCGAGTCGTTGACGCCCATGCAGATCATGACGTCTGCGTCACTGCTCGGCGCCGAGATGACGACACGCTTGGCACCGCCCTTCAGGTGCTCCGCAGCCTTCTCGCGTGCCGTGAACAGACCCGTGGACTCGATCACGATGTCGACGCCGTTGGAGCCCCAGGGGATCTCGCCCGGCTCGCGGGTGTCGAGCTTCTTGACCTCGTTGCCGTCGATGCTGAAGCCAGCGTCGGTGACCTTCACCTCGTTCGGGAGCAGCCCGCCGACCGAGTCGTGGCTCAACAGGAACGCCATCGTCGCCGAGTCGCCGAACGGGTCGTTCACCGCGACGAGCTCCACGCCCGAGTCGGCACCCCGCGCGAGCAGCGCCCGCGTGAAGGAACGACCGATCCGGCCGAAGCCGTTGATTCCCACCCGTACCGTCATGGACTCCTCCTGCACTGTTGCTGCGCTGCCGCGCTCCGTTGCGCGGCCGGCGGCTCCTGCGGGCCCGGATCAGAGCAGAGCACGCAGGACCCGCGCCAGTTTCGCCGGATCGTGGGCCCAGGCGGCTCGCCCGGACACGTCTGCTGCTACCGACCGTACCCCGAGCGCCTCGATGGCGGCGTCATCGGACTCCAGCCGCCCTCCGCCCTGGTACACGAAGGAGTCGACGTTCGTACCGTGCGCGCACACGGCCCGCAAATGATCCGTGGCGTCGAGGCCCTCCGTCTCGGGAAGCTGCGGGGCGAGGTTGCAGACCTGCACGATCGGTGCCGTGCTCGCGCGCAGCGCGTCGCGAATCCCCCGCACGCACAGCACCGGCAGCAAGCTGGTGTACAGGGAGCCGGGCGCGAGCACGATCTGGTCGGCTTCGCCGATTGCGTCGATCACCGACGGCGTCGCTCGAGCATCCGCGGGGATGAGCTCGACGCGCCGGATGCGGCCCTGCGCGTTCTGCACGGCAACCTGCCCTTCGACGGCTCTCCCCGCCACCTCGGCCTTGAGCACGACCGGGTCGAGCGTCGCCGGCAGGACTCGACCGACCGCGCCGAGGAGCTCGCCCGCGACCTGCAGCGCTTGCTCGAAGTCACCCAGCGACTCCGCGAGCCCCACGATCATCAGGTTGCCGAGCGCATGGTTCTCGAGCTCGCCCGCGCTGAACCGGTGCTCGAACGCCGTCGGCCACACGTCGTGCTCGTCCGCCGCCAGCGCGACGAGGCACTTGCGGAGGTCGCCCGGTGCGGGCACACCGAGCTCGCGGCGCAACCTGCCGGTCGAGCCCCCGTCATCGGCGACGCTCGCAACTCCGCTGATCGTCGTCGCGTACTGGCGCGCCGCACGCAAGGTGCTCGCGAGGCCGTGACCTCCGCCGAGCGCGACCACCGCGAGCTCGTCAGTCACGGTGCACGTCCCGGTGGCGGACATGCGGGTCGTACCCGAGCTCTTCGAAGCTGCGCGCGAGCTCCTCGGCGATCGCGACGCTGCGGTGCCGGCCGCCGGTGCACCCGATACCGATCGACAGGTACGACTTTCCCTCGCGCTCGTACGCCGGCAGCGTCAGCTCGAAGAGTCGGCGCAGCTCGTCGAGGAACGCCTTGGCGTCGGGTGAGGTGAGCACGTAGTCGCGCACGGCAGGATCTCGGCCGTCGAGCGGCCGGAGCGCCTCCACCCAGTGCGGGTTCGGCAGGAACCTGCAGTCGAACACGAGGTCGGCGTCCAGCGGGAGGCCGTGCTTGTAGCCGAAGCTCACGAGGTTGACCTGGAGGGAACGCGTGGTCACTCCCGCCGAGAACGTCTGGACGAGCCTGTCGCGGAGCTCGTGCACGTTGGTCGTCGAGGTGTCGATCACCACATCGGCGAGCCCCTTCAGCTCCTCGAGGAGCGCTCGCTCCTTCTGGATGCCGTCGAGGACCCGGTCACCCTCGGCGAGAGGGTGCCGCCGACGGGTCGCGTCGAAGCGCCGGACGAGCGCATCGTCGGACGCGTCGAGGAACAGCACCCGGGTGCTCGCGCCGTTCTTCCGCAGGGAGCTCAGCGCGGCGACCAGCTCGTCGATGAACGATCCGGACCGCACGTCGACGACGAGCCCGTACCGCTGCGGACGCTCACCCACGCGCGCGAGCTCGGCAACTTTGGTGATGAGCGCCGGCGGCAGGTTGTCGATCACGAAGAACCCGAGGTCCTCGAGCACGTTGGCCGCCTCGGACCGCCCCGCGCCCGACATCCCGGTGATGACGGTGACGTCGATCTCGTCGAACTCGCCGCTCATGTGGTCTCCGGTGGTGGCGCACTGCGGGCAAGGCCGTGGAGATGACCGTACAGGTCCCGCGCCACTTGATCGGGCAGCCAGCCGAGTGCCTGGAGCGATTCCAGCGGGACCTCGCGGAGCGCCTTGACGCTCTTGAACTCCTTCAGCAGGCGCGCCCGTCGAGCCGGACCGAGCCCGGGCACGTCGTCGAGGGCCGACTTGGTCATCTTCTTGCCGCGCAGCTGGCGGTGGTACGTGATCGCGAAGCGGTGCGCTTCGTCGCGCACCTGCTGGAGCAGATAGAGAGCCTCGGAGTCGCGTGGAATGCGGATCGCATCGGGCGAGCCCGGCTCGTACACCTCCTCGAACCGCTTCGCGAGCCCCACAGCCGCGATCTCCTCCAGCCCGAGGTCCTCGAGGACGCGCACCGCGACGTTGAGCTGGCCCTTGCCACCGTCGATGACAAGGAGGTTCGGCGGGTACGCGAAGCGCTTGCCGGCGCGCGCGCCCTGGTCGCGCTCGACGAGGTACCGCTTGAAGCGCCGCGTGAGCGCCTCCTCCATCGCGGCGAAGTCGTCCTGGCCCTCTTGGTACCGGATCCGGAAACGCCGGTAGTCAGATCGCTTCGGGAGGCCGTCCTCGAGGACGGTCATGGACGCCACGATCTCGGTGCCCTGGAGGTTCGAGATGTCGAAGCACTCGATCCGCAGGGGCGCCTCCGCCAGCCCGAGCGCGTCCTGGAGCGCGGTCAACGCCTTAGCACGCGCGTTGTGATCGGAAGCCCGCTTCAGCTTGTGACGCGTGAACGCCTCCTGCGCGTTGTGCGTCACCGTCTCGAGCAGCGCGCGCTTCTCCCCGCGCTGCGGCACGCGCACTCGCACCTTGGATCGCTCGCGCACGAGGGAGAGGAACTCCTCGTAGAGATCGAGATCCTCCGGCTGCACCGGGACGAGGACCTCGCGCGGGACGTCCTCGGGCGGGGCATCCGCGTACAGCTGCTCGAGGATCCGTGCGACGAGCGCCGGCGGCTCCAGCTCCTCGACCTTGTCGACGATGAGCCCCTTGCGCCCGACGACCCGGCCTCTGCGCACGAAGAACACCTGGACGGACGCTTCGAGCTCGTCCTCCGCGAGCCCGATGACGTCGATGTCCTCCTCCTTGGCACCGACCATCTGCTGGCGCTCGACGACCTTCTGGACCGAGATCAGCTGGTCGCGCAAGCGCGCAGCTCGCTCGAATTCGAGCTGCTCGGAAGCCTCGTGCATCTGCTTGTCGAGCCGATCGAGCACTGTCGCGCTGTCGCCGTCGAGGAACGCAAGCAGCTCGTCGACGAGCACGTCGTAGTCGCTGTGGTCGATCGCGGCCACGCACGGAGCCGCGCACTTCTCGATGTGCGCGTAGAGGCACGGTCGGCCCAGCCGTTGGTGTCGTTGGAACTTGTTCTCGGTACACGTTCGGATCGGAAAAGTCCGCAGGAGCAGGTCGAGCGTCTCCCGGATCGCGTAGGCGTGGGCGTAGGGGCCGAAGTACCGGCGGCCCCTCCGCTTCTTCCCGCGCATGACCATCGCCCGCGGCCACTCCTCGTCGGTCGTGACCGCCAGGAAGGGATAGGACTTGTCGTCCTTGAGGCGCACGTTGTAGCGAGGCCGGTGCTGCTTGATGAGGTTGTGCTCGAGGAAGAACGCCTCGACCTCGTTCCGCACCTCGATCCATTCCACCGACTCCGCGGTGCTCACCATCTGCCGGGTGCGCGGCAGCAGGTCCGGCCCGAAGTAGTTGGAGAGACGGCTCCGGAGGCTCTTCGCCTTCCCGACGTAGATCACGCGCCCCTGCGCGTCGCGGAACAGATATGACCCGGGCGTGTCGGGGATCGAGCCGGTAGCGGGGCGCTGGAGCACGGCACCAGTTTCCCACCGGGAGGTCCCGTCGATCTGCGTCTTGGGGGCGCTGCGACCGGCGTTGGTACACTGATTCGAGGCCGGCCTGGTATTTCCGGCCACACATCATCGGTCCCGAGACCGACAACCCCGCGGAGAGGCGACCAGGCTGTCCCCGCCGGTCAATCGGGACACGACCCCGAAAGGGGCAACACCAATGTTGCGACTGCAGGCTCCCCTGCCGGACCGCTACACGACGGCTGATGACGAGCAGCTCCGCGTATGGATCCGCGCCGCCAAGGACGAGCTCGGCTCCAAGCTCCTGATCCTCGGGCACCACTACCAGCGTGACGAGGTGATCGAGTGGGCCGACGCCCGTGGCGACTCCTTCCGTCTGGCGCGATTCGCCGCCGACAGTGACGCCACCGACATCGTGTTCTGCGGCGTGCATTTCATGGCCGAGTCGGCCGACGTGCTGACCGGCGACCACCAGCGCGTGATCCTTCCGGACCTCAACGCCGGCTGCTCAATGGCCGACATGGCCGACATCGACCAGGTCGAGGAGGCCTGGGAGGTGCTCGCCGCCACGACCGACATCTCCCGAGTCGTCCCGATCACGTATATGAACTCCTCGGCGGCGCTGAAGGCCTTCGTCGGGGAGCACGGCGGTGCGGTGTGCACCTCGTCGAACGCCCGGGCCGTCCTCGAATGGGCACTCGCCCGGGGCGACAAAGCTCTGTTCTTCCCCGACCAGCATCTCGGACGCAACACCGCGTACACGATGGGATACGACGAATCGTCGATGCGCGTGTGGGACCCCCGTGCCGAACGCGGCGGCCTCGACGAGCGCGACGTCAAGGACGCGACGTTCCTGCTCTGGCGCGGCTGGTGCTCGGTGCACCAGCGCTTCCGTCCGGAGCACGTCGAGGCTTTCCGTGCGGAGCATCCGGGCGGCGAAGTCGTCGTGCACCCGGAATGCGCGCACGACGTCGCGGAGCTCGCCGACAAGGTGGGATCCACGGAGCGGATCTTGCGGTGGGTCGAGGAAGCGCCTCCCGGCGCCACCCTCGGCATCGGCACCGAGATCCACATGGTGCAACGGCTCGCCGCCGAGCATCCTCAACTCACGGTGGTGTCGCTCGATCCGCTCGTGTGCCCGTGCTCGACGATGTTCCGCATCGATGCTCCGCACCTCGCCTGGTGCCTCGAGTCCCTGACACACGGTGAGCTCGTGAACCAGATCGTGGTCGACGAGCGCACAGCGGAATGGGCGAAGGTCGCGCTCCGGCGGATGCTCGACATCACGTGAGGATCGCGCTCACGCGCGTTTGACGCAGCGCAGCACGAGCAGCCTGGGAATGCTCACGACGTTGGCATACTCGGGCGCACGAGCGATGAAGCCCGGCGGTGGCTCCGGCTCGAGCATCTCCTCGACGTACAGCCGGTTGCGTGCGAGGGCGTTGACGTACCGCGACAACGGCCGATGCACGAATGGCAACGTGACGCCTGGGGCGATCTCTTCCTCGCTCAGGTCCTCGACCAGATACGGGCCGATGCGCCAGTACTGCTCCTCGAGGATGTGATCGTCGATCCACCCACTGTCGGGAGCCTGGAGCAGTGGGTGGTTGAGGAGGAACAGGAAGACCCCATTGTCCGCGATCACGCGCCCGACCTCGGAGATTGCAGCGTCGACCTCGAGGATGTGCTCGAAGACGAGGCAAGCCACTGCCGCCTCGAACGACCCGGTGGTGAACGGCAGCGCATCGGCGGCGCCGCGGACATAGCGCGCCCTGCCGCCCCGCGTGCGCGCCACACCGAGCTGCGCGTCTGCAGGGTCGATCCCGACGACGCGACCGACTCCTGCATGATCGAGGAGGTGTCGCGCCAGCTGGCCCTCCCCCGTCCCGACGTCGAGCACCGACGCGCGGCCCGCCAGCTGCTCCGCGACGATCGGGAGGATCTGCTCCTCGTACTCCGGATCCGCGCCGGCGGTGAAGTTCGTCTGCCACCATCCGGCGTGCTGCTCCCACGCCGAGTGCGGGCCCGCTCCGGTAGCCCCCGAGCTCACTTGCCGGCGAGCATCGGCGCCAGGAACTGCCCGGTGTACGAGCCCTCCGTCTTGGCAACGTGCTCGGGAGTCCCCTCCGCGATCACCAGGCCCCCGCCGTCGCCACCTTCCGGTCCGAGGTCGAGGATCCAGTCGGCCGATTTGATGACGTCGAGGTTGTGCTCGATCACGAGGACCGTGTTGCCGACGTCGACGAGGCGCTGGAGCACACCGAGCAGCCGGCGCACGTCCTCGAAGTGGAGGCCTGTCGTCGGCTCGTCGAGGATGTAGATGGTGCTGCCGGTGGATCGCTTGCCCAGCTCCGTCGCCAGCTTCACGCGCTGTGCCTCGCCGCCGCTCAGTGTCGGCGCCGGCTGCCCCAAGCGCACGTAGCCGAGCCCGACGTCGACGAGCGTCTGCAACCAACGTGCGATCGCGGGTTGGTTCTCGAAGAAGTGCACCGCCTCCTCGCACGACATGTCGAGCACCTCGGCGATGTTCTTGCCCTTGAAGGTGATGTCGAGCGTGTCGCGGTTGTAGCGCGCGCCCTTGCACACCTCGCACGGGACGTAGACGTCCGGCAGGAAGTGCATCTCGATCTTGATCGTCCCGTCGCCGGCGCACGCCTCGCAGCGGCCACCCTTGACGTTGAACGAGAACCGGCCCTGCTGGTACCCGCGGACCTTGGCCTCGGGGGTCGCCGCGAACAGGGCTCGGATCTTGTCGAACACTCCGGTGTAGGTGGCCGGATTCGAGCGCGGCGTGCGGCCGATCGGTGACTGGTCGATGTTGATGACCTTGTCGAGCGCGTCGGTACCCCGAATGGTCTTGTGCTTCCCGGGCACGGTGCGCGAGCGGTACACCTTCTGCATCAGGGCGTGGAACAGGATGTCGTTCACGAGCGTGCTCTTGCCGCTGCCGCTGACGCCTGTGACGGCGACGAAGCAGCCGAGCGGGAGCTTGACGTCGATGTTCTGCAGGTTGTGCTCACGCGCGCCGACGATGGTCAGCCACTGATCGCCGGGCTCGCGGCGGCGCTCCGGAACGGCGAGCTCCCGCTTGCCCGACAGGTACTGGCCCGTGATCGAGCGCGGCTCCGCGAGGATGGCCTTCAGCGAACCCTCGGCGACGATCTCACCGCCGTGCTCCCCCGCTCCCGGACCGATGTCGACGACATGGTCCGCGGTGCGGATGGTCTCCTCGTCGTGCTCCACGACCAGCACCGTGTTGCCGAGGTCCCGCAGGCGAAGCATGGTGTCGATGAGGCGCTGGTTGTCGCGTTGGTGGAGGCCGATCGACGGTTCGTCGAGGACGTACAGCACGCCGACGAGCCCGGAGCCGATCTGCGATGCGAGGCGAATGCGCTGCGCTTCGCCGCCTGCCAGCGTTCCCGCGCCGCGGTTGAGGCTCAGGTAGTCGAGGCCGACGTCGAGCAGGAACTTGAGCCGCTCGTTCACCTCCTTGAGCACACGCTCGGCGATGAGCCGCTCACGCTCGGTCAGCTCGACCTTGGCGAAGAACACTGCCGTGTTGCGGATCGAGAGGTCGCCGACCTCCGCGATGTTCATGTCGCCGATCGTGACGGCGAGCGACTCGGGACGCAGCCGCGCGCCGTGGCACGCGGGGCACGGGACCTCGCGCATGTATCCCTCGATCTGCTCCCGCTGTCGCTCGCTCTCCGAATCGAGGTAGCGGCGCTCGAGCCACGGGATCACACCTTCGAACCGGCTCTTGTACTCCCGCTGGCGGCCGTAGCGGTTCTTGTACCGCACGGTGACCTGCGTCTTGCCTGCGCCGTAGAGCACGACCTTCTGCGCAGACTTCTTCAACCGCCTCCAGGGCGTGTCGACCGAGAAGCCGAACTCCTTCGCCACCGCAACCAGCACACGGTTGAAGTACTCGCCGCGGAAGCCGCCCCAGGGCGCGATCACACCCTCGCCGAGTGACAGGTCGTCGTCGGCGATCACGAGCTCCGGATCGACCTCGTAGCGCGTGCCGAGCCCGTCACACCGCTCGCATGCTCCGTAGGGGGAGTTGAACGAGAAGTTGCGGGGGGCGAGCTCGTCGAAGCTCAGCCCGCAGTGCGTGCACGCGAGGTGCTCCGAGAACGTGAGGGTCTCCGGCTCCTCGTCGGCGTCCGAGTCCGAGGCCGGCACGATCTCGACCTCCGCGACGCCTTCGGCGAGGCGCAGCGCTGTCTCGAGGGAGTCGGTCAGCCGTCGCTCGATCCCAGGGCGCCGCACGAGACGGTCGACCACCACCTCGATCGTGTGGTTCTCGTACCGCGCGAGACGGTCCTTGGAGCGCTCGGACAGCTCGACCGTCTCGCCGTCGATCCGCGCTCGCGTGAACCCTTGCTTCGCGAGCTCGGCCAGCATCCCCTCGTACTCGCCCTTGCGGCCACGCACCACGGGCGCGAGGACCTGGAAGCGCGTCCCGTCGGGCAGCTCGAGGACCCGGTCGACGATCTGCTGCGGCGTCTGGCGGGTGATCACGCGGCCGCAGTTCGGGCAGTGCGGGATCCCGATCCGGGCGAAGAGCAATCGGAGGTAGTCGTAGATCTCGGTGATCGTGCCGACCGTCGAACGCGGGTTGCGGCTCGCCGACTTCTGATCGATCGAGATCGCGGGCGAGAGGCCTTCGATGAAGTCGACGTCGGGCTTGTCCATCTGCCCGAGGAACTGGCGCGCGTAGCTCGACAGGGACTCCACGTATCGCCGCTGACCCTCGGCGTAGATCGTGTCGAACGCGAGCGACGACTTGCCGCTGCCCGACAAGCCGGTGATCACCACGAGGCGGTCGCGGGGCAGGTCGAGGTCGATGCTCCGCAGGTTGTGCTCGCGCGCGCCGCGGACAGAGATCAGGTCCGGCTCGCCCGCCGGTGCCTTCCGCGGCGTCGGCGCCTTGGCCCGGCCCGGCTTCTTCCCTTGTGCGGGGGCGCTGCCGCCCCGAGGTGGCGCCATCGATGCAATCGTACCCGGATTCGGTCAGTGGTCGAACGGATGTTCGCCCACCCGTGGACGTCTTCGTGCCGTCTCGGCAGGGCCGCGCGCCGCCTGGCTACCCCACCGCCTTGAGCTCTCGCTTGAGCTCGTTCACCTCGTCGCGCAACCGCGCGGCCTCCTCGAAGCGCAGCTCCTTGGCCGCTTCGTGCATCTCTTCCTGGAGCGTCTGGATCAGGCGACCGAGCTCTTCGGGGGGCACGCCCCGCAGGTCGGCGAACAACGCACTGCTCTTGCGAGATCTTCCCCGGCTCCTGCCGCGAGCCGCGGGCGCGTCGTCCTCACCGTCGCCTCGGAGCCGGACCATCTCCAGGATGTCGGTCACCTTCTTGCGGATGGTCTGCGGGTCGATCCCGTGGGCGGCGTTGAAGTCGAGCTGCGCCTTCCGGCGTCGTTGCGTCTCGCTGAGCGCGTACCGCATCGAGTCGGTCACCTCGTCGGCGTACATGATCACCTGGCCGTCGATGTTGCGCGCGGCCCGGCCCATGGTCTGGATGAGGCTCGTCCCCGAGCGCAGGAAGCCCTCCTTGTCGGCGTCGAGGATCGCCACGAGCGCCACCTCGGGGAGGTCGAGGCCCTCACGGAGCAGGTTGATGCCGACCAGCACGTCGTACTCGCCGAGCCGGAGTGCCCGCAGCAGCTCGACCCGCTCGAGGGTGTCGACCTCGCTGTGGAGGTACCGCACGCGGAGACCGAGCTCGATGAGGTAGTCGGTGAGGTCCTCCGACATCTTCTTGGTGAGCGTGGTCACGAGGACCCGCTGGTCCTGCTCGGCACACCGGTTGATCTCTGCGACGAGGTCGTCGATCTGGCCCTTGGTCGGCCGCACGATCACCTCCGGGTCGGCCAGGCCGGTCGGACGGATGATCTGCTCGACGACCTGCGTGGAGACCTCGCGCTCGTACGCGCCGGGCGTCGCGCTCATGAACACCATCTGCGGGACGCGCTCGATGAACTCCTCGAACCGGAGCGGCCGGTTGTCGACGGCGCTCGGCAGGCGGAAGCCGTGCTCGACCAGCGTGTCCTTGCGCGACCGGTCGCCCTCGTACTGGCCGTGGAGCTGCGGGACCGTCACGTGGCTCTCGTCGAGCACGATCAGGCAGTCGTCGGGGAAGTAGTCGAGCAGCGTGTACGGCGGCTGCCCTGCGACTCGGCCGTCGAGGTGCCGCGAGTAGTTCTCGATGCCGGCGCACGACCCGACCTCACGCATCATCTCGAGGTCGTACGTCGTGCGCATGCGGAGGCGTTGGGCCTCGAGCAGCTTGCCGCGGTCCTCGAACCACTTGAGACGTTCCTTCAGCTCTTCCTGGATGGTCTCGATCGCGCGGCGGAGCTGGTCCTCCCGGGTCACGTAGTGGCTTGCCGGGAACAGCGCGAGCGTCTCGAGCTCGGCCACGATCTCACCGCTGAGCGGGTCCACCGAGACGATGCGCTCGACCTCGTCGCCGAAGAGCTGCACACGGATACCGTGCTCCTCGTAGGCGGGGAAGATCTCAATTGTGTCGCCCCGCACGCGGAACTTGTTGCGCACGAAGCTCATGTCGTTGCGCTCGTACGCGAGCTCTACCAGGCGGTGCAGGATCTGGCGCTGGTCGCGCTCGTCCCCGACGTTTAGGGTCAGAAGCTGCTGCGCGTAGGTCTCCGGTGAGCCGAGGCCGTAGATCGCGCTCACACTCGCGACGATCACGACGTCGCGCCGGCTCAGCAGCGCGCTGGTCGCGCTGTGCCGCAGGCGGTCGATCTCGTCATTGATCGACGAGTCCTTCTCGATGAAGGTGTCGGTGGAGGGGATGTACGCCTCGGGCTGGTAGTAGTCGTAGTACGAGACGAAGTACTCCACGCGGTTGTGGGGGAAGAACTCACGGAACTCGCTGGCGAGCTGGGCAGCGAGCGACTTGTTGGGCGCCAGGATCAGCGTCGGCCGCTGCACCGCCTCCACCAGGCCCGCGATGGTGAAGCTCTTCCCCGAGCCGGTGATACCGAGCAACGTCTGACGGGGGTCGCCCCGGAGCACGCCCTCGGCGAGCAGCTCGATCGCCCGCGGCTGGTCACCCGCAGGCTCGAAGTCGGAGACGAGCTGGAATTCGGGCATCGCAGCACACCCTAACGGCGCCCTGTGACATCTATTCCTCTGATCTCGCCCACCCCATTCCGGACCCCCTCTCGACTTTCTTGCGCGAACCGTTGCCCCAACAACGCTTACGGCAAGAAAGTCGGGTGGGGAGATGGTCAGGCGGCGTGGCGCTCGATGGCGGCACGCACGGTGGCCGCGACGGCGCCGTCCTCGACCGTGACCGCTGTCCATCCGAAGCGGAGCACCTGCCAGCCCTCGGCAGCGAGGCGACGGTCCCGCGCTTCGTCGGCCCGTCGGTCGAGCAGCTGCGAGTGACCCTCGTAGCCGTCGACCTCCACGATCACCCCGCCCGGGAACCGGAAGTCGACTCGGCCGACCCACCCGTCGGAGTCGCCGAGATCGACCTGGCGCTCGGGTTCGGGCAGACAGTGCACTCGAGCAAGCTCAACGAAGCGAGCCTCGAGCTCGCTCTCGGGTGCGACGTACCCGTCCGTGCGCTCATCGAGCAGCGACCGGAAGGTCGCCAATCTCCGCCGGCCACGTGCAGAGCAAACGGCGAGCACCTGCGTGAGGGCCGGAACCGTCACCATCCGGCGCGCGAGCGCATGGTCCAGCGCACGCTCGGCTCGTTTCGGGGACACGACCGCCGTCAGGTCGAGCAGGGTCCGGGCGACCGAGGTGACGGGGATCCCGTCGACGATGCGCCGGTGACTCTCGGGCAACGCATTCGTCTGGTGGACAACGGCGCAGGGCCGCGCGTGTGGGCGCCTGGCCTGGGTGGTGATCTCGGGGATCCCGAACCGGAGGCCGGGCAGCCCGATCACCGCGGCAGCCGAGCGGTGCGAGGCCCAGCTCGGCGCCGTGGAGAGAAGGAGCGCATGAAGCTCGAGGCGGCCGTCGACAACTGCGCCCGGAAGCCGGTACACCTCGCGGCAGTGCCGGGCCAGACGCCCGGTTCCCACAAGCCACCGCACGCCCATTTCCGA
Organism: Acidimicrobiia bacterium; assembly: GCA_036557185.1. Taxonomy (GTDB): domain Bacteria; phylum Actinomycetota; class Acidimicrobiia; order IMCC26256; family JAENVU01; genus DATBHZ01. The sequence continues at coordinate 7,808 of DATBHZ010000073.1, read as the reverse complement.
GACCTCGAGCGAGCGCAGTTGTGCGGTCGTGATCAGACCAGACTGCGATGCGGTCGCGGCAACGAGCTCCCCGTATCGATTGCCATCCACGGCGCCGGACCGTAGATGGAGGGTGTGACACGCTCCCACCATCCGACTTTCTCGCCCCAACCGTTGCCCCAGCAACGGTTTCTGCAAGAAAGTCGGGAAGAAGGGCTAGGGCGAGGGCTGGCGGGCTTGGAGGTCGGACCAGAGGGTGTCGACTTGGGACTCGAGGTGGGCTCGGTCGGAGCTGTTGTCGATCACGTGGGTGGCGAGCTTGCGTCGCTGCTCGTCGGTCGCCTGCGCGGCCATCCGCGCCTCCGCGTCCGCTCGCGGCACGCCGCGCTCCTCGAGCCGGTCGAGCCGAACCTCGCGTGGCGCCTCGACCACGATCACGACCTCGTACCCGCGCTTCGCCACTGACTCCGATTCGGCGAGCAGGGGGACGTCCAGGACGAGCACCGATTCGGGAGGCGCCTCGCTGATCCGACGGGTGAACTCCTCCTGGATCGCGGGGTGCGTGATGCCCTCGAGCGCCTCTCGTGCCTCGTCGGTGGCGAAGGCGACGGCCGCCAGCGCCGGACGGTCGAGCGCTCCCTCTGGGCCCAATACCCCAGCCCCGAACCGCTCCACGATCGCCTTCAGGCCCGGCGTGCCCGGTGCAACGACCTCACGAGCAACAGCGTCAGCGTCCAAAACCACCGCCCCACGTGCCTGGAGCATCTCCGCCACCGTTGATTTCCCCGCTCCAATTCCTCCCGTCAAGCCGACGAGCAACATGGCCGAGGATCATAGGGACCAGCGGCCAGCCCGAGGGGGGCAGGCAATGACCATGACCAATGGGCAGGACCACCGTGTGCCCACGCACACGACACTGCCGCGCGTGATGCTCGTCGGCGTTCCCGGTGTCGTCCGGCGAATGCTCGAGGAGTCGGGCTTTGTCACGTCCGAGGTCGAGGACCAGGACGCGGCACTGCATGCAGCGGCGGAGCTGCATCCTGACGTGGTGTTGATGGACGTGACTGCACGTGTCCTGCACCCGCGCTCGAACGGCAACGGCAGCTCGCCGTTGACGAAGCGAGAGCAGGAGATCCTCCAGCTCGTGGCCGACGGCTACTCGACGGTCGACCTCGCGGCGACGCTCTACATCAGCACCAAGACGGTGAAGAACCATCTCGCGTCGATCTACGCCAAGCTCGGCGCTCGCGACCGGACACAGGCTGTCGTCACCGGCGTGCGCGCCGGCATCATTCACCTTCGGCACGACTGACCGGCCGCGTCACCTACGAACAGGCCGCACGAGCTCGCGTCGCCGCGCGCCCGGCGCGGGTCAGCTGGGGGCCTGCTCCGAGACGGGCTCTTCGGCGGGGACGTCGACGATCGGCTCAGCGCCAGTGCTCGCCTCGGCTGTCGGCTCGGCTGAACCCTCGCCCTCGCCAGAAGCTGCGGGCGCCGCGCCGCCCTCCTCGGGCGAACTCTCGGGACCGATGTAGTTGCCCTCTTCGTCGTACGCGTGCTCGCCGAACTGGTCCTGGTACTCCGCGGCGACGACGCCACCTTCGGCCGCCTGCTTGATCGACAACGAGATGCGCCGACGGTCGAGGTCGATGTCGATGATCTTGACCCAGAGCTCCTCGCCCGGGGTGACGACCTGCTCTGGCGCCTCAACGTGGTGCACCGCCATCTCGGAGATGTGCACAAGCCCCTCGATGCCGTCACCGACCTGAACGAACGCGCCGAACGGCACGAGCTTCGTGACTCGGCCGTAGACCAGCTCGCCCACGCGGTGCGACGTCGCGAACTCCTGCCACGGATCCTGCTGCGTCGCCTTGAGCGACAGCGAGATGCGCTCGCGGTCGAGATCGACGTCGAGCACCTGCACGGTGACCTCGTCGCCGACCTGGACGACCGAGCTGGGATGGTCGACGTGCTTCCAGCTCAGCTCGCTCACGTGGACGAGGCCGTCCATGCCGCCGAGATCGACGAATGCACCGAAGTTGACGACCGACGACACCACACCGGGGCGGACCTCGCCGGGCTTGAGGTTCGTGAGGAACTCGTCGCGCTGCTCGCGCTGCGTCTCCTCGAGGTAGGCGCGCCGCGAGAGGACGACGTTGTTGCGGTTCTTGTCGAGCTCGATGATCTTGCACTCGATCGTCTTGCCGACGTACGGCTGCAGGTCGCGCACGCGGCGCAGATCGACCAGCGACGCGGGCAGGAAGCCGCGCAGGCCGATGTCGAGGATGAGCCCGCCCTTCACGACCTCGATGACCGGGCCGGAGACCATGCCCTCCTCTTCCTTGATCTTCTCGATGGTCCCCCAGGCGCGCTCGTACTGCGCCCGCTTCTTCGAGAGGATGAGCCTGCCGTCCTTGTCCTCCTTCTGGAGGACGAGCGCTTCCAGCTCCTCGCCGATCGAGACGACCTCGTCCGGGTTGACGTCGTTGCGGATCGACAGCTCTTTGGACGGGATGACGCCCTCGGACTTGAACCCGATGTCGAGCAGGACCTCGTCGGAGTCGATCTTGACGACGGTGCCGCTGACCAGGCCTCCCTCGTCGAACTCGACGAGCGTCGCGTCGATTGCATCCGACAGCGACTGACCGTCCAGGTCGTCGACCACGACGTCGTCCGATCCGGCTTCGCGCGCACCCCCTTCGATGTCAGATTTGGTCTCGGGTGCTGCGTCGGTCGGTGTCTCGGCCGCGGATGCGGCCTCTTCTTGCTCGGACAACGGGAAGGTCTCCTGGGAACTGGTCAGTCGGGCGCGAGCACACGGTGTCGCGGAGTGGACGGTGCGCACGCGCGGCTTGTGCACTTCCGGTCGGAAGGCCCTTCCAGGCTACAGGCTGCCCACACGCCGTGCGAGTAGCAGGAGCTCGGGATGATCCATGCCGGGGGCGTCGCTGCCGTACTGGCCGGGGCGCACTCCGGACACATGCACCTCCACGAGTCCGCACGTCTCGGCGAGCAACACGAGCTCGCGGGTGGTGAAGCAGGTCGTCCAGAGGTCGAAGGGGCGCTCCTCGCCCTCCGCGTTGCGGAGCGTCGCGATCTCGTGCACGACCCCCGTGCGGGGGTCGAACTCCTCGCCCTCCTCCTGCCACCGCAGCGCGAAATAGCTGTGGAAGGCCGTCACCGCCACCGCACCACCAGGGCGGACCGCCCGGGCGATCCGGCCCACGACGGCCGCGTCGTCCGCGCCGCCGAGCAACCCGAATCCTCCCTGGCAGAGACAGATCGCGGCGTCGAACGCCGCGTGGATGTCGAGCCCGCGCACGTCCGCGACCTCGAACATCGCCGGCAGCCGCTCGGCCGCGGCGGCATCGCGAGCAAGCCCCACGAAGTCGGGTGACAGGTCGACGCCGTGCACCTCGATGCCGTGGCGCGCCAGCTCGAGCGCATGTCGCCCCGGCCCACACCCGACGTCGAGCACGCGCATCCCCGGCCGCAGACCGAGCTCGGCGACGAGGAAGGCCACCTCCTGCTCCGTGCCGAGCGTGAACGCGTTCCGGAGGTACGCCTCGCCGAGGAAGGCGGCGAGCGGGTTGAACCAACCCGGCTCCGGGTCAGGCATGGCAGCACACGGGTTCGGTGGGTTACTTGGCCTCCGCCCACGTCGGCCCGAAGCCGATGTCGACGGTCAGCGGCACGGAGAGCTCGATCACCGACTCCATGACCTCGCGAACGAGCGGCTCCACCTTCTCGCGCTCCGCCTTGGGCACCTCGAGGACGAGCTCGTCGTGGACGGTCAGGATCATCCGGCTCGCGAGGCCCGAGTCGTCGAGCGCGCGGTCGAGGTCGATCATCGCGAGCTTGAACACGTCGGCCGCGGAGCCCTGCACGGGCGCGTTCTGCGCCATGCGCTCCCCCATCTGACGGATCCTGAAGTTCGAGGACGCGAGCTCGGAGATCTGCCGGCGCCGGCCGAGGATCGTGGTCGTGTACCCCCGCTTCTTCGCGTCGGAAACCGTGCGCTGCATGTACTCGCGAACGTTCGGGAACGACTCGAAGTACGAGTCGAGGATCTCGCGCGCCTGATCGGTCGGGATGTCGAGACGCTGGCCGAGCCCGTAGGCCTCCATGCCGTACGCCAAGCCGTAGTTCACGACCTTCGCGAAGCGGCGCTGGAACTCGTCCACGTCGCTCTCTTCGACGTCGAACACCTTCGCGGCGGTCGTGGTGTGAACGTCGGCGCCGCGCGCGAACGCGTCGACCAGACCGGGATCCTCCGCGAGGTGAGCGAGGATCCGCAGCTCGATCTGCGAGTAGTCGGCGGTGAGCAGGCCGCAGCCCTTGGGAGCGACGAACGCGCGCCGCATCTCGCGTCCCTCGGCGGTCCGGACCGGGATGTTCTGCAGGTTCGGGTTCTCGCTCGAGATGCGTCCGGTCGTGGTCGCGATCTGGTTGAAGGTCGCGTGGATGCGGCCGTCCTCGTGGATGAGCGGGGGCAACGCATCGGCATAGGTGCTGCGCAGCTTCTCGACCTCGCGGTACTTGAGCAGGTCGTCGAGGATCGGGTGCGCGTTCGCGACAGCCATCTTCTGAAGCGAGTCGGCGTCGGTCGACGGGCCCGTCTTCGTGCGCTTGACCGGCGTCAGGCCGAGATCGTCGAACAGGACCTTGCGCAGCTGTGGGACGGAATTGATGATGAACGGGCCGCCCGCGTGCGCGTGGATCGCCCGCTCGAGCGCATCGCACTGCTTCTGGAGGTCAGTGCGCAGCTCGTCGAGGAACGCACGGTCGATCGCAACGCCGGCGTCCTCCATCTTCGAGAGCACCGGCACGAGCGGCTTCTCGACGCGCTCGTAGAGATCGGTGAGCTCACGGGCGTCGAGCGCATCCCCGAGGGACTCGGCAAGACGCAGCACTGCCGTCGCGCGCCTGCCCGCGAGCTCGGCATGGGCCGCACCGTCGAGATCGAGCGTGCCCTCCTTGCTCTCCGCGTCGGGCGACGTCAGCTCGATCGAGAGGAAGCGCAGGCCCAGCTCGTCGAGGTCGTACCGCCCCTCGCCGGGCTCGAGCAGGTACGCCATGACGGCGGTGTCGAGATCGAGCGTCTCCACGTCGACGCCGGTGGCGCGCTGCAAGCCGTGCATGAGCTCCTTGGAGCGATGGGCCACGAGCGGAGGCCCGCCGCTCTCGAGCAGCGCAGCCAGCTCCTTGGTCACGTCGCCGTCGGTCAGGAGATCGACCGCGAGGTAGTGCGCAGTCTCTGCCTCGGACGCGATGCCGATGCCGACGAGCGCTCCGGCGCCCAGCCACGCAGCCTCGATCGCGTACCGCTCTGTCTGTGCCGCGATCGAGCGCAGGACCTTCGCTGCGGCGACCGCGTCACGCTCGACCGTCACGTCGACGTCGAGCGTCTCACCCTGCACGCTGTCGTCGGCCTCGGCACCGACGGCCTCGAGCAAGCGGGGGTAGAGCGTGCGGAACTCGAGCTGGTTGAAGAGCACCCGCACCTCTTCGCGATCCCAGCCGCCCATCCGGAGCTTCGCCGGGTCGACGTCGATGTCGAGGTCCGTCCGCAGCACCGACATCTCGCGGTTGTGAAAGACCTGGTCGCGCCATTCGCCGAGGTTCTGCCGCTGCTTCGGTGGCAGCTCGTCGAGATGCTCGAAGATGCCTTCGAGGTTCTCGTAGCTGCAGATCAGCTTGGCGGCGGTCTTCTCGCCGATGCCCGGGACCCCCGGCAGGTTGTCGCTCGTGTCGCCGCGCAGCGCGGCGTAGTCGGGATACTGCGCCGGGGTCACGCCTGTGCGCTCGACGATGCCGGCCTCGTCGTAAAGCGCGTAGTCCGACACGCCGCGCTTGTTGTAGAGCACCTTGATGTACGGGTCGCGCACGAGCTGGTACGTGTCGCGGTCGCCGGTCACGATGACGACGTTCATGGCGCGCTCCGCAGCCTGCTCGGCGAGGGAGGCGATCACGTCGTCGGCCTCGACACCCTCGACTTCGATGATCGGCACCGCGAGCGCCTCGAGCACCTGGTGGATCAGCGGGAGCTGCGAGCGGAAGAGGTCGGGCGTCTCCTTGCGGCCGGCCTTGTACGTCGCGTCCTTCTCCTTGCGGAACGTGGGCGCGGCGGTGTCGAAGGAGACGGCGAGATGGTCGGGATGCTCGTCGCCGATGACCTTCACCAGCATCGACGTGAAGCCGTACACGGCGTTGGTGACGGTGCCGGACGTCGTGGCGAGGTCGGTCGGGAGCGCGTAGAAGGCGCGGTACGCGAGGGAGTGGCCGTCGAGCAGGAGGAGCTTGGGCGGGGCGTCGGGCATTACGGGGCCGGAGCCAGCTCGCCCTTGAGGACCAGCTCGGCCACCTCGTGCACCTTCGTTCGCCGGTTCATCGCCTCCTTCTGCAAGAAGCGGAACGCATCCGACTCGCTCTGACCGTGCTTGTCCATCAGGACACCTTTGGCGCGGTCGATCGTCTTGCGCGCCTCGAGACGATCGGCGAGATCGCTCACCTCGTCCTCGAGGCTCTGCAGCTCGGCGTGCCGTCCGAGCGCGATCTCGATGGCCGGGATGAGGTCGCTCTTCTGGAACGGCTTGACGATGTAGCTCATCGCGCCCGCGTCGCGCGCCTGCTCGACGAGGTCACGTTGCGAGAAGGCCGTGAGCACGAGCACGGCCGCGAGACGGTCCGCCGTGATCTGTCGCGCCGCTGCGAGACCGTCGAGGCCGGGCATCTTGATGTCGAGGATCGCGAGGTCGGGTCGCAAGCTCCGCACGAGCTCGACCGCTTCGTCGCCGCGGCCTGTCTCCGCGACCACCGTGAAGCCCTCCTCTTCGAGGAGCTCCTTGAGGTCGAGGCGGATGATCGCTTCGTCCTCGGCGATCACGACGCGGGTTGGGGTCTCGGGTGCCATGAAGGATTCCTACTGGCTCGGGAGCTCGGATGCCATGCGGTCGAGAAGCTCGTCCTGTTCGCGGAGCAGGCCGGCAACGGAGCTCTCGAGCGCGTCGCGCTGCCGGGCCAGCGCATCGGCGTGCCGGCGGGCGTCGCGGGCTTCGGCCTCGGCGAGCGGCGTCTCGGCGACCAGCGCACGCAGCCGCGCGTCCTCGGCCTCGTCCTCGAGGAAGGCGAGCTGCTCGGTCGTCACGGCGAGCTCGGCACGCATGCGCTTGATGCGCTCGCTCGCGTCGACCAGCCGTCGGCGGAGCAGGGACTGGCTCACGTCCGCATTCTACGGGCTCCACTCGCCACGAGCACCGGGGACAAGGCCAGAATGGGCTGGTGAGCAGGCATGCGATCTACACGCCGGAGCACGAAGAGCTGCGCGACTCGGTGCGCCGCTACGTCGACAAGGAGCTGCGCCCCTTCGTCGACGAGTGGGAGACGGCCGGGTACTTCCCCGACGAGGTGTTCCACCGTTGCGGTGAGCTCGGCTTCCTCGGGTTGCACTACGCCGAGCGCTGGGGCGGCTCGGGCGGTGACCTCGCGAGCAGCCTCGTGTTCGTCGAGGAGCTCGCGCGCTGCGGGTGCGGCTCGATCCCGATGGCCGTCTCGGTGCAGACCCACATGTGCACGCCGGCGCTCGCCGAGTTCGGCACCGACGAGCTACGCGAGCAGTACCTGCGCCCCGCGATCACCGCCGAGAAGATCGGCTGCATCGCGCTGACCGAGCCCGACGCCGGATCCGACGTTGCCGGGATCTCCACCCGCGCGGTCCGCGACGGCGACACCTGGGTGCTCAACGGCCGCAAGATGTTCATCACGAACGGATTGCGTGCGCAGTTCCTCACCCTCGCCGCGCAGACGGAGCCCGGATCACGTCACCGCGG
>DATBHZ010000072.1:0-7841 GCA_036557185.1 Acidimicrobiia bacterium | reverse complement strand
CCGCGCCCGCAGGTGCGGTCGCAGCCCGAAGCGGTCAGCGCACGCATCCAGGTACTCGAGGATCTCGGGCTGCTCCGCGAAGACCCGCGTCCAGTCGCTCTTCGGCGCGAACGAGTAGGAGTAGAGATGCGACGGGACGTCGCAGCTCGCGCCGGGGTACGTGTTGTCACGCCACGTGCCGCCGACCCCCTCGGACTTCTCGAAGATCGTGAAGCTCTCGATCCCGGCCATCTTCAAGCGGATCGCCATGCAGAGCCCGGCCACACCTGCGCCGAGGATGGCGATGCGCGGCGGGGTTCCGGCCGCAGCCGGCTGCCTGCCGAGTTGGAGCCGCGTTCGAAGGTCGGACAACATGTTCACCGAAGCGTACGCCGAGGCGATCTCGCAACGGGAAGAGGCACCGATGGCGGTCGACACCAACGACCCGCAGGCTCACTACACGATCATCTCCGCCGACTGCCACGCCGGCGGCTCGATGGACCAGTACCGCGGGTACCTCGAAGGCCGGTACGTCGACGAGTTCGACGCATGGCGGGGGCGTTACAAGAACCCGTTCCGCGACCTCCAGGACAACAAGCGGGCGCGGAACTGGGACGACGATCGGCGCAACGCCGATCTCGAGGCCGATGGCCAGGTCGGCGAGGTGGTGTTCCCGAACACGGTCCCGCCGTTCTTCCCGACCGGCGCGGTGATCGCGCGTCCGCCCGTCACCAAGGAGGACCTCGAGCTGCGGTGGGCAGGGCTCCGTGCGCACAACCGCTGGCTCGCCGACTGGTGCGGTCGCTTCCCCGAACGCCGCGCCGGGATCGCGCAGATCTTCGTCAACGATGTCGATGCCGCGGTCGAAGAGGTGAAGTTCGCCGCGGAGCACGGGCTGCGCGGCGGTGTGCTCGTGCCGGGGATCCCCGACGACGTGCCGATCGAGCCTCTCTACTCCGACGTGTACGACCCGCTGTGGCGAACGTGCGAAGAGCTCGGTGTCGTCGTCAATCACCACTCCGGAACCGGCATGCGCGACTACGGCAAGCACCCCTCGGCGACGATGCAGTGGATGATCGAGACCGGCTGGTTCGCCCACCGCCCGTTCTGGCAGGTGCTGATGAGCGGCGTCTTCGAACGCTTCCCGCGCCTCAAGCTCGTGCTGACGGAACAAGGCTGTGCGTGGCTGCCCGGTGTGCTCCGCATGCTCGACGGCTTCCACGCGCAGATGCAGGCCGGGCGTGTGGGGGAGATGAACTTCGCGGGTGAGCTGAACCTGTCGCTGCGGCCGTCCGAGTACTTCGATCGCAACGTGTGGCTCGGTGTCAGCTTCCCGAGCCCGGAGGAAGCCACGGCGATGGCCAAGCTCGGAACACACAAGGTGATGTGGGGCAGCGACTATCCGCATCACGAAGGCTCACCGCCCTACTCGCGGGAGCTGCTCCGCATGTCGTTCAGCGACTGGGCGCCGGAGGACCTCCGGCAGGTGCTGTCGGGCACGATCGCCGAGGTCTACGACTTCGATCTCGAGGCGCTGCGCCCGATCGCCGAACGCGTCGGACCGACGGTCGAGGAGGTCGCAACACCGCTCGACGAGATCCCGCGTGCCGCGACGAGCCCCGCGTTTCGCAGATCTGCCTGAGCCGACGGATCGGCTGGTCGCTCACGGAACCGGCGTGAAGACGAGCGGGATGCTGTCGGCCTGGCGGATGCCGGGCGAGTAGTTGAGCACGGCATCGTCCGCGACCCGGTAGTCCGGGATCCGCTTGTGCAGCTCCTCGAGCGCGACGCGCAGCTCCATCCGAGCGAGGTGTGAGCCGAGGCAGCGGTGCGGTCCGGCGCCGAACGCGACGTGCCGGTTGCCCTCCCGGTCGAACACCACCGAGCTCGGGTCGACGAATTCCCCTTCGTCGACGTTGGCGGCCCCGATCAGGATCGTGGCGCCGTCGCCCTTCGCGAGCTGCACGCCGCCGAACACTGCGTCCTCCTTGACGACCCTGGCCACCATCATCACCGGCGTCTCGGTGCGCAGGAGCTCCTCGATCGCCGAGGACGCGACCGCCGGGTCCTGCGCGATCGCGTCGCGACGGTCGGGGTGCTGGCCGAGGTACGCCACCATGCAGTCGAGCGTCGCGGTCACCGTGTCGAGCCCCGCCAGCAGCATCAGATGCATGATGCCGAGGAGCTCGTCCATCGTCGGTGGACGGCCGTCGATCTCGTTGTGCACGATGCGGGAGAGCAGGCCGTCGTCCGGCGTCTTGCGCCGCTCCTCGATGGCGTCCGCGAAGTACGCGGTGATCGCCCGACCGGTCTCCTCGCGGATCCGCGCGGCGCCCTCCATGTCGCCGGGCTCGACGTCGGGACGGATCGTGTTGTCCCTCCACTGCAGGAACGTCGCGAGATCTTCCGGTGGCAGGTTCATGAGCCGCAGGAAGATCCCGGACGGGAGCGGCGTCGCGAAGTCCTCGTGGAAATCGCACTCGCCGTTGGCGGCGAAGCCGTCGATGATCTCGTTGACGAGCTTGCGCGCATCGGGCTCGATCTCGGCGATGCGCCGCGGGGAGAACTCCGGGTCGAGCATCCGGCGGTACTTCGCGTGCTCGGGTGGATCGAGCTGGAGCGGGATGAGCTTGTCCTTCTGGCCGATCGTCACCGCCTCGGCACCCGAGGAGAACACCTCGGGATGCTTGAGCGCCCACATCACGTCCTCGTACTTCGTGACACAAACTGCCGGCGATCCCGTGATTCCCTCGGTACGCGCGACAGGGCACTCGGCCATGACCCGTTGGTACGCGGCGTGCGGGCTGTTGGCAGTCTCCGGCCAGAAGAGCTTTTCGATCGGATCCGGCTCGGTCGTGGTCATGACGTTTCCTTCGGTATCCAGGGTCAGGAACTTGCGTGAATGGTCTCGGTGTCGCGGCCGGAGCGCAGGACGCTACCGGGGGTGGCCCCCGTGCAGGCATCGTCCCGGACGATCTCGGTCCCGGCCACCAGCACGTGGCGCATCCCCGAGGCGTCGACCACGATGCGGCTCGCTCCGCCGGGGAGGTCGTCCAGCGTGCGCTCGCGGCCCGGGGCCACGGTTGCCGGGTCGAAGATCGCCAGGTCCGCGTGCCCACCCGCGCTCAGTCTCCCGCGGCCGGTGAGCCCGTAGAGGCGTGCCGGGACGTCGGTGAGCAACCGAACGGACTCCTCCAGGCTGAGAAGGTGCAGGTCGCGAACCGCAGGGCCGACCAGGAACGTGCTGTACCCCGCCATGCAGAACATGTCGAGGTGCGCGCCCGCGTCGGATGCGCCGACGACCGCGCGCGGGTCCGTCCACACGGCGGCGCGCGCCTGCCATGTGTCGTCCGACTCCTTGGGCATGTCGGGCCGAAGGCCTGTGCGCAAGCGGTCGGCGACGACGATGTCGAGGAGCGCGTCGAAAGGTGTCTTGCCCGCCTCGCGCGCGACGTCGCCCACGCGCAGTCCCTCGTACATCTTCGTGCCGGGCGTGAAGGTCTCGACGATCGTGAACCGCTCCCAGTTGGCGAGGTTCGCGAGGATCCCTGCTTCGGGGGAGTGCGCCTTGCGGTCGAGGTCGGCGCGGACCGCCGGGTCGGAGAGGGCGCGGATCCGCTCCTCGACCGGCAGGCCGATGACGTCGCGCCACCCCGGCAACCCGTCGAGCACGAACCCCGAGAGGAACGACAAGCGGATCTGCATCCCCTGCGGGATCGTGAGCGCGACGACGCGCGCACCGCGCTCCGCCGCTCGCGTGGAAGCCGCGAGCTGGTGCTCGTGGTTCCCCCCGCCGCTCACGCCGAGGACGTTCCAGTTGAGAGGACGGTCTGCGGCGAGCGAGAGGTCGGCCATCAGCTCGACCTCGTCGTCGGTGAAGCCGTTGAGGCAGCCGGGGATGATCAGCTCGAGCTGCGTTCCGGGGTGCGCTCGCACAGCGCTCGCCAGCGCGATCAGCTCGTCGCGCGATGCGTGTCGTGACGGGACGGGATTGCCGTTGCCGTCGTTGTGCGTGTGCGCCTGGGAGGATGAGAAGCCCATCGCGCCGGCGTCGAGCGCCTCGTGGAGGAGGCGCACCATCGCGTCGATCTGGTCCTCGGATGCCTCGCCTTCGGTGGACTCGTCGCCCATGACCACGCGGCGGAGGGCGCTGTGGCCCGTGAGGAAACCCGCGTTGACGCTGGACCCGCTCGACGCAACGCGGTCGAGGTAGTCCCCGACGCTCTTCCAGTCCCACGGCACACCCTGCTCGAGCGCGGGGAGGGGAATGCCCTCCACGCGCGACATCAGCCGAGCGAGATAGTCGATGTGCTCGCCCGCCGCGGGGGCGAGCGCGAAGCCGCAGTTGCCCCCCATGACCGTCGTGACGCCGTGGAGCGGTGACGGGCTCGCCGTCGCGTCCCACAGGATCTGCGCGTCGTAGTGCGTGTGGAGATCGACGAAGCCCGGCGTGACGACCAGGCCGTCCGCGTCGATCTCACGCGCACCGCTGTCGGTGACGCGCTCGGAGATCTCGGTGATGCGACCGTCGGTGATTGCGACGTCCGCGCGCCGACCGGGCGCGCCGGTCCCGTCCACCACGAACCCGTTGCGTACGACCAAGTCAGTCATGTTTCCCGCTCTCGCGCCTTCGGCGCGGGCCGCTCGGGCCACGCTCGCTGCTCGCCGGGATACCCGGCTCGCGGTCGCTCACTCATGTCGGCACCCGGAGATCCGGCGGTACCTCGTGGCGGAAGAGCTTCGAGGCGTTCTGCCAGGTGAGCTTGCGGATCTCGTCGTCCGTCATGTCCGCGAGCCCGGCGCGCGCCCGCTCCTGGGTCTCCGGCCACGTGGAGTCGGCGTGCGGGTAGTCGGTCTCCATCATGATGTGATCGATCCCGATGTGGTCGCGCAACGCGATCGTCGACGAGAGATCGATCGTGCAGAACCAGAAGTTGCGTCGCAGCGCCTCGGTCGGCGAGACGCCGGCTTCGCGCCACGCGCCACCCCCGGTTGCCGAATGGTCGAGGACGTAGTCGATTCGATCGATCAACATCGGCACCCAGCCGATCCCGCCTTCGCTGAAGGCCACGTCGAGCTCGGGGAACCTTGTCGGGATGCCCGCCCACAGCCAGTCCGCGGCAGCGACCATCGCGTTGACGGGAAAGAGGGTCGTGTAGAGCTCGAGCGGCGCGCCGGGTGATCGCGCAGCCGTCCAGCTGCTCGACGCGTTGTGGAGGCAGACGACCGTGCGCGTCTCCTCGCAGGCATGCAGCACCGGGTCCCAGTGGTCGGTGTGCACCGACGGCAGACCGAGATCGACCGGGTTCTCGGGGAAGCTCAGCGCCTTGAACCCGCGCTCGGCGTTGCGCCGCACCTCTTCCGCGGCGACCTGCGGATCGTTGAGCCACGGGATCTGGTTGCCGATCAGCCGCGCGGGATGCCGGCCCGACCATTCCTCTGCGTGCCAGTCGTTCCACGCTCGCACACACGCAAGACCGAGATCCTGATCGTCGATGCCCGAGAACACCGTGCCCGCGAAGCCTGCGATCAGGGACGGGAAGCACACGGAGGCGTAGACGCCGTCGAGGTCCATGTCGGCGACGCGCGCGTCTGCGTCCCAGCAGCCCTTGCGCATCTCGTCGAAGCGCGCGGGCTCCATGCTCCATTCGTCCTTCGGCCGCCCTGCGACCGCGTTGAGCCCGACCTGGGGATAGAGGCGACCTTCGAACGACCAGGCTTCGTTGCCCTCGATCTCGACGACCCTTGGTGCACGCTCGGCCAGCGCCTCGGGCATCCGGCCCTCGAAAAGGTGGCGCGGCTCGATGAGGTGGTCGTCGACCGAGATCAGCGTGAACGAGCGCTCGGCGGGCGCCGGGTCGGGCAGGAGCGTCGTCGTACGGTGCGCCGTGGGTGTCGTGGTGGAACCTGACACGGCTGTCACCATAGGGGAGAGCATTACGGCATCCGGGGCCGCCTCGCAACACCATCCCGACTTTCCGGCCACGCGCGCCGGTTGGGGCACGATGGTGTGATGTGGCTCGAGTGGCAGCCGGCTCTCGTGCTCGCCCTCGCGCTCGCAGCGTTCGCCTGGGCGGTCACGCGCAGTCCTCGGCGCCTGTGGAACACGGCCGGCGCCTTCTCAGGGGAGGCGGCCCTCGTGTTCGTGCTCTACGCCGTCTGGCGACTTGCCGGACGAATCGCCATCACCCAGACAACTCGCGCGCACGAGATGGGCCGGCGCATCTGGGAGCTGGAGCAGCGCCTGCACCTCCCGAGCGAGGTCAGCTTCCAGCGCTTGTTCCTCCCGCATCCGGACGTCATGCGCGTCCTGAACGCCTACTACGCCGTCGTGCACGTGCCGGCACTGATCGCGTTCCTCGTGTGGCTGTTCGCCCGGTACCGCGATCGCTACCCGCCAGTCCGCAACGTCATCGCGATCTCCACGGGGCTGTGCCTGGCGATCCAGCTGGTGCCGGTCGCCCCGCCGCGCATGTTCCCCGAGCTCGGCTTCGTCGACGCCGCCCACGTGTACGGCCTGTCGGTCTACGACCGTCTCGGCAGCAACGGCGCGGATCAGCTCTCCGCGATGCCGTCGGTGCATGTCGCTTGGGCCGTCGCCATCGGGATCGCGGTCGTGCTCGTGTCGTCGAGCCGGTGGCGCTGGCTCTTCCTGGCGCACCCGGTGCTGACGGTGGTGGTGGTCACGGCGACGGCCAACCACTGGTGGCTCGACGGGGTGGTGGGTGTCGCGACACTCGTGCTGGCCGCCGCCCTCGATCGGTCCGCCCGATGGGCTCTGCGCAGTGCCCGAACGCACCCGCGGCGGCGGCGGCGCGAAGCTGGCATCGGCCCCTTGAGCCTGGATGATCGCGCGCCGATCACGGTGTCGGGCCCGGCGGGGGCCGACGTGACCCAACCCGCGGACGCAACATGACCTCTTCGCAGGGAGCACGGACCGAGCAAGCGATGCAACGCGTCGTCGACGCGGCGCGCCGCTGGGGCGCAAACGTGGCGGAGCTCGCTCGCCATCCGGTACGCCTGTTCCTCGCGGCGGCGTGCGTCGTGCTCCTGATCATCGCGGTGCCGCTGCTGGCAACGGGCGGTATGCGCCTCGACCGCGCCTGGAAGGACTGGCGACACGAGCAGGCGGTCGACGCGTCGTGGAAGCACAGCACCGCGCGCGTCCGCGAGGTTCGATCGAACGACGGTCTCGACCTGCGCGTCGCGTACGAGGTGCACGGCAAGACCCGGACGGCCCAGGCGCACGTGGAGGCCGGTGCCGCGGACTGGATCGGGGCCAAGATCCCCATCCGCTACGACCCTGCCGACATGAGCCGGGTCGAATTGCTCGGCGTCGCGCGGCCGCATCCGCTCGGCAGTCTGCTCATCGGGAGCGCGTCGATCGCCGCCGCCCTCGGTCTGATCGCGATCGCAGTCGGCGCGTGGAGGCGCCGGACGCTCGTCGAGGTGTCGGCTCGGCCCCTTGAAGCGCTGCGCGGGCCGCTCGCGGTCGGCGGCACCCTGCTGCTGCTCGCGCTCGGGGCGTGGGCCACCGGCACCGTCGTGCTCGAGGGCTGGTCGGGTGTCGCCAACTCGATCGGTGACGCCTTCTCCGTCGTGTTCGGCGACTTCCTGCGTGTGACGGTCCCGCTCTTCGCCTTTGCGCTCGGCTGCCTGCTCACCGCCTGGCTGGCGCGCTATCGCCACCACGAGCGACACGAGGGCCTGCTCTCGAGCGCGCACCGGATCATCGACCGAGCGGCCGGGTACGTGCCGTCGCCCGAGGAGCTCCGGGCGCCCAAGTCCGGCGCGCAGACGGGCGGGTCACAAGGAGATCCGGGCGGCGCCGACCGCCCGCAGTCACCCCCCGCGGCCTGACC
>DATBHZ010000071.1:0-3240 GCA_036557185.1 Acidimicrobiia bacterium | reverse complement strand
GCCTCGACCTTGCCCAGGTCGACGAGGACGTTGTTGCGGTCGCCGGCCTGCTGGACGATGCCGGTCACGACCTCGCCCTGCCGGTCGACGTACTCCTCGTACATCATCTCGCGCTCGGCCTCGCGGATCCGCTGCAGGATGACCTGCTTGGCCGTCTGCGCGGCGATGCGGCCGAAGTTCTCGGGCGTGACGTCGCTGCGCCTGACCTGCTCCTCGGGCACGTCGGACCAGTCGATGATCAGGTCGTCGTCGGAGAGGAGCGTGTGCGAGCGCTCGCCGTTCTCGGCCTCGGCCAGCTCGAGCTCGGTGAGCGCGCGCTCGCGCGCCTCCTCGAGCAGACGCTCCTCGATATCGGCCGGAAGCTCGATGGAGAAGACGCGGAAATCGCCCTCCTGGCGGTCGAGCTCCACCGTGGCGTGCCGCGACGCGCCGGGCGTCTTCTTGTACGCGGCGAGGAGCGCGTCCTCGAGCGCTGTGATCAGGGTGTCGCTCTCGATCCCCTTCTCACGCTCGATCGTGTGCACCGCCTCGATGATCTCTTTGCTCATCTCCTCACCCTTCGTCGATGAGATTGCCCCGAACGATCGACTCGTACGGGATCTTCACTCGCTGGCTGTCCGCGACGCCGAGCGCCAGGGCGTCGTCGTCGGCCTCGACGACCGTCCCCTTGAAGCGCTTGCGCCCGCCGATCTCGTTCGCCGTCCGCAGGGTGACCGTGCGGCCGATCGCGTTGCGGAAGTGCGCCGGCTTGCGTAGAGGCCGGTCGAAACCGGGCGACGAGACGTCCACGGTGAAGCGGTCGAGATAGCCGCGCAGGAGGTTCGTCACGCGCTCGCAGAGCGCGTGGTCGACGCCGCCGGGATGGTCGACGTAGACGCAGAAGCGCGTCGGCGAGATCAGCTCCAGCGCGAGCACCTCCACGCCCGGGAGCCCTTGCTCGACCTGCTGCGACACCTCTCGGTACAGCTGCCTCTCCTTCTCGTAGACGTTCGTCACTTCGCCGTGCCTTACATGAAAAAGGGCGCTCCCGCGCCCATTTCCCGAACCGCTGAAAATGTGGTGCGAAAAGGATAGCAAGCGACTCGCGCACCGGTCGGCGCCGCTCGGCTCCCGGTGCGCGGCGGATCCCTCTTGACCTGCGTTGCCTGCTGCGATGAGGTTGTGCGACCCGGGCAGGCACAACCGAGGAGGCAAGGAGATGAGGGGACGCTTCGCGCGCCGCTTCGTCCGTGTCGGTGCCGTGGGTCGCTGTGGGAGCTCGGGATCACCAGGCGCCCC
This sequence comes from Acidimicrobiia bacterium, assembly GCA_036557185.1. Classification (GTDB taxonomy): domain Bacteria; phylum Actinomycetota; class Acidimicrobiia; order IMCC26256; family JAENVU01; genus DATBHZ01. The sequence goes on along the minus strand of DATBHZ010000071.1, from coordinate 1,962 downwards.
GGGCAAGCCGGGAGCCGACGGCCAACCGGGCACGCCCGGCAGGACGGGGCGAGCGTAACGAGCACGAGCCTGTCCTCGGGCGATGCGAACTGCCCGAACGGAGGCTCGTCGTTCACCTCGTCCAGCGGCACCACCTCCGCCTGCAACGGCGCCGACGGCGCCCCAGGGCCCGCCCGCGGCCCCACCTGACGCATGGGAGCAGGAAGGGCTATACGAGCCCCGGACGGTGAACGACAACGCCGGCACGACCGTGATCGACATGACCGTCCCCCAGGGCAACTATCTCGTCACGACGAGCGGCTACGCGAACGGCCAGACAGAGGGGTTCACGGGCACGGAACAGCTCGAATGCGATAGCGCCGCGGCCTTATCCAACCGCCGGTCGTGACCGAGCAGCCGGAAGGAAACGGCCAGTTCTTCTGGGCGCCGTTCTCGGAGACAGGCGTCCTCAGCGGAGTGTCCGAGATCAAGGTGACCTGCTCTATCGACAACAACGAGGACGGGACCACCATCGCGAACGTCTTCCTCGTCGCGACCCCCGTGGGCACCATCCACTCGTAGGCAGACCAGTCCGAGCTCGGGGGAGGGAGGCTCACCGCGAGCCTCCCTCCCCCCGCCGGCGCGTCGAGCTCGACTCGGGGCCGCGCTCAGTTCTGGAGCGCGCCGAGGTACGAGTTCAGCTTCTCGACGTCGAACCCGTGGAGACCGGTCCCGTCCTCGCGCAGCTGCTCCGGCGTGACGTAGGTCCAGGCCTCGTCGTTGTACTGCTCGTAGAACGCCTGCGTGAGCACCTGGCGCTTTCCCCACGTGAGCACGCTGACTTCGCCCGCGGCGTCGAGCGAGCCGACGGTCGGGACATAGTGGCCGCCTTCGATCGTCGCGCCCTCCACGACGTCCCACGGCTCGCCGTTGTTGAACTGATCCATCGCGGAGGACGGGAACTCGATCCCGATCCCGACGGCGCCGAAGATGTAGGTCGCCTGTTCGAGGTGCTCCCAGCTCTTCGGGTCGAGCGAGACATACGCGCCGATCTGGTGACGCGTGCCGTTCGAGTCGGCGATCCCGGTCTTGCGCCGGTACGAGAGCGCCGTGTGGACGTCGGTACCGCCGTCGGTCGAGGGATCGTTCGGGTCGAAGCCGGTGACGGCGGAGTAATCGCCGAGGACGGCGGTCTCGTCGAACGGTACGTCGATCCCGTTCACGACCTTGTTGAGCAGCATGTGCTCATGCGCGGCGCCCGCCCAGACGCAATCGCCGTACTGGTCGTTACCGAGCATGCCCCAGTCGCTGTACGCGGTTCCGTGACCGAATCGTGACGGCACGGAGGGCAGCTGGATCGTGGCGGCAAGCTCGGCGAATTTGAAGTCGGTGTCCAGCGCTCGTGCGGGGGACTTGCCGAGCTTCAACCCTTGACCCTGCATCTCATCCTCCTTCGGATTGCCGCAGGACAATCCGCAGTGCGCAGATACTAGAGCGCGACCGGCGATCCGTATCAATCAGCGTCGAGCACGATGGTCACCGGCCCGTTGTTGACGAGCCCGACGTCCACGCTCGCACCGAAGGCGCCGGTCGCGACCTGCACGCCGTGCGCGCGCAGGGTCGCGCAGAAGCACTCGTAGAGCGGCTCGGCCAGCTCGGGCGGAGCGGCATCGGCGAAGCTCGGGCGGTGCCCTTCCGGGTGTCCTCGTAGTGACAGAAGTGAACCGGCAGAATGGAGAGCACGCACCGATGAGCACCACCGCAGGCGATGCAGGATTGTCCCCTGTAACGGCAGGGGGCGCTTTCGCGCCCCCTGCGGACTTTGCCTAGAAGGGACGGCTTTACGCGCCGGCGGGCTTGTTCTTCCCGCCCGTGGCGACGAAGCTGACGCAGTCGCCCTGGTTCTTGAAGACGCCGTAGGCCTTCCAGCCGTTGTTCTTGCACTGCGTGTCCGAGGTCGGGTACGTGTTCACCCGGTACACG
>DATBHZ010000070.1:0-4928 GCA_036557185.1 Acidimicrobiia bacterium | reverse complement strand
ACGCGCGCAGTTCGTCGAGATCGTTCACTGCGAAGCCCCTCTCGTGGTCTCCTGCTCCAGACCGGTCCGTACGATGCCGCGTGCTCGATGGAGACGCGACCGGACGGTGCCCACAGGAATCTGCAGCGCGTCCGCGATCTCCTGATACGACAGCTCAGCCCAGGCGTACAGCAGAAGTACGTCCTTGTCGTCTGACGTGAGTTGGCTCAGCGCCGCGGCAAGCTGTGGCGCGAGCAACTGTGCTTGCACACGATCGTCTCGACTCGCTTGATCATCAGTTTCGGGTTCGTGAGCACGCGAGTACGCGCGGACTCTGCGTTGCTCGGCCCGGTGGTGCCGGCGCACGAGATTCGTCGCGATTCCGAGCAGCCATGGCCGAGCACTCGCACGGGTCTGGTCGAAGCGGCCTCTCGCTACAAACGCCTCGACGAACGACGCAGAAGCCACATCCTCCCCGAAGCTACGACCGAGGCGACGGACGCAATACGAGAACACCGCGGCGAAATGCCTGTCGAAGATCTCAGTGAAGCGGGGCGGTTCGGCAAGTGAGGCCGCGATCACCTCACCGTCGTGCGCCCCTCCGGGCTCCATCACCCAGACATTGCCCGAAGCCTGCGATTGGGTTCGCGATCGAGGATCAAGCATCCAGGCGGACCGGTCGCACGTGGCCCGCACGGATCTCTGCAGCCAGCTCCGCCGCCGTGCGGACATCGCTGCTCAGCTCGGTCGCGAACGCGCCGGCGAGACCGGGACCGTGCGCGTCGCTCGCCGCGACCGCAGGACGCGGAGCTTCCTGGAGCGCGGCGGCGGTGAGCGTGTGCTCCAGCACGGTCGTCTGTGTGCTCGCCGCCTCGATCGCGTGCACGGCGCCCCATTGCGGCAGCGCCGCGATCGTGGCCGCATCGGGTGGGATGCGCCCGCCGCGCACGGCGCGCTCCCCCGCCAGCCGTCGAAGCGGGTGCGGGAGCACGAGCGCGGTGTCCGAGGTCTCGCATTCTGCGACGAGCTCCTCGAAGCGGTATCCCATCCAGAGTGGCTTCTGCAGGGCGCCGAACACGAGGACGTGTCCGATGTCGGTCGTCAGCTCGACCCCAGGGATCAGCGGGAAGCCGAGGAGCTTCGACGCATCCTCCAGCTCCGTCCCGGGCCATCGCACATCGTGCTCCGTGATGCACAGCGCGTCGAGCCCGCGACCGCGCGCGGTCGTTACCAGCTCCTCGAGCGTGGTGCGGGAGCAGTTCGAGCGCGGCGCGGTGTGCGCGTGCAGATCGATGAGCACGGGCTATTCCGGAGCGCGCACGCTTCGCAACCGGTGCTCGTCGTCGTCCGACGTGAGGCATCGGCCGGTCTCGAGGTCGAACTCCCAATGGTGTACCCGGCACTCCAGGACGCCGTTGTGCACCACGCCGAACCGTTCCAGGTCCGCGCGCAGGTGGGGGCAGCGCTTCTGCACGAGGTAGTCACCGCAGCGGAACGTCTCGTCCCCGGCCTCCTCGCGCGTCGCGTAGTAGCCCTCGCAGTACGCCATCCGCTCCAGCGACAGGCACTTGAAGAACGTGTAGACGTACTCGTTGTACTGACCCTCGCGGTGGGCGGAGAAGCGGCACGAGAGGAACAGCTGGTTGACCCAGTCCTCGACGTGATGCTCGATGCAGTACTCCACCAGGGCGCGATCGACGTCGAGGCGATGGATGCACGGCTCGCCGGTCCATTCGCGCACCCGAGCGTTCGGGAAGTCGATCAGGACACCGACGTCGCCGACGTGGAGCAGCACCGCGCCGCCGACCCCGGCGCAAGTGAGCGGCGCCACGTCGAGCAGCGGCTCGAACCATCGACGTAGCGACGCAACGACGTCGTGCTCACCGCGCGGCCACGTCACCTTCTCGACCGCGATGCGCGCTGCCCAGTCCTGCTGGTAGCGCGCGAGGTACGCGCGCTTGTCAGCGAAGATCGCGCCGGGCGCACGATCGCCCTCCGGCTGCACGACCGTGCAGGCACCGTCGTCGACGGTCGCCACCGTGCCCGGCACCAACAGCTCGCCGCGGTCGAGGCCTTCGTCCTCGAGCAGATCGAGGAACACGGTCTGGTCGGGGAAGGTGTTGGCAGGGTCCTCGCCGAGATCGTTGAACGCCCAGAGGTCGTCGTCGAGGAAGCAGGGCGGACCGGCGATCGGGAAGAGATGCCGTGCGCCGACATCGCGCATGTAGTGGACCGCGCGCTCCATCTCGTCGGCGCGCTTGCGCACGCCGGCAGCGCGCTGCTCGTCCGCCGGGAAGTCGTAGACCATCGGGTACCAGATCGCGCCGGAGAACTGCGTGAAGTGTGCGTCGAACGGGCCGAGCGCCTCGAGCTCGTGCAAGTCCCGCGGGCGAGAGTCGTTCTGGTTGAGGATGCGCGCGGTCGAGTCCGCCAGGACGAGCGCGGAGTCCCCCGACGGCCCGTCGGCGGGAGACGTCAACGCCAGGATGGCGACCTCGAGGCCGCCCAGCGCCACGGGCTTGGCGTGCTCGGTGTGGACGAACTCGGTGAAGCCCACGTCGCGCAGCGCACGCTCGAGATGGTCGAGCTCGAAGGCGGGCAACAACACGATCGCACGCTTGTCGACGTGCGCCTCGAGCCACTCGGGGTCGAAGTGATCGCGGTGCAGGTGCGAGACGTACAGATAGTCGGGGCGCTCGAAGGGACGCGTGTTGAGCACGTCGTTGCGCGGGAACGGGAACCACGATGCGAAGTACGCAGGCGTGAACCACGGATCGCAGAGCACGGATCCGCCGGCCGTCTCGACGTACATCCCGGCGTGGCCCAGGAACGTGACGCGCATCCCCAAAGCCTGCCAGATCGTCCCGTCAGGTAGCGTCACGCGGCTCGCCGCGTGAGACGGCTGAGCGGCGTGAGGAGGTCTGGGTCGTGGGCACGCTCGACGGGAAGGTCGCGATCGTCACCGGTGCGGGTCGCGGCATCGGCCGGGGCGAAGCCGTGCTGCTCGCCGCCGAGGGCGCGCGCGTCGTCGTGAACGACCTCGGAGTGGCGCGCGAAGGCGACGGCGCGGACCGGACGCCGGCGCAAGAGGTCGTGGACGAGATCACCGCGGCGGGTGGATCGGCCGTTGCGAACTATGACGACGTCTCCTCGTGGGACGGCGCGCAGCATCTCGTCGCTTCCGCGGTCGACACGTTCGGAGGTCTCGACGTGCTCGTCAACAACGCCGGGATCCTCCGCGATGCGATGAGCTTCAACATGACCGAGGAGCAATGGGATGCGGTCATCAAGGTTCACCTCAAGGGCCACTTCGCGCCCGCTCACTTCGCGTGCGCCTATTGGCGTGAGCAAGCCAAGACGTCGGGCACCGACGACGTCGGCGGACGCATCGTCAACACCGCGAGCGAGTCCGGCCTGTTCGGCATGGTCGGGCAGGCCAACTACTCGGCGGCGAAGGCAGGCATCGCGTCCATGACGCTCGTGCTGGCGCGGGAGATGAAGAAGTACGGGGTGACGGTCAACGCGATCGCACCGCGTGCGCGCACGCGCATGACAGCGACCGTCGGCGGCGCCGACGACTTCATGGCCGCGAAGGAAGGTGAGTTCGACGCCTGGAGCCCGGACAACATCGCGCCCGTCGTCGGCTTCCTCGCGTCCGACGCGGCCGCGGACGTGAGCGGCCAGGTGTTCGTCATCTGGGGAAGTCACGTGTACCTGATGTCCGGGTGGTCGCTCGCCAACGACTTCGACGCGCAGGACAAGCGCTGGACCGTCGACGAGCTGATCGCACGCAAGGGCGATCTGTTCGCACCGGCGCCGCGCGGGAGCAAGATCCCGCAGATGGGCTTCGGGTTGTGACCATGCCCGAATGGGGGCGTCTCCAGGTCGACCAGCTCCGCTTCATGGCACGCGAGCACACCGTCGACGTCGCCTACCGCGACCTCGATGCGAGCACGACGCTCACGTTCGCCGAATGGGACAGCCGCTCGAACCAGCTCGCGCGCGTGCTCGTCGAGCTGGGCATCGCGCCCGGCGACCGTGTCTCGATCTACCTCGGGAGCGACGAAGCGCTCCGCTGGATCGTCACGTACGCGGCGGTCCACAAGGCCGGTGCCGTCGCCGTACCCACGAACACGCGCCTGTCCGTTCCAGAGCTCGCCACGATCCTCGCCCACGCCGAGGCATCCGCGATCGTGACGTCCGCACCGCTGCTCGAGCAGGCGCTCGCGGTGCAGCGCGACGTCTCGTCGCTCCGCCACGTCATCAGCGCCGGCAGCAGCACTCCCAACGTCGTCGACTTCGAGAGCGTGGTCGCAGCCGCCGACCCGTCCGACATCCAGGTCCCCGTCGGCGTCGACGACCTCGCCGACATCATGTACACCTCGGGCACGACCGGGATGCCGAAAGGTGTCGCCGTCCGCCATCGCAACGTCGCGATGGTGCCCAACAACGAGCCGAGCTGGACTGCGAGCGGCTGGATCCACGGCGCGCCTATGTTCACGTTCGCCGGGATCGCCTTCATCTACAACCCTATGAAGCTCGGGCTCGTCGGTCTGTACCTGCCGAAGTTCGACGTCGAGCACTGGTTCGAGATCGTCGAGAGCGAGCGCCCGTCGATGGCCTTCCTCGTGCCCGCCATGGCCGAGCTGATCGTGGCGCACCCGGCGTTCGCCGCGCCTGACCTGTCAAGTCTGCGCTCGGTGTCGATCGGGAGCGCGCCGCTCGCACCGCAGACGCTCCTCACGCTGCAAGAACGGCTGCCCGACGCGACGGTGTCGAACTCGTACGGGATGACTGAAGCCGGCCCCGCCTTCATCGTCATGCCCAAGGACGAGGTCACCAAGCGGCTCGGCTCGGTCGGCAAGCCACTTGCGCCGATGGAGCTCAAGATCGTTCGTGACGACGACAGCGAGTGTGAGGCAAAGGAGGTCGGCGAGCTGCTCACGCGC
>DATBHZ010000069.1:0-30581 GCA_036557185.1 Acidimicrobiia bacterium | reverse complement strand
GGACTGACCGACATCCTCATCATCACCGGTCGCGGCAAGCGCGCGATCGAGGACCACTTCGACCGCAACTTCGAGCTCGAGTTCTACCTCGAGCAGAAGAAGAAGCACGACCTCCTCAAAGAGGTGCAGGAGACCTCGGAGCTCGGCGATATCCACTACATCCGCCAGCGTGATCCGCTCGGCCTCGGCCACGCGGTCTCGGTCGCCCGCGAGCACGTGGGCGACGAGCCGTTCGCGGTGCTGCTCGGCGACGACATCATGGTTGACGACTCGGTGCTGCTCCGGTCGATGCTCGACGTGCACGAGCAGTACGGGCACACCGTCCTCGCGCTCAAGGAGGTGTCGCCCGACGAGATCTCGGCGTACGGCTGCATCGAGCCCGAGGAGGTCGAGCCAGGGCTCATGCGCGTGCGCTCGATCATCGAGAAGCCCAAGCCCGCTGAGGCTCCGTCGAACCTGGCGGTGATGGGCCGCTACGTGTTCACGCCGGAGATCTTCGACGCAATCGAGCGGACCGAGCCTGGTACCGGCGGCGAGATCCAGATCACCGACGCGATCGGTCTGCTGAACGAGACACAGGCCGTGTACGGGCGCGTGTTCCGCGACGGCCGCTTCGACATCGGCCAGAAGGTCGACTTCCTGCGAGCGAACATCGAGCTCGCGCTCGACCGTCCGGACATCGGTCCACAGCTCGAAGCGCTCCTCGTGGACCTGCTGCGCCGACGCGGCGTGCTCTAGCCCCGCGTGGAGTCGCTCGACCGAGTCCGGACCACGATCCTCGACGCGGTCCCGCGTCTCCCCGCGGTGCGCGCACCGCTGCGCGATGCCCTCGGGCTCGTGCTCGCGGAGACTGTCGTCGCTCCCGAGCCGGTGCCGCCGTTCGACAACAGCGCGATGGACGGGTACGCGGTGCGCAGCAGCGACGTCGCCCGTGCTACGGAAGCGGACCCGGTCCGGCTGAAGGTCGTCGGCGAGCTTCCGGCCGGGCACGCACCGACGACGAGCGTGCGTGCCGGCGAAGCCGTCCGCATCATGACGGGCGCCCCGATTCCCGACGGCGCCGACGCGGTGGTGATGGTCGAGCAGACGACGCGGGACGGTGACGACGGAGTCCTCGTGGCGCACGCGGCCGAGCTGAGCGACCACGTGCGTCCCGCCGGAGGGGACATCGCCGCGGGCCTCACGGTCTTCGAGCCCGGGATTGAGCTCACGCCCTCGCATCTCGGCGTGCTCGCGAGCCTCGGTATGCAGGAGGTGCTCGTCACGCGCAAAGCGCGCGTCGGTGTGCTCTCGACTGGTGACGAGCTGCGGGAAGGGCCCGAGCGGCTCGGTCCGGGCCAGATCCGCGATTCGAACCGGCCGATGCTCGTCGCGCTGCTCGCCGAGGCGGGCTGCGAGGCGCTCGATCTCGGCGTGGGGCCCGACGACGAGGCGCTCGTCACGCGGCTGATCGACGACGCGCTGGGATCCTGCGACGCGCTCGTCACCAGTGGCGGGGTTTCCGTCGGCGACTACGACGTCGTGAAGGCGGTGCTCGAGCGCTTCGGCGTGCTCCAGTGGTGGCAGGTCGCGGTGAGGCCCGCGAAGCCGCTGGCATTCGGAGTGCTGCGCGACCGGCCCGTGTTCGGGCTCCCCGGGAACCCTGTGAGCTCGCTCGTGAGCTTCGAGCTGTTCGCGCGTCCCGCGCTCCGAACGATGATGGGACACACGGTGGTCGACCGTCCTGTCGTCGAGGCGATCGCGGCGGAGCCGTTGCGCCGGCGTCGCGACGGGCGCATGCATCTCGACCGCGCGGTCGCGACCTACGACGGCACCGCGTACCGCGTCGTCCGCAGCGGGTTCCAGGCCAGCAACGTGCTCAGCGGTCTGGCGAACGCCAACGCGCTCGCCCTCATCCCCGACGGCGAAGGGGTGGAGGAAGGCGACCGCTTGCAGGTGATGCTGCTGCGATGAGCCGGGCGCGGGAGTGCCCGGGGAAATTCCCCCGGGCACCCGCCTCCCATGCGCGTTCTGATGGCTCGGCTCAGGCGTGCATCCCGAGCCCGTTGCCGTGGGCTGTTCTGGGCAGCGCGGCTGTCGACGCCGCTGTCATGCTCGTCGGTCGCGCCTCGCTTCGAGGTATCGGCCGTGGCCCCCCGCTGTGCGAAACATCGGCTGACGGAACAACCGCGCTGCCCGGTGCAGCCGTGGCCGTGAATGATCGCCCTGTCCTCGACCCCTCGATCATCACGTTGGCCACGGTCGCGTTCTCTCGTTCGTCTGGTGTCGCAGTCACGACCCGCCTTGTGCGAGGTCGGGCTCGCCTTGTGCGAGGTCGTGACGAGAACGACGCGAATCGTCCGGAGGTTCCCGAAATCGCGCGCGACAGCCCAGGAGTGTGAGCGTGGGAGCGCCGGGCGCCGGTACAGCGCTGCGCGGAGCTGGTGGAGCTGGGCCGCATGGAGACCTCGGGGTACGAGAGCACATACGAGACCGACCCTGGAGGGGCCGGTTTCGCACTAGCTCCCCGCAGGCTCATGCGACCAGTGAACGCCTGCGGATCAACGCTTCCCCGTGTGATCCGTCTCTCGATGTCAGTGGTCCGAATGCCGCATCGCGGTCGTACGGAACCGTGGGCATTTGACCACCCTGCGCGCGATTTTTCCATAGGGCGGGCGACCCACTGGAGAGACCTGGATCGCGTCCGGACCCCGGTTTCGCTGCGTCCTGGGCCTCTCGAGCCACCTAATCTGAGTGCTCGTGGCCCACGTTGCGACGCCGCTCGTCGATCCGTTCGCGCGACGCGTGCGGGATCTCCGGCTCTCGGTCACCGATCGGTGCAATCTCCGCTGCGTCTACTGCATGCCGGAGGAGGGGCTGACCTGGCTGCCACGCGACCAGCTTCTGACATACGAGGAGCTCGCTCGGTTCGCCCTCGTCTGTGTGGAGCGGTTCGGGTTCGACGGGATCCGGGTCACCGGCGGCGAGCCGACCGTGCGGGCCGACCTTCCCCGCCTCTTCGAGCTGCTGGCGCCGCTCGGCGTCGATCTCGCGATGACCACGAACGGCATCAAGCTCCCCGAGCTGGCGGCGCCGCTGCACGCGGCCGGGCTCCGGCGCATCAACATCTCGCTCGACACCTTGCGGCGCGAGACGTTCCTCGCGCTCACACGTCGCGACGATCTCGACCGCGTGCTCGCCGGCATCGATGCAGCGATCGCTGCAGGCCTGGACCCCGTCAAGCTCAATTGTGTCGTCGTGCGCGGCATCAACGACGACGAGATCGTCGAGATCACTGCGTTCGCGCGCGAGAAGGGCGTGTCACTGCGATTCATCGAGTTCATGCCTCTCGACGCGTCGGACAGCTGGTCGATGGACCAGGTTGTGCCGGCGGCAGAGATCCTCGAGCGGATCGACGCAGTGTTCCCGCTCGTCGGCGACCACGCTCCGAAAGACGGCCACGTGGAACCCGCGCAGCAGTTCGCGTTCCGGGACGGGGGCGGCGAGGTGGGGGTGATTGCAAGCGTCACCGAGCCGTTCTGCGGCAACTGTGATCGCGTGCGGCTCACGGCCGACGGCAAGTTCCACACGTGCCTGTTCGCGCTCGACGAGCACGACATGCGAGCCGTCATGCGCGGTGGCGCGTCCGATGCGCAGCTAGCGGCTGCCATCGAGGCGGCCGTCGGGACGAAGTGGGCTGGGCATCACATCGGCCGCGTCGACTTCGTTCGACCGCCGCGGTCAATGAGTCAGATCGGGGGATAGCGCAACGGGGGGCGGCATGCGCCGCCCGTCAAACGGCCGCAAATCCGGTCCGCCCCTAGACTGCAGGCCATGCCCGAGTTCACCCACCTCGACCCACTGGGCCGGGCCCGCATGGTCGACGTCTCGGCGAAGGACCCGAGCCACCGCCGTGCCGTGGCCCGCTGCCGTGTCCAGATGCTGCCCGAGACGGCCTCCAAGATCGCCTCCGGGGCCATCAGCAAGGGTGACGTGCTCGCCGTCGCCCGGGTCGCCGGCATCCAGGCGGCGAAGCAGACCTCCAACCTCCTGCCGCTGTGCCACCCCCTGCTGGTGGGCTCGGTGTTCGTGAATTTCCGCATCGAGGAGGACCACGTCGAGGTGGAGTCGCAGGTCGACACGGTCGATCGCACCGGGGTCGAGATGGAGGCGCTGACGGCCTGCTCGATCGCGGCTCTGACGATCTACGACATGTGCAAATCGGCTGATCGGGGCATGACGATCGGCGACCTCGCGCTCTGGGAGAAGACCGGCGGACGGTCCGGGGTCTGGCGTCGCCCCGGCCGAGATATCGACGACTTTTCCGTCTGAACTACCCAGCGCGCGCGATCCCGCGCATAGCGCGCAGTTGCACCGCATCGGATTCGACGGTCGTAGCGATCTGCCATAAGGTCCGCCGCGGCTTGCAAGGCGAGAGCGCCGGGCGGAGATCCACCCTGTGGCCCATGGTGCTTGTTAGCGTCGACTCACGGAAAGCGACAGGGGAGCCTTGGCGATTCCCGTATTCCTGATCCTCGGTGCGGCCTGGGCGGTCTTCCTCGTGTGGCCACGCTTGCACGAGCGGATGTCGGGACCCCGCTCGAGCTCGGTGAGCAGCTTCACCCACCGCCTCACCGCGATGCGCAGGACCAGTGCGGATCCGTGGCGAACCCCGAACCTCGCGCCGCCGCGTCCGGCGAAGCCGGGTCTCAGCGCAAGCCCCCCGCAGCACCGCATGAGCACACCCTCGACGCGCTCGAGGCGGCGGCGTCGCGACGTGCTGTGTCTGCTCGGTGCGGCTGTGGCGGGTTCGCTCCTGTTGGCCGGCGCCCTCGGCGGACCGATCCTCTGGGCGTTCCAGGTGCTGGCCGACGCTCTCCTGGTCGCCTATCTCGTGCTGCTGGTCAGGATCCGGTCCACGGTTGCGGCACGCGCAAACGTGCACTACCTGCCGCAACGCATCGCCCCGCCCGCCCCGGGCTTCGCTCTCCGGCGCACCGCGTCGTCCTAGCCCGTGGACCGGGCCGGTGAGATCGGCGCGCTCGGTCAATACGCGCGGAGGGCGCTCGACGAGAAGCACTCCGCTCGCGAGCTGACACTCTCGGCCTCCCGTCAGGCCATCCAGAGCTGTGCAGCCTCGATCCGCGCGGTGCAGCGTGAGGAGTTCGAGCGTGCACAGACGCTGGCCGACGAGGCGGGTGCACACCTCGCGCGTGCGGACGCGGCGGTCGCCGCACATCCCGACGTGCGTCACGGCGGCTACCTCCACGACGCGAAGAAGGAATATGCCGAGGCGCGGGCCACGCTCGCGTTCGTCCGCGGTGATCCGTTGCCACAACCGGCGGAGATCGGTGTCGACATCCCCGCGTACCTCAATGGGCTCGCCGAAGCGGCGAGTGAGCTGCGGCGACACATCCTCGATTGCTTGCGCGCCGGCCGTCTCGCGCGTGCCGAGGAGCTCCTCGTCGTGATGGACGAGGTGTACGCGCTGCTCGTGACGATCGACTACCCGGACGCGCTCACCGGAGGACTGCGTCGCACGACCGATGCGCTGCGCGCAGTGATCGAGCGCACACGCGGTGATCTCACGAACGCCCTGGTTGCCGAGCGCCTGCGCTCGGCGATCGAGGATGCCGATCGCCGATAGCGCTCGACGGATGGAACCTCGGGGGCCATTACGCCGGCAGGTTGGGCGTCGTGGCTCGCTCCATCTTGTGGACCAGCTGCTCGTACATCGGGTAGACGGCTGACCCACCGATGGCATCGATCGACGGTTGCCACATCATCCACCGGTCGATCAGACGGCGACCGAGGAGCGTGCGGATCAATTCGAAGTCGAACCCGCCGTGCACTTCGAGCGCGCCGAGCTGCTCGAAGTAGTCGAGCTCCCGGAAGAGTACGTATGCCTCGATGTCGTTGGCGGCGATGTGCTCGACGAACGCATCACGCAGATCCTCACCTGTCTCGTAGCTTGCGACGAGACGCCGTGTCTCGACCATCGGCCCTTCACTCCAGCGACGGAAGAAGTCGGACGCGATCTCGGCCTGACGGCCGATACGCGCCTCGCGGACCTGCTGCCCTGCGTAGATCGCGGCGCCGATCGCGCTCATCAGTCCGAGAGCACCGATCGCCGTTGCGATCGCGGTGACCTGTTCGGCCCAGTTCGGCATCGTCCCTCCAATGCTCCTGTGCAAGTGGTCGTGGTGGTCATCAGTACCCGGCTGCCGCGCTGCGTGCCTGGATCCGAGGCCCACACGCAACTTTTGGTTGCACTTCCGCTCCAGATGTGCAATCATCGGTTGCACATCGACCAAAGGAGCGGAAGAATGGCAGATATCCGGCATCGAGTAGAGGTCAAGGCGCCGGCGGCGGCGGTCTACGACGCCATCGCCACACCAGAAGGTGTCGCCACCTGGTGGACGCGTGACGCGAAGGGCGCATCGGCCCAGGGCGGCGAGATCGAGTTCTGGTTCGGCGGCAAGGAGCCGTCCGCGGTGATGGAGCTCGTCGAGCTCACGCCTCCGCGCAAGGTCGTGTGGCGGTGCGACCAGGGTCCCACCGAGTGGGTCGGCACAACGCAGACCTTCGACGTGCGCGAGCAAGATGGCGAGAGTGTCGTCTTGTTCACGCACGCGGGGTGGGCCGAGCCCGTCGAGTTCATGCACCACTGCTCGACGAGGTGGGGCTACTTCTTGCTGAGCTTGAAGCACCAGCTCGAAGGCGGCACGGGAACGCCCTGGCCGGACGACGAGAGGTTCTAACGGTTGGGAGCGAGCGCTGTGACAAGCATCGATATCGAACGCGAGATCGTCATCGAGGCTCCGATCGCCGTGGTGTGGCGCACGATCACGGAGCCGGATCAGGTCGCGCGTTGGTTCGCCGACCGTGTCGAGCTCGACGCGCAGCCGGGCAAGAGCGGTGCGCTCACCTTCGAGAAGAACAACCTCACGGCGCCACTCGTCGTCGAGCGCGTCGAGCCGCCGACCTTGTTCTCGTTCCGGTGGTGTCATCCCGAAGGCGAGCAGCCCGTGCGCGGGAACTCGACGCTCGTCGAGTTCACCCTCGTTGAAGAGACCGATGCGCGCACGCGACTGCGGGTCACCGAGACAGGTCTCGACGCGGTCCCATGGCCCGACGACGAGAAACAGCGCTTCGCGGACAGCCACAGCGATGGCTGGGAAGGCTGCCTCGACAGGCTGGCCGCGCTGTTCGCAGGATGACGTCGGACACCGACGACGCGCTCTGGGCCGCGATCGCGGAACCGTCGCGCCGACGCGTGATCGACCTGCTCGTGCGTGGAGGCGAGGCGACCGCGAGCACGCTCGCCGGCGAGGTGCCGTTCACACGGCAGGCCGTGATCAAGCATCTCGCGGTGCTCGAGGACGCGAGGCTGGTGACTCGCCGGCGCACCGGTCGCGAGGTCCGGTTCCGCATCGACCCCGACCGTCTCGACGACGCGACGCGCGTCATGGCCCAGCTCGCCCGGGATTGGGATCGTCGACTCAACCGCATCAAGGAGCTCGCCGAAGCCGCATACCAACAGGACACGAGACCTCAGGTCGCAGCAACCGACGAACGACCGCGTCGTCGTCGAGGAAGTTGAGCCCGTCGATCGCTCGTGACGCTGGTACCGTGGTCGTTCCTTCGGGGGTGTAGCTCAGCCCGGTAGAGCGCTACGTTCGCAACGTAGAAGTCGTGGGTTCAAGTCCCATCACCTCCACCAACTCTCGACGGTGGATTCACCGCGCAGTAGGGCGGCGTGGAGCGCCAAGGCGCGAAGCGGAGGCGATGCCGTGAAGCTGTACGCCGATCCCCTGCACGACGAGTTCGCCAAGTGGGCGCTCGGGTTCATCCCGGCCGGTGGTGCCGATCTCGGTGAGATCCTCGCGATCGCGGGTCAGGCGAAGGATCCCGACGACGACGAGTACTTCGAGGTCTGGTCGGCTGCCGCCGGGCGTCACTCCGAGACCGCGGACGCCGCGGCGGCACGAGGCCACCTCGAGGCGGCGCGTGCGCACTACCTGCGAGCGGCGTGCTTGCTCACCGTCGCGTATCACCCGCTGTACGGCACGCCGCTCGACCGGCGATTCGTCGACGCGTTCGAGCGCCAGATGACGGCGTTCGACCGCGCCATGTCCCTCGGGAGCCCTCCGGCGGAGCCGGTGAGCATTCCCTTCGAGGGTCACGACATGCTCGGCTACTTCCTTCCTGCCGTGGACGCCGCCGAAGGTGAACGCCGACCGCTCGTGATCGCGACCAACGGGTACGACGCAACGATCTCCGACATGTACTTCGCGACCGGGTACTACGCCGTGCGGCGCGGCTACCACTGCCTCCTGTTCGACGGGCCCGGGCAGGGCGCGATGCTCGTGCGCAACGACGTGAAGCTCGCCGCCGACTGGGAGCGCGTCGTGGCGCCAGTCGTCGACATGGCGCTCGCTCGTCCTGACGTCGATCCCGAACGAGTCGTCCTCAACGGCTGGAGCCTCGGTGGCTACCTCGCTCCACGTGCCGCGTCGGGCGAACACCGCCTCGCTGCCTGCATTGCTGATCCGGCATTTCCCGGCATCCTCGACAGCTTGGGCGCCATGGCAGGGGCCGTCGGTCTGTCGGAGAGCGAAGTCGCCGCGCTCCCGGAGATCTCGGACGCCGCGGCAGCAAAGATCGAACAGCTGATGCAGCAGGATCGATACGTGCACTGGTCATTCGTGCAACGCGGCTACTGGGTGAACGGCGCAACCAACTTGCGTGAGTTCCTCGCGGCCGTCGCACGGTTCACGATGCAAGGCCGCGCGGACAAGATCCGCTGCCCAGTCCTTGGGACGACCGCCGAGGGCGACCCGCTCGCGGTCGGCGCGGAGTCCTTCCTCGCTCAGATGACGTGCCCGACCACGTTGGTCCGCTTCACGAACGCCGAAGGCGCGGGTGGACACTGCGAGCTCCTCAACCGCCCGCTCCTGAACGAGCGGGTTTTCGACTGGCTCGACGACACCCTCGCGTAGTCGGTCTCCCCGAGCAGATGGTGCTGGTAGGAGGCCGGAGGTCCGGACTGGACCTTCACCTCCACTCGTGTGTTGGCGCGGGCCCTAGTTCGCGTGCGCGACTCTGGAGAGCGAGCTGCGGGGCGGGACAGAAAGGAGACCCCAATGGCTGACCGAGGCAGCGAGAGCGAGAACCCTGTCATCCCGTCCCCCGAGCCCGAAGCGCACCGGCCGCGTTCGAACCGGGACTGGTGGCCCGACCAGCTGGACCTCCAGGTGCTGCGCCAGCACGCGGGCAGCTCGAGCCCCTACGGCGCGGACTTCGACTACGCCGCCGAGTTCGCCACCGTCGATCTCGACGAGCTGAAGCGCGACCTCGTCGCGGTGATGACGAGCTCGCAGGACTGGTGGCCCGCCGACTACGGCAACTACGGGCCATTGTTCATCCGCATGACGTGGCACGCCGCCGGCACCTATCGCATCGAAGACGGACGAGGTGGCGGCGGTCAGGGCGCGCAGCGCTTCGCGCCCCTCAACAGCTGGCCCGACAACGCAAGCCTCGACAAGGCGAGGCGTCTGCTCTGGCCGGTGAAGCAGAAGTACGGGCGCAAGATCTCGTGGGCCGACCTGATCATCTACACCGGCAACGTCGCGCTCGAGTCGATGGGCTTCGAGACCTTCGGCTTCGGCTTCGGCCGTCCCGACATCTGGGAGCCGGAGGAGGTCTTCTGGGGTCCGGAGGACACCTGGCTCGGCGACGAGCGTTACAGCGGCGACCGCGACCTCGCCAAGCCGTTCGGCGCGGTGCAGATGGGCCTCATCTACGTCAACCCCGAAGGCCCGAACGGCAACCCCGACCCGGTTGCCGCTGCGCGCGACATCCGCGAGACCTTCGCACGCATGGCGATGGACGACGAGGAGACGGTCGCGCTCATCGTCGGTGGACACACGTTCGGCAAGTGCCACGGTGCCAACAGCGCGGATCTTGTCGGTCCCGAGCCCGAGGCCTGCCCCGTCGAGGCCCAGGGCCTCGGTTGGCGCAACGCCGGCGGCACGGGCGTGGGCGACGACGCGGTCACCAGCGGGATCGAGGGCGCATGGACGAACAACCCCACCCAGTGGGACAACGGCTTCCTCGACAACCTGTACGCGTACGACTGGGAGCTCACGACGAGCCCTGCCGGCGCGCACCAGTGGACGCCCAAGAACCCCGAGGCTCAGAACACCGTGCCGGACGCGCACGACCCGTCGAAGCGGCATGCACCGATGATGCTGACGACCGACCTCGCGCTGCGCATGGATCCGATCTACGGGTCGATCACCAAGCGTTTCCACGAGCATCCCGACGAGCTCGCGACCGCGTTCGCGAAGGCGTGGTACAAGCTGCTGCACCGCGACATGGGACCGTTGTCGCGCTACCTCGGTCCGTGGGTGCCCGAGCCGCAGCTCTGGCAGGACCCGGTGCCGGACGTCGAGAGTCCGATGATCACCGGCGCCGACGTCGCCGCGCTGAAGCAGCGGGTGCTCGATTCGGGACTGTCGGTCTCGCAGCTCGTGCGGACCGCGTGGGCGTCGGCGGCGAGCTTCCGCGGCACCGACAAGCGCGGCGGTGCGAACGGAGCCCGCATCCGGCTCGCGCCCGAGAAGGACTGGGCGGTCAACGAGCCGCCGGAGCTCGCGAAGGTGCTGCGGACGCTCGAAGGCATCCAGCGCGACTTCACCGGCGCGAGCGGGGCGAAGGTGTCGTTGGCCGACCTGATCGTGCTGGCAGGATGCGCGGCAGTCGAGCGGGCGGCGAAGGACGCTGGCGTGGACGTCAGCGTGCCGTTCTCGCCGGGTCGGACCGACGCCACGCAGGAGCAGACCGACGTCGAGTCGTTCGCGGTGCTCGAACCGACGGCAGACGGCTTCCGCAACTATCTGCCGGCCGGCGAGAAGCTGCCGCCCGAGCAGCGGCTGCTGGATCGGGCCAACCTGTTGACGCTCACCGCGCCGGAGATGACCGTGCTCGTCGGCGGAATGCGAGTGCTCGACGCGAACTGCGCCGGTGCTCCCCACGGCGTGTTCACCGACCGCCCCGGGACGTTGAGCAACGACTTCTTCCGCAACTTGCTCACCATGGACACCGAGTGGAAGCCGTCCGCAGAGTCGGAGAACGTGTACGAAGGCCGCGATCGAGCGACGGGCAAACTCCGTTGGACCGCCACGGCCGTCGACCTCGTGTTCGGATCGAGCTCCCAGCTCCGAGGACTGTCGGAGGTGTATGCGAGCGACGACGGGAGAGCGAAGTTCGTGCACGACTTCGTCGCCGCGTGGAACAAGGTCATGAATCTCGACCGCTTCGACCTCCGCTGACGAAGCGTCGCTCTTGGGCATAGGGTCGGCGTCGTGATCAACGGCTTTCACTCGCTCGTCTACTCGGATGATCCGCCCGCGACGCGTGCCTTCTTCCGCGATGTCCTCGGGTGGCCGTACATCGTCGCTCACGATGACTGGCTCATCTTCAAGACTCCGCCGAGCGAGGTCGGTGTCCACCCCACTGAAGGCGACGCGGGCGAGCACTGGGCAACGACGCCGCACCACGAGCTCACGCTGATGTGCGACAACCTCGAGAAGACCGTCGCGGAGCTACGCGCGAAAGGCGTGGACGTCGACGACGACATCGAGGACCAGGGATTCGGCTTGGTGACCTCACTCCAGGTCCCGGGCGCTGGACGGATGCTCCTCTACCAGCCGCGACATCCACTCGCGTACGAGATCGAAGGCTGAGCACGCAGCGCAGACCTCCGGTCACGGTGTCAGCTGCTCGCATCCGCGAGATGCTGCTGGAACCAGTCACGAGCGAGACCGGCGGCCTGCTCGAGCGTGCCCGGCTCCTCGAAGAGGTGCGTGGCGCCCGGCACGACCTCGATGCGATGCGGGCACTCGAGTCCCTGCGCCGCCTCTCGATTCAGCCTGAGGACAGTCGTGTCCTCACCCCCGACGACGAGCAGCACCGGTGCTCGCACCTTCGGCAGCAGGCTGCCCGCGAGGTCGGGTCGACCGCCGCGCGACACGATCGCACGGACACGCGCGCCGGGCGTGGCCGCTGCGGCAAGCGCGGCCGCGGCGCCGGTGCTCGCGCCGAAGTATCCGATCGGTAGCTCGGCCGTCTCGGGCCGTTGCGCGAGCGCGTCGGTTGCCGCGGACAGCCGGGTGGCGAGCAGGTCGATGTCGAAGACGTTGGAGCGTTCAACCTCCTCGGCCGGTGTGAGGAGATCGAAGAGCAGCGTGCCGAGGCTCACCTCGTTGAGCACGCCGGCCACGAACCGGTTCCGGGGGCTCTGACGGCTGCTCCCGCTTCCGTGCGCGAACACGACCACGCCGCCGGCGTCGTGGGGGATCGTGAGCTGGCCTGGAAGATCGGCGGCGCCGCCCGGGATGCGGAGCTCGATCACCGTCGCTCTGAAACGGAGGCTCCGCGACCGGCCACTCCGTCATACTGCACGAGCCCGGACCCAGAGTCGATGGTGAGCACGATCGACCGTTCGAAAGGAGCCCGATGGCAGTTTCGGAGAGCCTCGGTCGACGAGCAGATGAGCGGGTGCTGCTCATCGGCTTCTTGGATTGGTACCGAGGGGTGGTCGGCAACAAGGTGGACGGCCTCTCACTCGAGGCTGCGTCCCGGGAGATGACGCCGACCGGGCTCTCGCCGCTCGGTGTGGTCGCGCATCTCTCCGCGGTCGAGATCAACTGGTTCCTCGAGACGTTCAACGGCGCGCCCGTCGACACGAGCTGGGACGACTACAGGGCCTTCCGCCTTCGCCCCGAGGACACCGTCGAGTCTGTCGTCGGCGAGTACCGCGAGGTGTGCGCACGATCACGGTCCATCGTCGAAGCGGCCTCGTCGCTCGACCAGCTCAGTGTCGGCGTCGACCAGTTCCGCGGCAACGTGTCGCTGCGCTGGATCCTCGTGCACCTGATCGAGGAGACGGCGCGCCACGCCGGCCATCTCGACTTGATGCGTGAGCAGATCGACGGCCGTACGGGCGACTGACGCGCCCGACTCGCGACTACCCGCTCGGCACCGCGTCCGCGGGCACGTAGCCAGCACACATGATGCGGAGCCACGAGATCTTGCCGTTCTCCACCTCGAAGTAGCACTGCTGCTCGACGTGGTGCACGCCGTCGCCGTTGACCACCTCGAGCCGGTACGCGACACGATTGCGCGACCCGACCGAGCCCGTCTCGACCTGCGCCAACGAGGTGATCTCGTTGGTGGGATCGAACCAAGTGCCGAGCATGATGTCGTCGACGATCACCGCCGGGTCGTCGGACTCCCAGAACTTGCGCGGTGTCATGGCGCGGAAGTCGAGTCCCGGCTGCAGCAACGCCTTCAGCTCGGCAGCGTCCTTGCGCGAGAGCGCATCTGCGAACTGCTCACCGATCGATTGCGCCACCGTGGTCTCCTTTCGGCGCCTCGGCTGCGCCCCTCATTGTCCATCCTTCCATGCCGGAAGCACCGCTTGCAGAATCTGCGGCAGACGCTCGAGGCCGGTCCCAATAGTGTCGTGGGTCGGACGAGGAGGGCGTGTGTCGATCACGGATACCGCTGTGCAAGCCGCGCTGACGGCATGGGGATCGCAGGACCGCGACGACCCGTACCCGTTGTTCGATGCGATCCGCTCGTTGGGACCGGTGCACCGGGTCACGCTCGCGGACGGCCACGAGGCGTGGCTCGTCGCACGCCACGAAGAAGCCCGCGCCGCGCTCAACGACCCTCGACTCTCGAAGGACATGCACGCCGCGCTTGCCTCCGGGGGAGGCGTGGTCGCGGAAGGGCTCCCGGGCCCCGCGCTCGCGCGCCACATGCTCGCCGTGGATCCTCCGGACCACACGCGGCTCCGCCGGCTGGTCTCGAGCGCGTTCTCCGTCCGGCGAATCGAGGCACTTCGTGACCATGTGCAGACGATGATCGACGACCTGCTCGACCGCGTTGCGTCGCAGGGCCCGAACGTGCGCGTCGACCTGGTCACGAGCTTTGCCTTTCCGCTCCCCTTCACCGTGATCTGTGAGCTCCTCGGCGTGCCGGAGGAGCGGCGCGAGCCGTTCGGCCGTGAGCTGACGCTGCTGTTGAGCCCCACGAGCAACGCGGAGGAGTACGAGGTTGCCAAGCGCGCGTCCGACGCCGTCGTCGCGATGCTCACCGAGCTTGTCGAGACCAAGCAGAAGCACCCGGACGACGCGCTGGTCAGCGCGCTGATCGCGGCGCGCGACGGTGACGAGCGACTCAATCAGCAAGAGCTGCTGTCGACGATCTTCCAGCTCATCGTCGCCGGCCACGACACGACGACCAGCCTCATCGGCAACAGCGTGGTCGCGTTGCTCGAACACCCCGACCGCCTCGCCGCCCTTCGCGCGGATCCCGCGAGCATCGGAACAGCGATCGAGGAGCTCCTCCGATACGACTCACCGGTGCCGCATGCGACGTTCCGGTACGCAGCGGAGCCCGTCGAGCTGGGTGGCGTGACCATCCCCGAGGGCGCGCAGGTGATCGTGAACCTCGCTTCGGCGAATCGCGACGCGGCACAGTACTCGGAGCCCGACGAGCTCGAGCTCGATCGGAACGAGGCTCGGCACCTCTCGTTCGGTCACGGGATCCACTTCTGTCTGGGTGCGCCGCTGGCTCGCATGGAGGGGCAGCTGGCGCTCGGGACCCTGCTTCGCCGGTTCCCGGAGCTACGCCTCGCGGTGCCTGCCGACGAGCTCCACTGGGGCCACGGAGACGGCTTGGTCCTGCGCGGCCTCTCCGAGCTCCCGGTGATCCCCGGGCCTTCGCTGCCGCGGTCGCATCAAGGCTGAACGGATCAGGGCGCCCAGTCGCGGCCGAACCAGCGGCGTGCGCGGGTCGAGCCGAAATCCGATTTCTGCCTCGCCAGCGCGACGGACGGGCCGTCGAAGCTCCCGGTCGGCGGTTGGCCGCTCACGAACATCACGTCGACCCGCGCGACCTGGTCGTGCCCGAATTCCACGTAGCACTGGCCTCGACCGTCGTACTCGACCGACGGCTTGGACCCGGCCTGTTGGTCGATGATCGCCGCGGCGACGACTGACGCCTGACCTTCCGCGAAGACGCCTGCCTTCGGTGTGCCGACGCTCGTCACGTCACCGACCGCATAGACGCCGGGGAACGACGTCTCGAGCGTGAGCGGGTCGACGGGGATCCACCCGTCGACGCACATGCCCGACTCTTCGACGACCTTCGGTGCCTTGTGCACGGGAATGCCGAGGAACAGGTCGTACGGCATCTCGTCGCCGTCGGCGAGCTCGAGGACGTTCCGTTGGGGGTCCAGCTCGCGCACCTGCTTGTTGGCGCACCATTCGATGCCCCGCTCCTCGAAGGCCTTCAGCAATGCCTCCGAGGCGGCCGGCGAAGGAGGGATGGGCACGGGAAGCGGCATCACGAGCGAGATCTCGGAGACGTCGCGCAGACCGCGGCTGGTGAGGTAGTCGTGGGTGAGGAGCGCCGTCTCGCTGGGCGCCGGAGGGCACTTGAACGGTGTGGACGTGACGCCCACGATCACCTTGCCGCCCTCGAAGCCCGCGAGCACCTCGCGGGCCGCGAACGCGCCGGGCACGGTGTAGAACTCGTGCCCACCCTCGACGAGCCCGGGCGTCGCGGCAGGATCGAGGTCCGCGCCGAGCGCCACGACCATCACGTCGGCGTCGAACGGTCCCGCGTCCGTCTCGATGCTGCGCGACACCGGATCGATCGATCGGATCGTGGTCTGCACGAAGCGCACGCCAGGCTTGACCAAGTCTCGGTAGGGGTGCACCACCGCTTCGGCGACGTACCGGCCGAACATGACGTCGAGCTTGGAGAAGCCGAACACGAACTCGTCGGCCTGGTCCACCAGCACGATCTCGACGGCGTCGCCGAGAGCGTCGGACAGGCCGGCAGTCAGCTCGAGACCACCGAAGCCGGCACCCAACACCAGCACGCGCATGCGGTTCCCTCCTGTCGAACTGGCTACTGCTTGGGTGCGACCACGAGCACCGTGCCCTGCGCGGCGCACACGAGGCGATCCTCGTTCTCGACGTCGATGCGCACCACCGCGGTCCGCTTCGTCAGCGAGATGATCTCGGCGCGTGCATCGAGCGCGCCGGTCGTGACCGCGGCGAGGTAATTGATCTTGAACTCCGTCGTTGCAGCCCACGCGCCGCGCGGGATGACCGGATACAGCACCGTTCCCAGCACGTGGTCGCACAGCGCGGCGAGCACGCCGCCGTGCAGGTTGCGGAACGGCGTGAGGAGGTCGTCGCGCACCGCGACCCGTGCGTGCAGCGTGCCGCGACCGACCTCGACGTGATCGATCGCCAGGAATGCCGCGAGACCTCCGCCGGCCTCGGCTGATCCGTGGAGGCTCGACGCAACCTTCTCGTCGTAGAGCGGGAATTCAGGCGCCGGCATCGGAGCAGCCTTGCGCATCCGGGACGACCACTGCGTGCACGGGCGGGATGGCGCCCTCGCCTGCCATCTCCGGGAGGAGGTCTCCGACCTCGTCGAGGCCGACGACACGGCGGGGGAGGGCCTCGAACGGGAACCTCCGCTCGGCGAGCAGCTCGAGCGCACGTGCGTAGGAGGGGCTGTCGACCCCGAGCGCCCCGAGCACTCGCAGCTCCTTCGAGACGATCTGGTCGGGATCGCAGGTGACGCCGGTCCCTCCGCCGCGCGTTCCTGCCACGACGACGGTTCCGCCGGGACGCGCCAGGCGGATCGACTCGGCGAATGCCTCGGGGGCCTTCGCCGTGACGTCGAGCACGACGTCCGCGAGACCGCCCGTCGCGTCACGGAGCGCGGCGACGGCATTCGTGGTCGCGCTGTCGACGGCGAGATCGGCGCCCATGCCGCGCGCTGCCGCGAGGCGCGGCGCGTCACGTGGACCGCGGCCGGTCACCATCACGAACGCAGCGCCCGCGTCCTTCGCGGCCGCGCACGCCGACAAACCGCGGATCCCCGGGCCGAGCACCACGACGATGTCGCCTTCGCGTGTCCCCGGGACGGTGACGCCCCACCTGATGCCGGCGCCGAGCGGATTGAACATCGTCGCCGTGACCGGGTCGATGCCGGCAGGGACGGGGCACAGCACGGAATCGGGCGCGAGGTACTGGCGCTGCGCGTAGCCGCCCCAGAGACCCGGCGCGCGCTTGACGTCGACGAAGCCGTACATGTCCGCGAGGCCGTGGCGTTCGCAACGCTGCGTCATTCCGGCGCGGCACGCCTCACAGGTGCGGCACGACAAGAACACCTCGACCGCGACCCGGTCGCCCTCGCGGACGCCCCATCGGGCGGCTGCGTCCGGTCCGACCTGCTCGACGATGCCGACCGATTCGTGACCGGGAACGAACGGATACCCGGGGAACAGCTCTCCCGTGAATTCCTCGTGGTCGGTCCCGCACAGGCCGCAGGCCTCGATGCGCAACAGACCGTCGTCCTTGCCGACACGCGGGATGCCGAGCTCGCGCGACACGAGCGTCCGCGGTGCGACCAGAACCATCGCCCGCGTCGAACCCATGTCGTCACCTCCCGCGCACGCGACCGATCGGTGAGCCGCGGTCGGGCCAACCTATGCCCTCGAACCGCAGCGAGGGCGAGGCGCGAGACTTCGGGCGTGCCGATCGAGACGCGCTTCACCGAGATGTTCGGGTGCCGCCATCCCCTGCAACAGGCCGGGATGGGGGGCTTCGCGTCGCCGGATCTCGCCCTCGCGGTGAGCGCTGCCGGAGGCATGGGGATGCTCAGTGGCACGGCCGGCGTCGATTCGCTGCGAGCGCAGCTCGATGCCGTGCCCCGTGACGCGGTCGTGGGAGTCAACTTCCTCGTCCCGTTCCTCGACCACGCCGCGCTCGACGAGGCTGCGGCGCGCAGCCCGCTCGTCGAGCTCTTCTGGGGCGCGCCCGATGCCGAGCTCGTCGCCCGTGCGAGTGCAGGCGGCGCGCGCGTCGGCTGGCAGGTCGGGTCGGTGGCCGAGGCGTGCGCGGCCCGCGACTCGGGGTGCAACCTGATCATCGTGCAGGGATACGAGGCGGGCGGCCACGTGCGCGGCACGACCGGTCTTCTCCCGCTGCTCGGCGAGGTGCGAGCGGAGGTCGATGTGCCGATCGTCGCCGCGGGTGGGATCGGCACGGGAGCCGCCATGGCCGCAGCGCTCGCGGCGGGGGCCGACGCGGTCCGGGTCGGCACGCGCTTCGTGGCGTCGACGGAGTCGGTCGCTCACCCGTCCTACGTCGACGCGCTGATCGCGGCCGGCGCGGAGGACACGATGGTCACCACGGCATTCGGCGACGGCTGGCCCGACGCCCCGCATCGCGTGCTCGCCTCGTGTGTCACGGCGGGGCAGAGGCGTGGTGACGAGCAATCCTGGAGCCCGCTGTGGCCCGACCGCGATCACGCGGGCGACGCGCGGGCATGCGCGCTCTACGCGGGGCAGTCGGTCGGTGCCGTGCGCGCCCGCCAGCCCGCCGGCGAGATCGTGTCCGAGCTCGTCAGTGAGGCCGAGCGACACCTGACCTCTCGCGCGCGCTGACACCGGCGAATGCAGTGCGCCCTCCGGGAGCCGGAAAGGGCTGCTGACGTGCATTTCCGGGCGCGATCGGCCTTGGGGTTGCTGAAAAGTGACCACTTTCGTGCGTAAATGGTCAAAGCACCATTGACTGCGGGAAAGGAAAGGCTGTGGACAACGCAACAGGTGCAGGTTGGAAGTTCTTCGCCGGGATCATGATCCTGATCGTCGGTGCGCTCAACATCTTGGACGGGCTCATCGCGATCACTCAGACCAACGCCCTTCGCCGGCAGACGTTCGGTGTGTTGCCGGTCACGAACAATCTCAAGACCTGGGGATGGGTGGAGCTGATCTTCGGCATCATCATCGTGCTCGCCGCATTCGGCATCTTCTCGGGTGCGACGTGGGCCCGCGTGGTCGGCATCACGGTGGCCGGGCTCAACCTGTTCTTCCAGGTCGCATACCTGAATCACTATCCGTTCTGGTCGTTCACGTTGATCGTGATCAACATCCTCGTCATCTACGGGCTCGCAGCCCACGGAGGCCGAGAGCTCAACGACGTCTGACGGCAGCGGCCCGGGCGACACCGTCGTCTGCCCGGGCCGCGTCAGGCGCCTTCGCGTCGACTCAGTGCTTCGCGATCCGGCGCGCCCACAGTGTGAGCGCGGGCTGCACGTCGAACCGACTGATCCGTTGGTCGAGCGCGCGAAGGCGGCGGTCTCGCACCACGCGCTGGAACTGTTGCGCGGGTGAGAGCCCAGGGCCGAGACGCCGCTCGAGCTCCGCCTCGAGGCGGTCCCTCGTGCTGTGGTCCTTGGCGGTCAGGGGGTCGACCGTCGTCACCCTCCGCCATCCGGAGCCGGCCGGTGCCGAACCGGACGACGTCATGCGGAGCTCGAGCACGGCTCGCGACGGGTCTGCCCGGAAGTCGCCGAACCGGTTGGCGAGGTCGCGGCCGACCACCGCATCGATGCCCGCACGGCTCAGTGTGAGGACGAGGAGCCCCGGCCCGATCGTGCTGGGGACGCCGGGCCGCACGTCGATGTCCGTGCTGACGAGCACAGGACCGTGTGCTGTGCGCGCGACTCCGACGGCGCGGTCGGCGACCTGCCGGACGACGCGGTCCACCGGTGGATTTGCCGGGGGGCCTCCCGTCGCGTCGGCGAGCGCGAGAGAACCGAAGAGCAGCACGACGATGCTCAATGCCGGGACCGCGACGCGGAGGATCGTGCGTCGTGTCCGAGCGCCGAGCGGCGAGTACCCGCACCATCCGGCGGCGAGAAGCGCTCCCCACCCGATCGCCCACGTCGGCTCCACGATCTCCACGAACAGGCCGCCCACGAGGCGCGAGAGCGCCACGATCATCGTGAGCACCGCGAGCGTCGCGGTTGCGCCGAACGCGAGGGAGCTGTCACGCCGGCGCGCTGCGAACGCGCACCCGGCGATCAGGAGCACGAGCACAACGGGGACCACCTGTGCCGCATGGGTGTTCACCTCGCTCACGAACCCCTGGAGCGGGAGCGCCCAGCCCATCCACGGCGCTCTCGTGCCGAGCTGCAACGCCACCGCCCGATAGCCATCAGCCAGTCCCAGCGTCGTGTGCGGTTGACGGATGAACTGTGCGATGAGCCCGATGTTGCCCGGGCTGGTTCGCAGCTGCTGCACGACCGGCGGGATCCACGAGACCACCAGGACCGCCACCGCGACGATCACGGGCAAGAGCCAAGCCCGGTGGTGAGCTGCCGCGCGGCTGTTCGCGCCGTTCGAGTTGTCCACCGGCGCTCGGTGCGCGAATGCACGGACGATGAACGCGGCGACGGCCCAGAGGAAGAGGACCGCGGCCACCGGGGCGGTCGTCGCCCAGCCCTGCACGAGGAATACCGTCAGGACCGTCAAGGCAGGGATGGACCATGCGCGCCCCAGCACGACGTCGGCGGCGAGCACGATCGTGAGCGCGAGCGCCAGGATGCTGACGTCCGGCTCCCACGGGCCGGCGAGCGTGGCCGGCCCCATCGCGTGGATCATCACGGCGAGGAGTGCTGCAGCCCACAGGTACAGCGCGAGGCCACCGCGCTTGAAGCAGATGAAGAGCGTGCCTGCAATCGCGAGAGCGTTGACGAGCAGCGCGCCCACTTGCAGGGCCGCATAGTTCGAGCCGAACAGCCGGTACGGGACGGCGAGCAGATAGAGGTAGGCGGGGCCCGGCTGGTTCCACCCGAAGCGCTGGTACGAGCCGACGAGCGGTGTGTGCCTCGTCCCCACGTCGGCGACCCGGAGCTGGAGGATCGCTTGATCTCCAGCGGGCGCGCTGTGGGGGTGCAGCAACGCGTGGATCGCGAGCACGACCAGCGGTGCGAGCAGCACGAGCGCACTGCCTACGACGATGCATCGCACGAGCAGCGGCGGCAGCTCCCCGGGCTCGTCGCGCGTGCCGCGAGTCAGCGGGGCGCGGTCCGGCTGCTCGGTCGTCGTCGTGATCAGCTGGACGTTACACAGCGACCAGGTGGCAGCGTTGCGCGGCTACTCGGTGCCGCCGCCCTCCCGGCCTTGCTTCCAGTAGCCGCGGATCGTGGTCCGCCCACGCGGTATCCCGCGCTCACCGAAGAGGTGCTTGCGGATGCGTTGCACACCCGCAGCCTCGCCGGCGATCCAGACACTGCTCTCGGAGCTGATCTCTTCCGCGGCGATTGCCTCGAAGAGCGCGTCGCCTGGCACCGCGTCGGCTCCGAGCAGGTGCCAGGTGACAGGTGTCTGCGCGCGCGCCGCAAGGTCGGTACGCGCCTCGGGATCGGCGATCTCGATGTGCACGCGCGCTTTGCCCGCCGCGGGGATCGCGTCGAGGACCTGGCGGATCGCCGGGACCGCCGTCTCGTCGCCGCCGATCAGGAGCTCGCGCACAGTTTCGCCGACGGTGTAACCGCGGCCGGGCCCCGACAGCGCGGCAGCCGCTCCAGGACGCGCGGATTGAACCCAGTCGGACGCGGCGCCGCTGCCGTGCGTGACGATGTCGAGCCGGAGCGTCTGCGCCTCCAACGGTTGTGGTGTGAACGTCCTGATCACCGGCCGCCGGCCGCCTGGCAGGAGGAACTCGTTGCCGTTCCATTCCGGCAGCACGAGCTCTGCAGCGCGCGACGGCAGCAGCAGCCGGACGCTCGCTGCCGGCTCGGGAACCGCAAAGCCCTCGAGCTCGGGTCCGACAAGGACGACACGCGTCATGCGCGCGCTCACGCGCTCTGTCTCACGCACTTCCACCTTGCGGAACGGCGGCGGCGCGCGGCGCACGCGCACCGGGGTGTCACCGTCCGGGCTCACCGGCAGGTCAGTCGAGCTGCTCGTGCAGGAACGTCGTCACGCCGGGCCAGATCTTGGCGCTGAGCTCCTCGTCGAGCGTCCCGAACGCGTTGTGCGGCCCCATGAACGCGTGCCCCGCTCCGGGATGGACCGTGAACTGCACGTCCTTGCCCAAGTCCTGGAGCTTCTTCTCGACGGCGCGGACGGCCTCGGGGCCGTAGAAGTCGTCGGCGCCTCCCATGTGGCCGCGCACGACGGCGGTCATGCCCGCCCAGTCGATATCTGCGTCGTTGCTCGGGATGCCGTAGAAGGTCACCACTGCCTTGACGACGTCGGGGCGCGTCGCTCCCAGGGTCATGGCGAGCCCTCCACCCATGCAGAACCCGATGGCGCCGATCGCCGGGCCGGTGACGCGGGGATCGCCCACGAGAAAGTCGACGGCACCGCTCATGTCCCGCGCGACCCGGTCCATCGGAAGCGCCTGCATCATCGCTGCGGCCTTGTCGACCTCGTCGTGGCCGGCGAGCTCGCCGTGGAAGAGGTCGGGCACGAGCGCAACGAAGCCTGCGCTCGCGAGGCGGTCCGCCATCTCCTTGATGCCCGGGCCGAGACCCCACCACTCCTGGACCACGATCACCCCGGGCCCAGAGTCTCCGTCGGGCGTGGCGAGGTATCCGGACGCGCTGTTGCCGTTGCTCGGGAACGTCACTGTCTCAGCCATCACCCGGTTCCTCTCGATCCGACGCCTGTGGTGGTCCGCAATGTACCCAGAGGTCGACACTGCGGACTCCTCGCGTCGGCTCTCGCTACCGGCGCCGAGGAGGTGACGATCAGCTCCCGAGACGCAGCACGGCGCGCTCGTGCTCGAGGAGCCAGACCTTGCGCTCCACTCCTCCGCCGTAGCCCGTCATGCTGCCGTCGGCGCCGATGACGCGGTGGCACGGCACGATGATCCCGACGGGATTGCGTCCGTTGGCGAGACCGACCGCCCGCGACGCGTTCGTGTTGCCGAGCCGTGCAGCGAGCTCGCCGTAGCTGATGGTCTCCCCGTAGGGGATCCGGCGCAGCTCCGCCCAGACGGAGCACTGGAACTCGGTGCCCTCGAGGTGCAGCGGCAGCTCGAACGTCCGGAGGCGACCGGCGAAGTACTCGTCGAGCTGGTCGATCACCTCGCGAAACGGCTCGCGATCCCGCGGCCAGTCGGACGGGGTGGGACGGCGGTGCCGCTGGCCATCCATCGACAGACCGCTCAGCGCGCCGCCCACCGCCGTGAGGGTGAGCGGACCGACCGGGCTGTCGATCGTGGTGACAGTGGGGATCTCGAGGGTTGTCGTCATGATGCCTCCTGGAGTGTGGATTGGGATTCGATCGGCCAACGATTGATGGCGTGGTCCGTGGTGGACCACAAGTACTGCACCGCATACGCGCGCCAGGGTTGCCAAGCGGCGGCGTGCTCGACGAGGGCTCGTGCTGATCCAAGGCCGAGCACTCGCGCGGCTCGCCTGACTCCGAGATCGGTGACGGGGAACGCGTCCGGGTCTCCGAGCGCGCGCATTGCGACGACCTGGGTCGTCCACGGACCGAAACCCGGCAAGGTGGACAAGGTCTCGATCGACCGCGCCCGGTCGGCTCCGGGCCCGAGATCGAGTGCACCGGACCGAAGTGCGCGGACGAGCGACCGCATGGTGTGCGCACGTGCCGCGGGCATGGCGAGGCGTGCGCGCTGCAGGGCCTCGGCGGTGGGAAAGAGATGGGTGAGCCCGCCGACGTCGTCGCGGACCGGCTCCCCGCGCCGCGTGACGATGCGCGCGGTCGCGGTCCGGGCTGCTGCCGTCGAGATCTGTTGCCCGATGACCGCGCGGATGGCGAGCTCGTCGCCGTCGACACAGCGCGGGACCCTGCGCCCGGGTGCCTTGGTGACGAGCGCTCGCAGGAGCGGATCGTGCGCGAGGCGGTCGTCGATCGCCACGGGGTCCGCGTCGAGGTCGAGCAGCCAGCGGCTCCTCGCGATCGCAGTCGTGAGATCGCGCAGATCCGTGAGCGTGAGCCTGCAGCGGACGTACTCGGGGGTCGGGGCGAGCCCGACGATCCCGGGGCCGTGGTCCAGCCGGAGCGTGCGCCGGTACTCGCCGTCGCGCACCTCCTCGATGCCGGGCACGGCGGTCGCGGCGAGGTGGCCGAACAGGTTGTCCGGGCACAGCGGCTGGCGGAAGGGCAGGCGGAGCGTGAGCGTGCTGTACGTGCCCTCGGCACGCTCGTGGTGCTTCGCACGGCGGCGCAGCTCGCTCGGTGTCGTCGCGAACACCGCACGAACGGTGTCGTTGAACTGTCGGATGCTCGAGAAGCCGGCAGCGAACGTGACGTCCGCCATCGAGAGCGAGCTGGTCTCGATCAGGATCCTCGCCGTCTGCGCGCGTTGGGCTCGCGCCAACGCGATCGGACCGGCGCCGACCTCGGCCAGCAGGAGACGCTCCAGCTGCCGCACGCTGTAGCCGAGCTGCGCCGCCAGCCCGGGGACGCCCGCCCTGTCGACGACACCGTCGGCGATCAAGCGCATCGCGCGCGCCACCACGTCGGCGCGGACGTCCCACTCGGGCGATCCGGGCGCGGCATCGGGCCGGCAACGCTTGCACGCGCGGAAACCTGCCTGTTGCGCAGCCGCGGCGCTCGGGTAGAAGCGCACGTTCTGCCGCTTGGCCGTCGTGGCCGGGCAGCTCGGCCTGCAGTAGATGCCGGTCGACGTGACGCCGATGAAGAACCAGCCGTCGAAGCGCGGGTCCTTGGAGAGCGCCACCCGGTAGCACTGCTCGAAGTCGTCGATCACATGGCGAGCATGACCCGAGAAATGGCCGCGGTCTAGCGGAATTACGACATTGCCGTCCGGCCCGCTCGATCAGCGCCGACTCAGGTCGCGGAGCTGCAAGACCGTGTTCCAGTTGCGGACGGTCGCCGACGTCCCGAACACGCTGAGCCTCTGCCCGAGCTTCGACTTGCCCATGCCGTTGGGCAGATGAAGGTAGACGTTCGGCCCCGCGACAACGAACGTTTCGGGTGCGAACGCGTCGCGATCGATGGCGTCCACCACGCTCTTGCGCGGGGCGGCTGCCAGGAACGCGACGTGCAACCTCGGTGCGTCGACTCGTGGGTACGGGTTGTCCGCGATCAGCGTGCCGAGCTCTGTACCCGAGCGGAGCACGACCGGGACCTCGAAGCCTGCGCACTTCTCGATGGTTCGCTCGAGCATGCTCTGGAGCGCGGCGCGCCCGATCTTGGGGTGGTCCAGCACGACGTTGCCGCTCTGGATGTACGTCGTGACGTTCGTGCACGAGGTACCTTCCAACGCCGCGCGCAGGTCGGCCATCGGCAGTTTCCTGCCCTTACCGACGTTGACCCCGCGGAGGAGCGCGATCCAGGTCGGCATCGCGGGTCAGTCGAGCTCGCCGGTCTCCTCGTAGCGGCGGCGTTGGCCGCGGGCCTTGAAGAACGCGAAGACACACAAGATCGCGATCACGGCGAAGATTCCGATACCGAAGTACACGCGTCACACCTCCGAGCAGCTCGACCCTGGCGCTTGCTGCCTACTGACGGGATTCTCGACCGATCACGGCGAACCCCCAGATGAGCAGGAACGCACCCGTGGCGATCACGATGAAGTTCGACGCGCTCGCTCCGCGATTCGCCGTCTCGACGATGCTGGCACCGAGCGCGACGATCCCCGCCACTGCCATCACGACGCCGCGCACCTGGTTCTTCATGCGGTGGATCCTAGGTGGCGGCGGCGCGAGCGGCGGCGACCAGGTCGTCGACGGAGCGCGTCGCATCGAGCACGGTCATGTCGTCGCCCAGCTCGAGCGTCGCGAGCTGTGAGTCGAGCAGATTCGGGCCTGCGAAATGGCCCTTCCTGTGCTCGAGGCGTGACTCGAGCACCGCGCGGGGAGCGACGAGGCAGAGGAAGACGACGTCGGGCAGATCTCCCGTCAGCTCGTCGCGATAGGAGTGCTTGAGCGCGGAGCAGGCCGCGACGACGCCCGTACCCTCGTGCGCAGCCAGCAGCGCGTGCAGGCGGTCGAGCCAAGGCCGGCGCATCGCGTCGTCGAGGGGAAGTCCTTGGTGCATGCGCTCCTTTGCGGCGTCGGTGTGCAGGTCGTCGGCATCGACGAACTCGACGCCGAGCTCACGGGCGAGACGCCGGCCGACGGTCGACTTCCCGCTGCCGGCAACGCCCATGATGACGACGAGCTTCATTGCGCGACGGTGGCCTTCCTCCAGGGGTCGAGGTCGAGCTTCGGGTAGCGCCGCTGCGTCGCGTCGATCAGCTCCTCCGTCCAGATCGGATGGCCCGGGACCGGGAAGCCGAACAGCTCCAGCTCGCGCGGGGTGCAACCTTCGACGAGCGCGACCCAATGCGGGGACGTGGCGCGGGACTGCGCGGTGTGGAAGCCGAACCAGTCGTGGCCGGCGTGCCGGAAGCTCACGTTGAGGAGGAAGCGCGCGCCGTTCGGCTCCGTGAGGTCCACCGCGCGATGCCAGACGTCGGACCGGTACGCGAGGAGCGACCCGCGGACGCCTGCGGCCGGGCGCTCGACGCGGTAGATCTCCGGATCCGTGGCCGGCCACAGCAGCGGCTCGCCGGGATCACGATCGCCGGCGTCGGAGAGGTTCACGAGGTGGGTCGGCGCGAGCCCCGGCGTGACGTCGCACAGGTACAGGAACGACTCCAGGTGCCACCACGGCTCCTCCATGCGCGGAGGGAGCCACGAGTGATTGCGATCGGTGTGCATCGGCTGCTCGTAGTTCGTCTCACCCGTGTACTTCGCGCCGACTCCGGTCTGGTAGATGCGCAGTTCGGTCGTGCGCAGGAGCCGTTCCGCGGTGTCCACGATCGACGGGTGCACGGTCATGCGATTGAGCGCGCCACTCCCCGGGAACGGGAACTCACCGCGCCAGCGGTGCTGCTCGGGTCGGAACCCGGGCCCTTCGTCGGGCCACACGAACACGTCGCGCAACGGCGGCGGTTGTCCGATCCAGCGAGTGCGCGCGGCATCGGGATCGGCGTGGTACTCCTCGGAGCTGGGGAAGATCTTCCGCAGGTCGGCCGCCGCCTCGTCGATCTCCTCGGTGTCGACGAGCCCCTCGATGAGGACCCAGCCCTCACGGTGCCAGGTGTCGATCTCTTCCTCGGTCGCGAGTCGCGTCGGCATGGCTTCCTCCGGCCTGATCCTCTCACGCCCCGCGCGGGCATGAGACCATGCGATCGTGCAGCTCGAAGTGGCCTTCGGGGATCTCACGCAGGAGCGCGTGGACGCGGTCGTCAACGCGGCGAACTCGAGTCTGCTCGGCGGTGGGGGCGTCGACGGCGCGATCCACCGGGCGGCAGGTCCCGAGCTCCTCGAGCACTGCCGCGGGCTCGGTGGCTGCCCCACCGGCGACGCGGTCGTGACGCCTGGCTTTCGTCTCTCGGCGCGCTGGATCGTGCACACGGTCGGTCCGGTGTGGCACGGCGGCGGCGGCGGTGAGCCTGCGCTGCTCGCGTCGTGTTACCGGCGCTCGCTCGAGGAGGCAGACCGGGTCGGGGCGCGCAGTGTCGCCTTCCCGTGCATCTCGACCGGCGTGTTCGGCTATCCCAGCGACGAAGCGGCGGAGGTGGCGCTCACCGCGGTGCCCAGCGCGACCACGTCGGTCGAGCTCGTCCGCTTCGTCGTGTTCGACAGTGCGAGCGAAGGGATCTATCGCGCGCTCCTTGCGTGACGTGCGTCAAGCGCGGTCGACGGCTCCCGCGATCGCTTGCTCGAAGGTGTCGACGTCACCCCGGTACGGCTCGGTCTCTCGCGGCCAGTGCACGACGAAGTCCGTGATCCCGATCTCGGCGTAGCGCGCGACGGTGTCGTGGAACTCCGCGGCCGAGCCGAGACCCTCGTCGAGGAGCGGGCCGGCGAGCACGAGCCGCCGGATGCTCGCAGGGTCGCGACCGGCATCAGCGCAGGCGTCCTCCAGTCTGCGGACCTGATCGTGCACGACGCCCAAGCCCTTGCCGGTCGATGTCGGGCCCGGAGCCGACGGGTCGCCGACCGTCACCCACGTCTGTCCGAGCCTGGCCGCCAGTCGCAACCCTCGCGGGCCACTCGCCGCGACGGCGAACGGGACGCGTGGCTCCTGGACGCAGCCGGGATACGTGCGCGCCTCGTACGCGGAGTAGTGCGCCCCCGATCGTGTCGTCTCGGGGTTGCGGAGCAGCTCGTCGAGCAGCACGACGAACTCGTCGAACCGGTCTGCGCGTTCGCGACGCGACCACGGTGGGCCGCCGAGCATCACCGCGTCCCACCCCTCACCACCGGCGCCGATCCCGAGCTCGAGCCTTCCCGCCGAGATGTCGTCGAGCGCGATCAGCTCACGCGCGAGCGATACGGGGTGACGAAAGTTCGGAGAGGTGACGAGCGGACCGAGACGGATGCGCTCCGTCGCGGTCGCGGCTGCCGTCAGCGTCGGCATCGCACCAAACCACGGCGCGTCGCGAAGCTCCCGCCAAGCCAGGTGGTCGTACGTCCACGCGTGCGCGAACCCAAGCTCTTCGGCGCGGCGCCAGAGAGGCTCGGCTTCGCGCCACGGCCGGTCCGGGAGGATGACCACGCCGATCCGCATGGCCAATGCTCGCGCCGTGCCGGTGTCAGCCAGAGGAAGTGGGAGCCATGGGCTCGACACCAGCGCTCGTCAACGGCCCGAGTGCGTCGAGGCTCTCCGCGAGCTCCTCGTCGGGAGGCTCCTCCGGTGGCGTCGGATGGATCCTCGGAATGAGGAAGCTGAGGCCGGCGCCGATCATGACAACGAACGTTGCGAACAGCAATGCGGCGCGCGTGCCGTCGGTCACGGCGTCGGTCAGCAGGTGCTGCAGCGTCGCCATGTGGACCGGTGAGGTGCCGCGTGGCGGTGTGAAGCTCACACCTCCCGAATGCACCGCCGCGATCGCGCGCGTTCGGATGACTTCGGGCAAGCTGGCCGCATGACGCAGGCCTGAGATGGCGTTGCGCGTGGTCTCGGTGGTGAGCAGCGTGCCGATGACAGCGATGCCCAGCGCGGCTCCGAGCTGCCGGACGGTGGTGTTGGCCCCGCTCGCAGCCCCGGCGCGCGGACCCGGGATGTCGTAGAGGATGACGTTCGTGAGCTGCGAGCCGGCGAACCCGAGGCCGATGCCGAACACGAGCAGACCGGGGAGCAGCTCGAGGAAGGTGAGCGTCGGTCGGATGGCCGCGGCGAGCGCGACGAGGCCGAGCGCCTCGAGGAGCAGACCGACGCGTACGACGTTCGTGACGCCGATGGTGCGCGTCAAGCGCGCTCCGATCTGCGTCCCCACGATGATGGCCAGCCCCGACGGCACGAGCCAGATCCCGTTCTCGATCGCCGACAGGTGGCGCGCGTCCTGGAGGAACACCGGCAGCACGAAGAGGAAACCGAGCTGTCCCATGGCCAGCACCAAGGTCGTGATGAGGCCGTACCGGAAGGTCAGGAAACGGAGCAGGCCGAACTCGAAGAGCGGATCGCTCCCGGTTCGCTCCTTGTGGCGCTCGAGCAGGACGAACGCGCACAGGCACGCCACGGCGAGCACCGTCGCGATGGGCACGACGGACACGGGCATGGATCTTGGCCAGAGGTGGGCGCCTCCGATCGTGAGCGACTTGAGCGACCGCCACCAGCCGTAGGTCTCGCCCTCGCTCAGCGCGAAGACGAGCAGGAACATCCCGGCGGCGACCAGCAACGCGCCCGGAACGTCGATGCGCTCCGTGCCCCGCGTGCCGCGTGACCGACGCATGAAGAGCAGCGCGCCGAGGATCGCAACCGGAACGATGAAGACGTTGATGCGGAACGCCCATCGCCACGAGTAGTCGGTGGTGAGCCAACCACCCAGCACCGGGCCGAACGCGACTGCGGCCCCGGCGGTCGCGCCCCAGATCGCGAACGCGGTCGCGCGCTCGTGGCCTTGGAAGGTCGTGGAAAGGATCCCGAGCGTCGCCGGCATCATGAGGGAAGCTCCGACGCCCTCGACGAACGCTTCGCCGAGCACCAGCATCGGGACGTTGGTCGACAGCGATGCGATGAGCGAACCGAGACCGAACAGCGCGGCGCCGATGATGAACATGCGCCGAGCGCCGAACAGGTCTGCGAGCCGGCCGCCGATGACGAGCAGGCTGGCGAAGGTGAGCGAGTAGCCGGTGATGACCCACTGCAGGCTGGGCAGCGTGGTGTCGAGGTCGCGCAGGATGGTGGGGAGCGACACGGTGAGCACCGTCGTGTCGAGCGCGACGATCAGCACCGAGAAGATGACGATGACGAGCGTGACCCAGCGGCGCGGGTCGAGGCCGGCGGGCACGTCGTGCTCGGGCTCGATCGCGCGAGTGGTCATGGTGAGACGACCTCGGACGGCTCGGGCTCTTGGTCGGCGAAGGCGGGCGGGACCCCCGCGATCCCGAGCTCCGCTGCCTCCTCCATCGCTTCGACCGGGCCGTGCAGAGCGCTCTCGGGTGCGAGCGAGTGCGGAAGGAATCGCCAGACGATGACCGCGGCGATCGTCGACAGGACCGCGCCCACGATCACCGCCAGCTGGATGCCGTCGACCCACGCCTGCTGCGCGGCCAGCGTCACCGTTCGGGCAGCGCTCGCCGGGAGTCCTTGCGCGACCTGGATGGCTCCCGCGATGGAGCTGGTCGCCTTGGCATGGTCGGCCGCGGGGACGAGGTGCAGCACGCTGCTGAGCGAGCTCGCGTACTTCGAGGCGGCGAGGCTGCCCAGGACGGCG
>DATBHZ010000068.1:0-14021 GCA_036557185.1 Acidimicrobiia bacterium | reverse complement strand
TCGATGTGCTCGTTGACCGTGAGGTCGTCGTAGAGGACAGGGTCGTCCGGGATGAACGACACCTCGCGCCGCGCCTCCATCGAGCCGGGCTCGTGGCCGGCAAGCAGGATCTCGCCGTCGGTGCGGTCGAGCAGGCCGGCCGCGATCCGCAGGAACGTGGACTTCCCCGACCCGTTGTGCCCGACGAGCGCCACCAGCTCGCCCGGCGCGACCGAGAGCGAGAAGTTCCGGAGTGCGGTGACCTCGTCGTATTCCTTGTGCAAGCCGCGCGCGACGACGGGCTTCATGTCTTCCACCGCAGGTTTCGCACGACCGTGATGACGATGCCGGAGATCAGGATCGCGGGCAACGCCGCCCAGACCGCGACGCCGAACGGATCAACATGCGCGTTCACCGCGGCGCGAGCGGCCACGACCGGAGCTAGCGAGAGGATCACGAGGATCGGTGGGAACGCCTGACGGGCGACGACGTACATGGTCGCGAACTCGGCGCTCCCGAGGGCCGCGGCGGCCGCGAGGTTGGGCGTACCGAGCACCACGGAAGCTGCGGCACCCGCGACCGCTGCGATCGCGACCGGCACGATCGTGATCGCGCCAACGGCGGCAACGCCGGGCGCCGGGTCGATGGCGGCGACGACGGCGAGGGCGAGCACCGAAACGCAGACCATCACGATGGTCGGCACCATCAGGTGCCCGATGTAGAGCGCGCCCCGCTCGGCGGGGACGCCGCGACCGATGTCGGGATGGTCGAGCTCCTGCGCCAGCGGCTCGACGCAGTCCAGCGCCGCGATGAACAGGGCCAGGCCTGCGAGGACGACGAGCGGGGTGGTCCCCCGCCATGCGCCGTAGGTCGCCAGCGCGGCGAGGACGACCAGCCCGACCACCCGGCCCGCGCGGACGACGGGCCATCGCAGGACCCCGAACCAGTCGCGCCGCCAGAACGCGCCGCCCGCGCCCGGGCGTGGTGGGAGCACGAACCACGGGCGGCTCCTCGTGTTCTCCTGGGACAGCAGGCGGTGGAGCACGATGACCGTGCGCATGTCCTGCACGGTCGCGGCGAAGCGCATCGCGCCGACGAGGCCCGACCGGCGCCGGCACTCCTCGATCGACGTCCCGCCCACGCCGAGCACGCCGAGCACGGGCACAGCAAGCGCGAGCACCACGCCCACAAGCGCAACCAGGC
This sequence comes from Acidimicrobiia bacterium, assembly GCA_036557185.1. Lineage (GTDB taxonomy): Bacteria > Actinomycetota > Acidimicrobiia > IMCC26256 > JAENVU01 > DATBHZ01. The sequence continues at coordinate 12,839 of DATBHZ010000068.1, read as the reverse complement.
GGACCTCCTGCGGCCACACGGCGAGTGCCCCCAGCATCGACGCGGGTGAGGTGATGCGTCCTGCGAGCACGTCGGCGAGGGACCAGAGCGCGAGGACGACGCCGATCACGAGCGCGACGAGCGGTGCCAGTCGGTGCCCTGACGCGACAAGCGTTGCGCCCCAGATCGCCAACACCATGAGGACCGCAGTCGCCGCGTCGGCGGCGATCCACCCTGCTGCCGACGCGCCCGTGACGTTCGGGATGCGCTGGGACACGAGCAGGCCGGTCAATCCGCCACCGACCACGGCGAAGAGCAGGAGCCCGCGGAACTGGCGGTACGCATGCTGGCGGAAGACGACGCCGCGCTCGATCGGGGCGAGCAGCACGTGGTGCACCTCGGCAGCCTCGAGCGCGAGCGGGCCGCCACGCGCCCCCGAACGGAGGCCGAGCCCGACGCCGACCGCCACGAAGAGCCCGATGAGCGCCGGCGCACGAGATTCGAGATCGTGCACACCGGTGTGCGAGAGCTTCCCGTCACCGACAACCAAGGCCAGCGCGACCAGCGCGCCGAGACTGATCAGCGCCGCGGTGTACGCCTTGTAGAGGACCTCGATCCAGTCCGTCTCACGCAAGCGGCGGCGTCGGCGTACCCGCCGGAGCGCCGCGAGCGCGGCGCGTTCGGACTCGATCGTCAGCACGAGCGAATCAAGGCAGCCGCTCGATCACCGTCGCGTTCGCCTGTCCGCCACCCTCGCACATCGTCTGGAAGCCGAAGCGCCCGCCGCTTGCCTCGAGGTGGTTGAGCATCGTCGTCATGAGCCGCACACCGCTCGCGCCGAGTGGGTGGCCGAGCGCGATCGCGCCACCGCGCGGGTTGAGCTTGGCCATGTCCGGGTCGAACTCCTTGGCCCACATCAAGGTGATCGCCGCGAAGGCCTCGTTGCACTCCACGGCGTCGAATTCGTCGACCTTCATCCCCGTGCGCGCCAGCAGCTTGCGCGTCACGGGGTTCGGCGCCGAGAGCACGAGGACCGGATCCTCCGCCGCGACAGCGAAGTGCACGAAGCGCGCCCGGACAGGGAGTCCGAGCTTCTCCGCCGTCCCACGATCGGCGATGAGCATCGCCGACGCACCGTCGCTCATCTGCGACGAGTTCCCAGCGGTGATGTCCGGCGCCGGCTGGTCGGCCGATTCCCACGCAGGCTGGAGGGCCGCCATGGACTCCATGGTCCCGCCGCGCCGAATGCCCTCGTCGGTGGTCATGATCTCGCCCGTCTCGCGACCTTCCGCGTCGCGAATCGGCACGGGCAGGATCTCGCGCTCGAAGAAGCCGTCGTCCGTGTTCTGCGCTGCGCGGCGATGGCTCTCGAGCGCGAACGAGTCCATCTCGTCGCGGGTGACACCGAACTTGTCGGCGAGGACCTGCGCGACCCAGAACTGGATGCCCAGCGTGTTGTTCGTCTCGCGCAGGAACGCCTGTGAGAACGGACCCGTCCCGCCGCGTGCGTTCGTCGACATCGGCGCGCGCGTCATCGACTCCACGCCGCACGCGATCGCGAGGTCGTACGCGCCTGCGATCACGCCCTGCGCGACGAAGTGCGCTGCCTGTTGCGAGGAGCCGCACTGCCTGTCGACGCTCGTCGCCGGAACGTGCCACGGCAGCCCGCCCGCGACCCATGCATTACGCGTCACGTTGCAACCCTGTTCACCAGACTGGGTCACGCATCCGCCGACCACGTCGTCGATCGTTCCCGGATCAACTCGCGTGCGCTCGAGCAGGCCTCGCAGCGTGAAGCCCAACAGGTCCGTCGGATGCCAGCCGGCCAGGCGGCCCTTGCGCTTGCCGATCGGTGTCCGGAGGGTGTCGACGATGACTGCTTCGCGCGCTGCCATGGACCTGACACGTTAGTCAGCAAAGAGCGAAATCCCACTAGCTTGGGCACGATGAGCCTCCGGATCGCGGCCCTCGTCAAGCAGATCCCGGCCTTCGACGAGATGACGCTCGGCGCGGACGGGAGGCTCGTGCGCGAGGGCCTCGACCTCGAGATGAACCCCTATTGCCGACGCGCGGTCGCGGAGGCCGTGCACCTTGCGGCCGAGCACGGCGGCGAGGTCGTCGTCCTCACGCTCGGGCCTTCCACCGCGGACGACACGCTGCGCGAGGCGATCGCCTGGGGCATCGAACGCGGTGTCTCGATCCGCGGTGTCCTGGTGTCGGACCAGGCGTTCGCGGGATCCGACACGCTGGCGACCGCGAAGGCCCTCGCACGCGCCCTCGAGCGGGAAGGCGAATTCGATCTCGTCCTCACCGGACGGAACTCCGTCGACGCCGACACCGGACAGGTCGGCCCCGAACTGGCGGAGCTCCTCGACCTGCCGTTCGCCACCGGCGTTCGTCACCTCTCGGTCAGCGATCGCATCGCAGACGTGCGGTGCGAGCACGACGACGGCTGGATGCAGGCGCGCGTCGCGCTCCCCGCTGTGCTCTCGACCGCCGAGCGGCTGATCGACCCGTGCAAGGTCGATCCCGAAGGAAGAGCGGCCGTCGATCCGGAGCTCATCACGCTTGTCACCGCGGCGGATCTCGGGCACGGCCGCTGGGGCACCGCCGCGAGCCCCACCTCGGTGGGGCCGGTGCGCGTCATCGAGTCCGCACGACTCCGGTTGACCGACCCGGACGACCCGATCGACGTGCAGGTCGCGCGCGCGGTCGACCTGCTGATCGAACGCAGTGCCCTGGACGATGCCGGCGACGGGCCCGGGATGGGCGGTGTCGTCCCCGCGTCGCGCGTCGACGCCACCCGGACAATCGCCGTGCTGGTCGAACCCTCGCGCGCAGCGCTCACGCGGGAGCTGCTCGGCGCCGCCGCGCAGATCGACGGAGCCCGGGTGACCGGATTCGTAACCGGCGACGCCGATCCGCGCGAGCTCGGGAGCTGGGGCGCGGACGAGGTCGTTGCAGCCGATGGCGCACTGGTCGAGGAGGACATCGCGCGAGCCGTCGTCGGCTGGGCAACCGTCGCCGAGCCGTGGGCGATCATCGCGCCCAGCACCGCGTGGGGACGCGAGGTCGCTTCGCGCGCTGCTGCCGCGCTCGAGGCAGGCCTCACCGGTGACGCGATCGACCTCGAGCTCGACGGCGACCGGCTCCTCGCGTGGAAGCCCGCGTTCGGCGGGCAGCTCATCGCCGCGATCAGTGCGGCGTCACCGATCCAGATGGCCACCGTCCGACCGGGGATGCTTCCGCACTTCGCGCCGCGCACGCACACGGCCGCCGTCACCGCGCAGGATTGGAGCACTCGCGGCCGCGTCGAGATCCTGGCGCGCACTCGCGACGACGACATCGACGTGCTCGCCGAGGCGAGCGCCGTCATCGGTGTCGGCCAAGCGGTACCTCCCGACGAATACCCGGCGCTCCAGCCGCTCGCCGAGGCACTCGGGGCCGAGCTCGCCGCGACGCGCAAGGTCACCGACAAGGGATGGATGCCCCGTTCGCGCCAGGTCGGGATCACGGGCAGGAGCATCACGCCGCGCATCTACGTCTCGATCGGCGCAAGCGGGAAGTTCAATCACATGATCGGTGTGCGCGCGGCCGAGACGGTCATCGCCGTGAACAGCGCGCCCGACGCGCTCGTCTTCCAGGGAGCAGACGTCGGGATCGTCGCCGACTGGCGAGCCGCGCTCCCTCTCCTGGTCGAGGCGATCGAGAAGGCGCGCGCCGGCTCAGCCGGTTGAGGCGGCCTTCGCCTCCCGGCGCCAGAACACGGCGAGCAGGAGGAGTGCGCCGCCGCCACCTGCGATCGCCGCTATGAGCAGCCCCGTCCATCCGGTCCAGTCGATGCCGAAGGCGTGGTCGAGCGACCACTCCCCTGCACCGAGCGCTGCGATCGCGAAACCGACGAGACAGAGCGTCATCACGTACTCGTAGCCCTCGCCCGGCCGGAAGATGAAGAAGCCGTTCTTCAAGTGGTTGATGATGAGCGCCACGAGCATCACGCCGACGACACCGGCCGCCGCGAGCGGTGTCAGCAGCCCGAGGAGGAGCAGCACGCCGGCACCGAGCTCGGTAAGGCTGGCCAGCCACGCGTGGAGGACCCCGGGCTTCATCCCGAGGCTCGCGAACCATCCGGCGGTGCCCTTGATCTTGCCGCCGCGGAACACGTGGTTGTACCCGTGGGCGATCATCACGATCCCCACCGACACCCTGAGGATCAGCAACCCGAGATTCACACCGTCGCTCATGTCACCCAGTTCGCTTCCGCCGCGGCTCCAACGGGCCGACGCTATCGTCAGTGACGATGCCTCCGACAGCTTCCGACGACGCCGAGCTCGACCCCTTCGAGCAGTTCAACATGGCGGCCGGTATCGGGGTGATCGAGAACCCCTACCCGGACTTCGCGCTCGCACGCGCCCGAGGAGCCGTGCTGCGCGAGGAGATCGTCCTCGACTCGGCGGAGATCGAGTTCGCCAGCGTCGAGAACTTCGGCAACGTTCCGGCCCTGTTCATCGCGTACGGCTTCGATGCCGTGCAACAGGTCCTGCGCGATAACGAGACGTTCTCCTCCAGGTCGTACGAGGACTTCATGGGCCCGGTGATGGGCCACACGATCCTCGAGATGGACGAGCCCGAGCACCACACGTATCGGGCGATCGTCCAGCAGGCGTTCAGCCGCACCACGCTGGAGCGCTGGGAGGTCGAGGCGATCGCACCGATCGTCGACGAGCACATCGACGCGTTCGAGGACCGCGGCCACGCGGAGCTCGTCCGGGAGCTGACGTTCCCGTTCCCCGTCAATGTCATTGCACGCCTGCTCGGGCTGCCGCGGGAGGACGTGCCGGAGTTCCACCGCCTCGCGGTGGAGATCATCAGCGTCGGGTTCGACATGGAGCGCGGGCTCGCGGCCTCGCGGGCACTTGGCGAGTACTTCGGCGGCATCCTCCGCGAGCGCAGAGCGGCACCCGCGGACGACTTGATGAGCATGCTCGCGGCGGCCGAGCTCGACGGCCAGCACCTCACCGACGAAGAGATCTTCGCGTTCCTGCGTCTGCTGCTCCCGGCCGGAGCCGAGACGACCTACCGGTCGTCGAGCAATCTCCTGGTCGGGCTGCTGACGAACTCCGACCAGCTCGACGCGCTCCGGAGCGACCGCGCGCTGATGCCGCAGGCAATCGAGGAAGGGCTGCGTTGGGAGCCGCCGCTGCTCCAGATCCCTCGGAGGGCGACGCGCGACACCGTGGTCGAGGGCGTTGAGATCCCGGCCGGCTCGATGGTCATCGTCAACATGGGATCGGCCAACCACGACGAGCGCTACTGGACCGACCCCGAGCGCTTCGACATCTCCCGGCCGCCGAAGCAGCACCTCGCGTTCGCGTTCGGACCGCACATGTGCCTCGGCATGCACCTCGCTCGCCTCGAGACGCGCGTTGTGATCAGCAAGCTGCTCGATCGCCTGCCGGGTCTCCGTGCCGACCCCGCCGCCGAGGTACCTTCGATCTCCGGGGTCGTGTTCCGCGCCCCGATGGCCCTTCCGGTCGTCTGGAACTGACGACGAGACACGACGAGTGAGGCTGCGATGTCGATGCTGACGTGCATGCGGTGCGGGGAAGTTGCCGAGATGCGGTTCGCCGGGACGTGCCCGAGCTGCGTCGAGACCCTGCACGCGAAGTTCCCGCACGCGGCGCGCGATGTCGAGGCCGAGAGCTACACGCCGAAGATGAACGTCACGCCCAACGCGGTTGCGCTCAAAGACGACTGACGTGCCGGAGCGACGGGACGAGTCCCGCGCTCTGGAACCAACGGACCGCTCGCTCCTCCGCGACGTCGATCACGACCGCATCGCCCGGCTCGCGTGTAACGATGAACGACACGATGCAGTCGTCGCACGCTGCCGTGTCGTGCATCACGCAGCTGGCGCAATCGATGGTGTAGCCGGTGTCTCGGCTGCTGGTCTCGTGGTCACCCGGGTTGCACCCGAGGTTCCCGTGATCCTGGTCTTCCCGGTCGGTCATGCTGACGAGTCCCCCTTCTCCTCGTCGGAGGATCGCGCCGGGGTGTGACAACAACCCCGGCCCGCCCTGACCTGCCGCTCCCGGGCGTTCCTACCCCCAGGTGCACCACCGGTAGGATCGGGCTCGCATGCAAGCCCGCTACGACGAGCTGACCCTCGACACCCAGGGCGACGGAGAGGTGGTCGATCTCACCGCGTTCGCGCAGAAGTGCGTCGACAACCAGGGCCTTCACGACGGGCTGTGCACGGTCTTCGTGGCGCACTCGACGTGCGGGATGACGACGATCGAGTTCGAGCCCGGGTGCAACGCCGACCTGAACACCGTGCTCGAGCGCCTCGCGCCGGAGTCGGATCCGTGGGAGCACAACTCCCGCAACGCCGACACCAACGGCCATTCCCATGCACGGGCAGCACTCATCGGGCCGTCGGTGACGATCCCGTTCTCCCGAGGCGAGCTGGTGCTCGGCGTCTGGCAGAAGATCGTGTGCGTGGACTTCGACGACCGGCCCCGGAGCCGCAAGGTCGTCGTGCAGCTGCTCGGCGAGTAGCGGCCGCCTCAGGCCTGCCGGCCCTCGAGCGGCTCGGCTCGCACCTGCTCCTCGATCTGCTCACCGCTCGCGCCGCACCAGCGGCACGAGACATGCTCGACCACTTCCTCCTGGACCTCGACGTCGTCGACGCTCATCTCGCCGCCGATCGTGAAGTGACGGAACTCCTTGGTCCGCCGGCGGACCGTCACGTCGAAGCGGGTGACGTTCCCGCACGCCGCGCAGCGGTACCTGGGCGGTACAGCGGTGGGCTCCAACTCGGCCAGTGCTCCTTCGAGGCGCCTTTCGACGGGTCCCACGATGGCGAACACGTGTTCGCTACGCTACGGCGCCATGCTCTCCGGCTCCCGCCCTGCGCAGGTTAGCTTCGACGAGCTCGGCACCCCCCTCTCCGACGTCACGTTCGTCGTCCTCGATCTCGAGACGACGGGAACGTCACCGGCGGAGTGCGAGATCACCGAGGTCGGCGCGGTGAAGTACCGCGCGGGCGAGTGCTTGGGAACGTTCCAGACGCTTGTCAACCCAGGTGTACCGATCCCCCGCTACATCACCGTGCTGACCGGGATCACCGAGGCGATGCTTTTGCCTGCGCCTCCCATCGACGAGGTGCTGCCGCCGCTGCTGGAGTTCATCGGTGGGGCGGTGATCGTCGGGCACAACGTTGGCTTCGACACGCGGTTCCTGAACGCAGCGCTCACACGCGCCGGGTACGCGCGCCTCGGGCATCGCATCGTCGACACGCTCGGGCTGGCCCGCCGCCTCGTGCGCGACGAGGTTCCCGACCTCCGGCTCGCCACGCTCGCGCGTCACTTCCGCGTGATCGCCGAGCCGTGCCACCGTGCGCTCGACGACGCGCGTGCGACCGCGGAGGTGCTCCACGGCCTGCTCGAACGAGCCGGGACCCTTGGCGTCCTGGGTCTCGACGACCTGCTCGAGCTGCCCACGATCCGCGCCCACCCATCGGCCGGCAAGCTGCGGCTCACCGCACGCCTTCCACGTCTGCCCGGCGTCTATTTGTTCAAAGACCGGGCGGGCCGGGTGCTGTACGTCGGCAAGGCGACGAACCTGCGCTCGCGGGTGCGCAGCTACTTCGGGTCCGACGACCGGCGCAAGGTACCGCAGCTCCTGCGCGAGACGCAGAGCATCGACTGGACCGTGTGCACCGACGACCTCGAGGCATCGGTGCGAGAGGCCCGGCTCATCCGCGAGCTCGAGCCGCGGTTCAACCGGCGAGGCAAGGGCTGGCGGAGCTATGCGTACCTCAAGCTCACGCTCGGCGAGCGCTTCCCCAGGCTGTCCGTGGTGCGCGACGTGCGCGACGACGATGCCCTCTATGTCGGCGCGCTGCACTCGGCGGCAGCTGCGCACCGTCTGCGCGAGGCGATCGAGTCGGCGTCACGCATCCGGCGGTGCCAAAAGCGCGTGAGCAAGAAGGCGGTGATCGAGTGCGCGAGCGGCTGCACCTCTGCTCAGCTCGGTGTCGCCTGCTGCCCGTGCCGTGGCGTCACCACCGAAGCGGAGTATGCCGACGTTGTCGCGCAGGTCGTGCGAGGGCTCACCGTCGAGCCACGCGCGCTGCTCGACCCGCTCGAACAGCGCATGCACAGCCTCGCCCGCGACGAGCGCTTCGAGGAAGCCGCCCTCGCGCGCGATCGTTTGGCGCTGCTCACCCGCGTGCTGGCGCGCCAGCAGAACCTCGATTGGCTGGCCGCGAGCGGAGAGATGCACATCGGCACCGAGCAGGGCGTCGTCACGCTGTGCCACGGTCTGCTCGACCTCGACGACGGCACCCTTCCGCAGCCACTCGGCGCGGCCGCCGTGCGCACCGATCGCCGCTATCACGACGAGCTGAGGGTCGTTGCTCGCTGGCTCGAGACCGAGATCGGGAGTGGGCGCGCCCGTCTCCTCGAGGTATCGGGCGCCCCGACGCTACCGCTCGGGGGTGCGCTGCCGAGCTACGAGCCGACGTCGCGGCGCGGGATCCGCCGCGGTCGCTGATCGCCCGGCTCCCGGCGCGGAGGTCTCGGGTCGACGTGCGTGAGCGTGCGTGACGGCACCGGCTCGCGGTCGCCACCGCTGCGCCGAACAGGCGGGATCGGCTGGAGGCGCGGCGAGCCTGCTCCGCCTCGCGCCGGCTCGTCGCGCGCAGCTGTGGTACTGACGCCGCGTTTGCGGGCCATCCACCATCGCGGCCCTTCGATGAGCAGCGTCGCGAGCACGGTGGCGAAGAGCGCCCAGATCGGCACGAGGATGAGCACGCGTACGTACCGCTCCCAACCGGACCCGGTCACCAGGTCGATGACGCTGGAGCTGGTGAACACTCCGGTCATCCGCGCGAGCGCGCGGAGTACCAGGCCACCGACCACGATCGCGACCACCCACGCCAGGATGCGCAGCGGAAGGCTGGCGACCGGCGGCACGGCCGGTTTAGGCGGCGCGGGCTTGGTCGCGCGGGGCGGAGGCGAAGGAGCGGGTGAGCTCGCCGTCGACGGAGCGGGGCTCGCCGAGGAGTGATTGCCGTTGGTGCGGGGCGCATGCTGCGGGGGGCCCGCCTGGTAGGGCTCGGGCGTCTTGAGCGTCTGCCCGCACTCCGAGCACGTGAACATCGCGTCGCCGCTCAGCGTCGACAAGCGGTGCTTGTGGCCGCACTTCGGGCACTGCAATGCCGTTGCCACTAACCGGCCTCCGAGCTCTGCGCGGCACGGGACACCTTCACCAGAGCATCGAGTGTTGCAGCTGCACGACCCGAATCGATCGATGCCTCTGCCTGCTCGACCCCTTCGGCAATGTCAGCGGCTGCATCGGCCACCACGAGCGCCGCGGCAGCGTTCAGGACGACCACGTCGCGCACCGGGCCGGCCTCGCCGCCGAGGACCTTGCGGGCGCTGGCCGCGTTCTCGCCGGGGCTGCCGCCGCGCAGGCTCTCGGCGGTGGCGCGCGGGATGCCGTAGTCGAGCGGCTCGATCACCGAACGAGTGATCGACCCCCCGCGCAGCTCGCGCAAGGTCGACACATCGGTGGTGGTGAGCTCGTCGAGGCCATCGTGCCCGAAGAAGACCATCGCACGCTCACGCCCCAGCTCGGCCAGCGTGAGCATCATCCGGTCCGCCATCGCGGGATCCGACACGCCGATGACCTGCCGCGACACTCCAGCAGGATTCGCCAATGGACCGAGGAAGTTGAACGTCGTCGCGACGCCCACCTCACGGCGCGCCGGGCCCACGAAGCGCAGCGCCGAATGGAAGCGCTGCGCGAAGAAGAACCCGATGCCCGTCTCGTCGATGCAGCGCACGACGGCCTCGGGGCTCAGATCGATCGCGACGCCGAGCTCTTCGAACAGGTCGGCGGACCCGCTCGACGACGAAGCGGCGCGGTTGCCGTGCTTGGCAACGCGCACCCCGGAGCCTGCGATGACCAACGACGCGACCGTCGAGATGTTGACGGTGTGCGATCGGTCGCCACCGGTGCCGCACGTGTCGATGAGCGGCCCCGTTCCCGCGGCCGCGGGGACCTCGGGCGCGAAGCGCAGCATCGTGCGGACGAGGGCCGCGAGCTCCGAAGGCGTCTCCCCCTTGGCCCTCAAGAGCGTTCCGAACGCGCCGATCTGCGCGTCGGTCGCCTCCCCGCGGAGGATCGCTGCCATCGCCTCCTCCACGACGCCGGACGGCAGGTCCTCCCGCCGCATCAGCGGCGCGAGGACGTCGCCCCACGCGAACGCTTCGTCAGCCATCAGTCCCACCACAGGTGATGGTCGAGCACCCCGCGTGCGATCAGGCCGAGCTGCACCTGCGAGGTTCCCTCGACGATCGTGAGCTGCTTCGCGTCGCGGTAGTACAGCTCCATCGGGTGGTCCTGCATATACCCTGCCGCGCCGAGCATCTGGAGCGCGTGGTTCGACACCTTCACCGCGAGCTCGGTCGCGTAGTACTTGCACATCGAGAGGTAGGGCACGTACTCGCGGGTGAACTGACCGCGGTCGGCCATCCATGCGGCGCGGTACGTGAGCAGGCGCGCCGCCTCGATCTCGGTGGCGAGCTCCGCGATCTTCCACTGGATACCTTGGAAGTCGGCGATCGTCTTGGTGAACGCCTCGCGCTGCTTCACGTACTCCACGGCGTACATGAGCGCGCCTTCGGACAGCCCGATCCCGCGCGCCGCGACGATGGGCCGCATCGCGTTGAGACCGAGCATGCAGAGCTGGAAGCCGCCGACGTCGCCGAGGATGTTCCGGGCGGGGACGCGCACCTCGTCGAGCAGCAGCTCGCCGGTGTCGACCCCTTTGACACCCATCTTCTTGTCCGTGCGGCCGACGGAGAGCCCGGGGCTCGACCGGTCGACGATGAACGCCGTGATGCTGTCGTGCGCACGCGACTCGGGTGGACCGGTCTTGGCGAACACGCAGTACCAGTCCGCCTGCACGACGCCCGACATCCAGCACTTCGTCCCGGAGATGATCCAGTCCGTGCCGTCCTGCACCGCTTTGGTGCGCATCCCCATCACATCGCTGCCCGCCTGGGGCTCGGAGAGACCGAAGGCCGCTCGCTGCGTGCCCTCGGCGATCGGGGTGAGGTACGTGTGTTTCTGCTCTTCGTTCCCCGCGATGAGCACCGGGCCGGTCGGCAGGCGGGTGAGCAGCAGCATCAGCGCCGCTGCATTCGAGTACTTGGCGATCTCCTCGATGGCGATGGCCAGGCCGAGGATCCCGGCGCCCGAGCCGCCGTACTCCTCAGGGATGCACAGGCTCGTGAGCCCCGTCTCGACGAAGAGCTCGAAGAGGTCCTCGGGATACTGCTCGCTGGTGTCGATCTCGCGGGCACGCGGGGCGACGCGCTCCTGGGCGAGCTTGCGCACCGTGGCCTGGAGCTCGTCGAGCTCCGGCGACAGGTCGAAGTCCATGGCGCGATCAGCCTAGTTGCCGACCCTCCGGGAAATCGGCCCCGTCGAGCGGTCGAAAGCTGCGCTCAGCAGGGAGAGGGACGCGCCGCTCCGCGCTTCCCCGGAGGTTGCCTTACGCCGAGCGACGGCGACGGCGGAGCACGCGTCGGCGCTCACGCTCGGTCAGTCCACCCCAGACGCCGTACTTCTCGCGGGCGGTCAGGGCGTGCTCCAAGCAGGCCTCGCGCACCGGGCACAGCGCACAGATCGCCTTCGCCTCGTCGGCCTCTTCGTCCTCCCGCGGATGGAAGATCTCGGGGTCGACGCCGCGACAGCGTGCTTGCTGACGCCAGCCGGCATTCACATTCGGAGCCAATTCGGTAATCGTCATGATCAGTAAGGACCGAGCCACCCGGTCAGAACCGGGTAACGGGACAGTTTCGGCATGTATTCCCACAGACCTGAGCCACACACGATGGGCCCTTTGACGCCCGGTGGGCCCTGCGACCTGGGATTTCGTCGAGAAACATTCCCTGTCAGCCGGGGCCCGAAACGTCGGGCTCGGAGCGCTCGCTCGTAGGCTTCGACAGTGCCGAGCCAACGCATCGCACGTTCGCGCGGCAAGCTGACAGCGATCGGTTTGGCGGTGGCGCTCACGGTCCCCGGGCTGGTGGCGCGCATCGCAGGACTCCATCCCGAGCCCTGGATCGCAGCAGCCCTTTACGGATTGGCCGTGGTCGGCTCGGCGTTCCTCCTTGCGTGGGCTGCGGAGGTCGTCCAGCTCGACGTCTCGCAGGGTCTCGCCCTGGCGCTCCTCGCGCTGATCGCGGTCCTTCCCGAGTACGCGGTCGACTTCGTCTTCAGTTGGAAGGCAGGGAAGGACCCGCACCAGTACGCACCGCTGGCCCTCGCGAACATGACGGGCGGCAATCGGCTCCTCATCGGAGTGGGCTGGTCCCTCGTCGTGTTCCTCGCGGCGTGGAAGATGCGCAGGATCGCGGACCGCGAGCACTACGAGGGCGAGGTCGACACCGAGGTGCACCTCGAGCGGACGCACTCGATCGAGATCGCCTTCTTGCTGATCGCAACCGCGTACTCGCTGACCCTGCCGTTCAAGCACACGATCACACTCGCCGACTCCGCCGTGCTGATCGCGATCTTTCTCGCATACTTGTGGCGGCTCACGCGGGCGCCCGCCGACACGCCCGATCTGGTCGGTCCGGCGGAGCTCATCGGCGCACTCCCCCAGCGCACGCGCCGCATCCTGATCGTCTTGATGTTCGTGTTCGCCGCGGCCGTGATCCTGCTGTGCGCCGACAACTTCGCGGAGTCACTCGTCGAGACGGGCAGCCAGCTCGGCGTCAGCAAGTTCCTCCTGGTGCAGTGGCTGGCGCCGCTCGCGTCCGAAGCTCCGGAGCTGATCGTGG
>DATBHZ010000067.1:0-10321 GCA_036557185.1 Acidimicrobiia bacterium | reverse complement strand
ACGTTCGGCGACACGACCGACGTCGTGTGGTGGCGGGAGCTGCAACTGCCGATGCGCAACGTGATGGGGCGCGACGGCCGGATCGTCCCTGAGACGCCGGACTGGATCGAGTCGGACGCCTCGGGTGCCAAGTCGTACGCGGAGCTCGCCGGCAAGACGGCCAAGCAGGCGAGCGCGCGCATCGTGGAGCTGCTCGGGGAGGCCGGCGCGCTCGTCGGTGAGCCGAAGCCGATCACGCACCCGGTGAAGTTCTACGAGCGCGGTTCGCGCCCCTTGGAGATCGTCACCTCGCGGCAGTGGTACTTCCGCAATGGCGGCCGCGAGCCTGCGCTCCGCAAGGTCTTCCTCGACCGTGGCCGCGAGCTGCTCTGGCACCCCGACCACATGCGGTCGCGCTACGAGACCTGGGTGGAGGGTCTGAACACCGACTGGCTGATCAGCCGGCAGCGTTTCTTCGGCGTCCCGTTCCCGGTCTGGTACAGAGTGCGCCCCGACGGCGAGGCCGACTACGACGGGCTGCTCCTCGCCACCGAGGACGAGCTGCCGGTCGACCCGTCGAGCGACGTTCCCCCGGGCTTCACCGAGGCGCAGCGCGGGCAGCCTGGCGGGTTCATCGCCGACCCGGACGTGATGGACACGTGGGCGACGTCGTCGCTGACCCCCCAGATCGCGTGCGGCTGGGGCGACGACGACGACCTGTTCGCGCGGACGTTCCCGATGGATCTGCGCCCCCAGGGCCCGGAGATCATCCGGACGTGGCTCTTCGACACGGTGGTCCGCGCACACTTCGAGCACGGCTCGCTGCCCTGGGGCGACACCACCATCAACGGGTGGGTGCTCGACCCCGACCGCAAGAAGATGTCGAAGAGCAAGGGCAATGTGGTGACGCCGATGGAGCCGATCGAGCGGTTCGGTGCGGACGCGATCCGCTACTGGGCGGCGAGCGGACGTCCCGGGGTCGACACGGCGGTCGACGAGGGCCAGATGAAGGTCGGTCGACGCCTCGCGATCAAGCTGCTCAACGCCTCGAAGTTCACGCTCGGCGTGCTCGGTGAAGAGACGGTGTCGACCGTGACCGAGCCGATCGACCGGTCGATGCTCAGCCAGCTCGCTGCCGTGGTCGACGAGTGCACAACGGCGTTCGAGGCGTACGACTACGCGCGAGTGCTCGAACGCGTCGAGCGCTTCTTCTGGGGCTTCTGCGACGACTATCTCGAACTGGTGAAGAGCCGCGCCTACGGCGCGATGGGGGAGGAGGCGGCGCGCTCGGCCCGCGCGGGCCTTGCGGCCGCGCTGTCGGCGGTGCTCCGCCTGTTCGCGCCGTTCCTCGTGTACGTCACCGAGGAGGTCTGGTCCTGGTGGCAGGAGGGGTCCATCCACCGCGCTCCTTGGCCGGCGACTGCGGAGCTCGCGTCGGAGGGTGAGACCTCGCTCGCGTACGAGGTCGCGTCGGAGGTGCTCGGCGCCATCCGGAAGGCGAAATCCGACGCCAAGCAGTCGATGCGCGCGGAGGTCGCGCGCGTCATCGTGACCGACACCGCCGAGCGTCTTGCCGCGCTCGAGCCGGGCCTCGCCGACGTTCGCGAGGCCGGACGCGTCGCGTCACTCGAGACGTGCACCGGTTCCGAGCTGTCGGTCGCGGTCGAGCTCGCAGAACCTCCCGCGGCGTGATCACGTGAACATCACCGAGGCGCTGCGCTGGCTCGACGCGCACGTGAACCTCGAGACCGGCGTCGGGATCCCTGCGGACCGCCGTGTCACCGCGCCGACGCTCGAGCGGATCAGTCAACTGGTCCAGCTGCTGGGCGAGCCGCAGACGGCGTACCCGGTCATCCATCTCACCGGCACCAACGGCAAGACGTCGGTTGCGCGCATGACGAGCACGCTCCTCGCTGCCGCGGGCGTCTCGGTCGGCACGTACACGAGCCCGCACCTGGAGCAGGTCAACGAGCGCATCAGCCGCGACACCGATCCGATACCGGACGACGCGCTCGCGGGGCTCGTCACGCGCATCGCAGACCTGGAGGACTTCCTCGACGAGCTGCCGAGCTACTTCGAGATCCTGAGCGCCGCCGCGTTCGACTGGTTCTCGGAGATCGCCGTCGACGCGGCGGTCGTCGAGGTTGGCCTGGGCGGCACCTGGGACGCCACGAACGTGGTCGACGGGCGCGTCGCCGTCATCACGAACGTGAGCCTCGATCACGTCCAGTACCTCGGCAACGACAGAGCGTCAATCGCGACCGACAAGTCCGGGATCATCCGACCCGGGGCGACACTCGTCCTCGGCGAGACCGACCCCGACCTGCGCCCGATCTTCGAACGCCGTGAGCCCGGAGCCATCGTGCTGCGAGATCGCGACTTCGGCGTGCGCGGGAACCAGCTCGCTCACGGCGGCCGTCTGTTGCAGCTCTTTACTCAACAGGCGGAGTACCGCGACGTCTTCCTGCCGCTCCACGGTGCCCATCAGGCGGACAACGCTGTGATGGCGCTCGCAGCCGCCGAGGCCTTCCTCGGGACCACGATCGGGGACGACATCGTCCATCGTGCGTTCGCGAGCGTGACGTCGCCGGGCCGGCTGGAGGTCGTAGGCCACCAGCCGCTCGTGCTGCTCGACGGCGCGCACAACGTCGCCGGCGCGGAGGCGCTCGTCGCGGCGCTCGCCGAGGAGTTCGCGACCGGCGAGCGCACGTACGTGGTCGGCCTGCTCCGCGAGAAGGAGCCCCACGAGATGCTCGAGGCCCTGGCCGTGCAGCGCGCCGAGCGGCTCGTGTGCACCCGGCCACCGAGCAACCGCGCGCTCGGTCCCGACGCTCTCGCGCGGGCGGCCGTCGATCTCGGCATGGCCGAGGATGCGATCGACATCGTCGACGACGTGGGCGGCGCCGTCGCGCGTGCTGTCGAGATCACGCCGGTCGACGGTCAGGTTGTCGTCAGCGGCTCCCTCTACGTCGTGGGGGCCGCGCGTGCGGCGCTCGTCGGGGACCGCGCCGGCGCCGCAGTGGGTTCCGGTCCGAAATCCGCCGGCCGGTAGTGTCACGCCCGTGACCGCCGCCTCCGACCGGACGCTCGTGCTGTGCAAGCCCGACGCGGTGGAGCGCCGGCTCGTCGGGGAGATCATCCGTCGTTTCGAGACCAAGGGGCTGACGGTCGCTGCCCTCGAGATGCGGACGCTCGAGAGTGAATTCGCTCAGCGGCACTACGCCGAGCACGAGGGCAAGCCGTTCTTCGACGACCTCGTGACGTTCATCACGCGGGGGCCGCTGGTGGCCATGGTCCTCGAGGGGCCAGAGGCGTACAAAGTGGTCCGAACCATCATGGGGGCGACCAACCCCCGTGAGGCCGCTCCCGGAACGATCCGTGGCGACCACGCGATCGAGCTGACGGAGAACCTCGTGCACGGCTCGGATTCGCCCGAGTCCGCCGCTCGCGAGATCGCCTTGTTCTTCCCCGGTCGCGCCTGAGGGCGGCCGGCAACCCGACGGGGGCGAGCGCGCCAATCACGCAACGACGCACGCGCGCTCTCCGTGGGGAGGCGATGCGCCGAGTGCCGGAGGCTCCCAAAGCCGCACTACGGCTGGATCCCGTCCATCCCAACCCATAGCCTTGTGGGCTCGGACACGCCTCCGGAAGGCTCTCCCCGTGTCGGAACCCTGGTATTCATCGATCGTCGGCCGCGACATGGCCGTCGACCTCGGAACGGCGAACACGCTCGTCTACGTGCGCGGCCGCGGCATCGTGCTGAACGAGCCTTCGGTCGTTGCGATCGACGTCCGCGACGGCCGCCCGCTGGCGGTCGGCGCCGAGGCCAAGCGGATGATCGGCCGCACCCCCGGCCACATCCAGGCGATCCGCCCGCTCAAGGACGGCGTGATCGCGGATTTCGACATCTGCGAGAAGATGCTGCGCTACTTCATCCAGCGCGTGCACCAGCGGCGCTGGGCCCGTCCGCGCATGGTGATCTGCGTGCCGTCCGGCATAACCGGGGTCGAGCAGCGTGCCGTGCAGGAGGCCGCCGAGTACGCGGGCGCGCGCAAGCCCGCGCACATCATCGAGGAGCCGATGGCCGCGGCGATCGGAAGCGGCCTGCCCGTCGCGGAGCCCGCGGGGAACATGGTGGTCGACATCGGCGGCGGCACGACCGAAGTGGCGGTCATCTCGCTCGGTGGAATCGTCGCGAGTGGATCGATCCGCATCGCCGGTGACGAGCTCGACGAAGCGATCATCAACTTCGTCAAGAAGGAGTACTCGCTCGCGCTGGGAGAGCGGACCGCCGAGGAGATCAAGGTCGCGCTCGCGAGCGCGTTCCCTCTCGAGGAGGAGCTCTACGCGGAGATCCGCGGTCGTGATCTCGTCACCGGCCTCCCGAAGACGATCGTCGTGTCCACGGAGGAGATCCGCGAGGCGATCGAGGAGCCGGTCGCTGCAATCGTCGACGCAGTCAAGGTGACGCTCGACAAGACGCCACCCGAGCTCGCCGCGGACATCATGGAGCGCGGCATCGTGATCACCGGCGGCGGGGCGTTGCTCCACGGGCTCGACAGCCGCCTGCACCACGAGACCGGGATGCCCATCCTCGTCTCGAAGAACCCGCTGTATTCAGTGGTCCTGGGGTCGGGGCGTTGCCTCGAGGAGTTCGAGCAGATCCTTCTCTCGACGCAGCAGACCTAGCTGCTGGGGTCAGGGCGGGTGGCTGTCTACCGACGAAGCAATCGCCGGCGCTCGGTGCTGATACTGCTCGTCATCACTTCGATCGTGCTGATCACTATGGATACGCGAAGCGGTGGCAGCGGCGTCACCGGCTCCATCCGGCGGGATGCGCACGACGCGGTGGCGCCCCTCCAGCACTCGGTCAGCAGCGCAGTCTCACCGGTTGCCGACTGGTTCGACAGTGTCACGTCGTCCGGCGACCTCGAGAGCCAGAACCGGAAGCTTCGCCAGCAGCTCGCCGAGGCGCGCGGGAAGGCTGCGCTCGGGTCGAGCGCGCTCCAGGACGATTTGGAGCTCAAGCGCTTCAATCAGCTCACGTCGATCGCCGCGTTGAAGGGGGTCACCGCGCAGATCGTCGCGGGGTCACCCGGTAACTTCGACACCACGATCGACATCGACAAAGGCGCCTCGAGCGGCATCGTGAAGGACATGCCGGTCGTCGGGGCGGACGGGCTGCTCGGCCGCGTGATCCAGGCGTCGCGCAGCTCTGCGTCCGTGCTGCTGCTCACCGACTCGAGCTCCGGCGTCCCGGTGAAGGCGCCGAGCGGCGTGAAAGGCGTCGTCGACGGGCATCAGGGGAGCGATCTGCTGACGTTCGATTATCCGACCGGTGAAGCCGTGAAGAAGGGCGATCTCATCGTGACGTCGGGGAGCACCGTGTTCCCGGTCGGGATCCCGGTAGGGCGTGTCGTGTCGGTGAAGCGAGACCCCGGTGCGCTCACGTTGTCGATCAACGTGCGACCGTTCGCGAGCGCCGGGCGCGAGACCTATGCGCGCGTCCTGCTCTACAAGGGCGCACCATGATCAAGGTGGTCCGCCTCGCGCTGCTGCTCGCGTTCCTGCTGCTGGTGCAGGTGACGCTCATCCCCCATGCGCGTGCGTTCGAGGTGGTGCCGGATCTCGGCCTGGTCACGACAGTGGCGATCGCGTACCGCGAAGGACCCGAGATGGGCGCGGTCTTCGGCTTCTTCGCCGGTTTCGTCACGGACCTCTTCCTCAGCACACCGCTCGGTGTCTCGGCGCTCGCGTTCGCGCTCACCGGCTACCTCGTAGGGGTCGTGCAGGGCGGTTTGCTCAGGACGGCATGGTGGGTACCGCCGCTGCTCGGGATCGTCGGCGGCCTCGTCGGCGGGCTGCTCTTCCTGGGGATCGGCGGGCTCGTCGGCCAGGACCAGCTCTTCACGCTGCACGCGCTGCAGCTGGTGGGGCGCGCCGCGATCTACGACGGCATCGCCGCGCTCGTGATCTTCCCGCTGGTGGCGATGGTGGATCGGGCGGAGGACACCGGGCGGCTTCGCTCCGACTCCTCACGATGGTGACCAGCGCCCGCGTCCGGATGAGCATCATCGGCGTGATCGCGCTGTCGTTGTTCGGCGTGCTCTTCGCGCGGCTGTGGTACCTGCAGGTCGCGTCCGGGAGCCAGTACGCGGCCGCAGCCGAGCAGAACTCCGTGCGGACTGTCGAGCTGCCGGCGCCGAGGGGGAGCATCCTCGACGCGACGGGCCACAAGCTCGCATGGGACGAGCCCTCCAACGTGCTCACGGTCGATCGCAAGCTCAAGAACCCCGAGCTCACGACCGTCGTCAAGAGGCTGTCCATCCTGCTCGGCATCCCCGTCGCCGTGATCGACAAGCGCCTGGCCGACGTCCGCGTCTCCCAGTACGCGCCGGCGCCCGTCGCCGACGACGTGCCGATCAACGCGCTCGCGGAGTTCAGCGAGCACAAGGAGGACTACCCGGGCGTCAAGGCGGAGACGCTCGCCACCCGCCGGTACGCCCTCGGCGACCTCGGCAACTCGCTCGCGTTCCACATACTCGGGTACATCGGCGAGATCAACGGGGACGAGCTCGAAGCGGCGCCCAAGTCCGCCCGTTACTTCCCCGGTGACTCGATCGGCAAGGCGGGCATCGAGAAGACGTTCGAGTCCGTGCTGCGCGGCAGGCCCGGCGAGCAGAAGCTCGAGGTGGACAACACGGGTCGCGTGCTCAGGGTCCTCAGCGTTCGCAGGCCGGTGCCGGGCGACAACGTGAAGCTCACGCTGCACTCCGACATCCAGCGCGTCGCCGAGGACTCGCTCCAGCAGGGCATGGACCAGATCCGCGGCGTCCAGGACCAGAGCGACAAGAGCCACTACACGACGTTCAAGGCCGACGCCGGTGCAGTCGTCGTGCTCGACGCATCAACGGGTTCGGTCGTGGCGATGGCGTCGAACCCGACGTTCAACAGCAACCAGTTCGTCAACGGGATCACGAACTCGGTCTGGAAGTTCCTCAACAACCCAGCGGGGAACTACCCGCTGCTCAACCGGGCCGTGAGCGGTCAATACGCGCCCGGCTCGACGTTCAAGCTCGTGACCGCGACTGCGGGCCTGCAGTCGGGCGACATCACGCCGGACAAGGTGATCCACGACACCGGGACGTTCCAGCGGCCGAACGACACGCGGAAATTCACTAATGACCACTCTGAGTCGTACGGTGACGTCAACCTCGCGCGGGCGCTCACCGTCTCGTCCGACGTCTACTTCTACGGGATCGGCAGCGACTTCTATGACGCGTCGGTCGCACACCAGCCGACCGGCAGCTTGCTCCAGTCGACGGCACGCCAGTTCGGGTTCGGCAAGGCGACCGGTGTGACGCTGCCCGACGAGTCGAGCGGCCGGGTACCCGACGCGGCGTGGAAGCACTCCTTTGGCGAAGCCGAGATCGCCCGCGCCGGCGGACCCGCGAAGTGCCCATTGTGTGATCCCGACTGGCTCCCCGGTGACGACATCAACCTCGCCGTGGGCCAGGGCGACATGCTCACCACGCCGCTCCAGCTCGCGAACGCGTACGCGGCGTTCGCGAACGGCGGCACACTCTTCCGCCCGCAGATCGCCGCCGAGGTGCTCGACCCGTCCGGCAGGCCACTGCGCCAGATCACTTCGGTCGCCGACGGGCACGTGCCCGAGCCGGCCCGCGACGCGATGCTCCAGGGATTCTCGGGGGTGACGACGGACCCCAAGGGGACGGCGACGGCGTCGTTCGGCGGCTTCCCGGCCGGGCTCGTGTCGGGCAAGACGGGGACCGCAGAGGTGCAGGGCAAGCAAAACACTTCGGTGTTCGTCGGGTTCACCCCGTCGGGCCTCGTCCCGGGGCAGAACCCTCGCTACGTCGTGCTGTCGCTCGTCGAGGAGGGCAGCTACGGAGCCTCGACCTCCGCGCCGATCGTGGCCCGCGTCATGCAGGCGCTCAACCACATGCCGTTGACGAACGTCGTCATCCATCCACCGTCGGCAGGCAACTGATGGCGACCGTCGTCAGCAGCGAGCGCAAGTCGCGGCTCCAGGCGTCGCCGCTCGTGCACCTCGACCCGTTGCTGGTGATCCCGCCGATCCTGATCTCGGGCCTCAGCCTCCTGATGATCTATTCGTCGACCCACACGCGGCTCGCCGAGGCGCATCAGGACCCGCTCTACTACGTCAAGCGTCAGGCCATCGCGATCGTGATCGGGCTCGTCGCGATGGTGATCGTCGCGGCGATCGACTACCGGCGCCTCCGCGAGCTCGCGCTCTGGGGATACGGAGCCACGCTGCTGACGCTCGTCGCAGTGCTCGGCGTCGGCGCCCAGGTCAAGGGCGCGCAGGCCCGGTTCGACCTCGGGCCGTTCCAGATGCAGCCGTCCGAGTTCGCGAAGTTCTTCATCGTGCTGGTGCTGGCCGGCTACTGCGCGATCCATCGCGGGGAGCTCGACGGGCGTCGCCTCGCGATTGCTGTCGGCATCGCGGCCGTCCCGATGGGGCTGATCATCCTCCAACCCGACCTCGGGACCGATCTCGTGGTGCTCTTCGGAGTCTTCGCGATCCTCGCGATGGCGGGCGCCCGTGCGCGTCATCTCGTCGTGCTCGCGTTGCTCGGCCTGACGGTCGCGACCATCGCCATCCGCCTCGGGGTGCTCGAGCAGTACCAGATCGACCGGCTGACATCGTTTGCCGCGCCCAACAAGGACACCGCCAACTCCGCCTACAACCAGAACGAGTCGAAGATCACCATCGGGAACGGAGGGCTGCTCGGCAAAGGGCTCTTCCAGGGCATGCAGACGAACGCGTCCCACGTCCCCGAGCAGCACACGGACTTCATCTTCACCGCCGTCGGTGAGGAGCTCGGTTTCGTCGGCAGCGCGCTCCTGCTGGCACTCTTCGCGCTGGTGGTGTGGAGGAGCTGGCAGGCGGCGAGAGTGTCGAGCGATCTGTTCGGCACGCTCTGCTGCGCCGGGATCGTGGCAATGCTCGTCTTGCAGGTCTTCGAGAACGTCGGGATGACGATGGGCATCATGCCGGTGACGGGTATCCCGCTCCCGTGGATGAGCTACGGAGGGTCGTCGGTCATCGTCTGGTTCGCGTGCGTCGGGCTCGTCGCCAATGTGTCGATGCGGAGGTTCAGTTGAGGCGCGCTTCGATCGCGGCGGTCGTGATGGCCGCTTCGCTGGTCGCCGCGGGGTGCGGCGCGTCGAGCTCGCAACGTGCGGACGACGCGAGCGGCCACAAGCGGACCACGACGACCACGACCACCACGACGACGCTCCCGCCGACCACGACGACCACGCGGCCCCCCGTCGCCGGGCTGCGCCCGGGAGCCTCGGGCCCCGCGGTTGCGATGCTGCAACAGCGTCTGATCGCGCTGCACTACGACATCGCATCCGCCGACGGCAACTACGGCGACGCGACACGTCAGGCCGTCATCGCGTTCCAGAAGGTCAACGGGCTCGATCGGGACGGCGTCGCCGGTCCGCAGACCCTCGCCAAGCTCCAGACGGCGAGCACGCCACCGCCGCTCGTCCCGGGCGGCGGATCCACGCGCGTCGAGGTCGACGTCGCGCGCCAGGTGCTCTTCTTCTACGAGGGTGGATCGCTGTACAAGATCGTTGCCGTGTCCACGGGCTTCGGCGGCCACTTTTGCGACAACGGAGATTGCTCCACCGCTGTGACGCCGGCGGGATCGTTCCGCGTCGACGGCAAGGTCGACGGCTGGCAGACCGGGCGCCTCGGCCGCATGTACAAGCCGTCCTACTTCAACGGGAACATCGCCATCCACGGCGCGGAGTCGGTCCCGTCGTATCCGGCCTCGCACGGTTGCGTGCGCGTGCCGATGAGCTCTGCCGACTGGATCTACGCCGCGTTGTCGTACGGGACGCCGGTGTACGTGATCAACGGACCGAACGTGCCCGCGCCGTTCGCCGGCGAGGCGCCCAGCCTCACGCCCGACAAGGATCAGCGCCCCGGCGACGTCACGCCCGGTGTCGTCCCCACGACGACCCCGCCGCAGGTGACGCCGACCACGCGCCCGCCCGCAACGACGACCCGGCCTCCCGTCTCGACCGCGCCGACGACGAAGCCGCCGCCTACCACGACGAAGCCCTGAAACCGGCGAGGAACGGGTTCGTTCGACACCTGCCTGTAGACTCGCTCCCCGAGATGTCCAACCTGTGGCCGCGGGTCGAACCGCTCCTGGCCAGGGTCGAGAAGCCCGCTCGCTACATCGGGATGGAGCGGGGCAGTCGTGTTCCGGACCCAGCATCGTTCGGCAGGCCCGATGTCGTGGCCTGGCTCCTGCTCTACCCCGACACCTACGAGATCGGG
>DATBHZ010000066.1:0-17983 GCA_036557185.1 Acidimicrobiia bacterium | reverse complement strand
GCGGCGCGCCCGCTCGACGGCGGACCCGTCCGCGGCCTGTTCCGGCGACTGCGGACCGGGTTTCCCACCATGGCAATCGAAGTCTCCCGTCACGGCCGCACGCCGGTGATGCGCGTCGACGTGCCGGACCGCGCCGACCTCCTGGTCGAGCAGGTCGCACGGTCCGTTGACACGATCACGAGCATCCAGGAGCACTTCGGCTCCGCGGTTCCTTCGCTCCGGATGGCCTTCGATCACGCGGATTTCGGACTGAGACACGGCACGACGAGTGGTGAGGCTGCAGGGGGCGGCGAGATCCACATCAACGCGAGCTGGGTGAACGTCGAGGGCCTCCTCGCGTTCCGGCGGCCACGCGCCGACGCCCCGCCGCGGTTCGCGCCGTCGGCTCGGCCCGTGGCGATCTACAACAACCTCGACGGAACGACGGCGCACGAGGCATGGCACCAGATCGATTTCATGTTCCAGGGGCGTCACTACGCCACGAGCATCGAGCTGCGACGCGCGCTGGGGGAGGAGCTCGGAGTCGAGACGCTCGAACAGGCGCTCCGAGGAGCGGACCGGGGAGCACCTCCCGCATGGCGCGCCGCGCGACAGCGGTTGATCGAGGAGGTGTCGCCCTATGCGGCGACGGCTACCCAGGAAGCGACCGCCGAGATGTTCAAGCTGTGGTGGTGCAGGGTCGGCGATCCCGGTCCCCTGATCGTGCGCTTCGGCGAGCTCGTCGAAACGCTCGTTGCCGCTCCGGAGCCCTGAGGCTGGGAGCGATCACGCGCCGACGCGGCCGGTACGACGGCGATCGCTAGAATTTCCGCGGTTACTGCGTCAGGGAGACGCCTTTGTCACCGGTCGGTGTCCTGCTTCTCGGTTACGTCGTCGCCGCACCATTCTTCGTGTACGGGCTGTTGAGCTTCTCGCGCATCCCGGCGGAGACGTGGACCTACTCCACGGACTACCGCGCAGCCTGGTTCTGGGGGATGCTCGCCGCGTACGCCTGCTTCGGCATCCCGTCGATCCTCGTCGTGTTCGTGTGGCTGCGCTCGGAGACGCGCGCTCAGCTCAGCGAGGAGCTCCGGCAACAGCGTGTCGAGGAGCGCGAGCTGCGCGCGGCGTCGCGCCGTCTGGAGCGGGACACCCAGGAGGGCTCGAGCACGCAGAAGTGAGGAGCTGCTCGAGGATCGAGGCGGCAAATGCCTCGCACGTCGCCGCTTGGAGCGGGTCGTCGAGCTCGAGGGCGAGCCAGCCGGCCTCCACGGCAAGTGCTTGCAGCCGGTCGACTCGCGGGTCGTTGCTGTCGGTGCTTCGGCTTAGGGTGCTCGTTTCCATGCACCGAGAACGACGGCCACCTGCCCGGAGTTCCCGCCCTCGGTCAGTCCGCCAGAGCAATGCGCTCGAGGCTCAGTAGCGTCTCGAGCGCACGGTCGGAGCGCTCCCGGAGCTCCCGGTATCGCTCGACGAGCTGCGGCTCGGGCTCGAGCTCTTCGACGACGGAGTTGATCGTCTGGAGCTCGGCGGCTTCCCCGAGCGCCTCGGCGATGAGGAGCCGCGCACCCACCGACGCGGCATCGTCCACGGCTCGCCGCACCACCCTCCGATTCGTGCTTGCGGCCAGGATCTCGCGCCAGAGCGCGTTGCTCGCACCTCCACCGGCGAGCGTGAGCCGCGCGCTGGTGTCGGCAACGAGCTCACAGCAGCGCGCCACGTCGAGCGCAACCGCCTCGATCACGGCTCGGCCGAGGTCTCCCGGGCCGCACGCCCCGGTCAACCCGAGGAACGCAGCGTGGGCATCCGGCTGCCAGTGCGGTGCGCGGGCTCCGTGCAGCCAAGGCGCGCTGATCACGCCGTTGGCGCCCGGCGTCGTGCCCGCAGCCTCCGCCCACAGCGCGTCGACCGGACGGCCCGTGACGATGCTCAGCCAGTCGAGCGCGGCGCCGCTCGCCGAGAGCCCGGCCTCGATCACGTAGCCGGTGGTCGGATGGCGTGAGACGGCGGCGGCGTGCGGCAGGTTCTCGATTGTTCCGCTGGTCGGTGCGGACAGGTTCGTCGTCGTCCCCCAGGACACCATGGGCATCATGGGCGTCGCACCCGCCCCGATCACTTCGCATCCCCGGTCGCCCGCACCGATGACAACAGGCGTGTTCGGAGGCAAGCCGAGCTCGCTCGTGTAGCCGACCACATCGGCCGATCTCCGGACCGGCGGCAGCCTCGACGCGATCGTCGAGTCGACGATCGGCGGCCCGCCTTCGAGCGCGTAGAAGCCCGTGCGCGACGCCAGTGTGACATCCGTGCACACCGTGCCCGTGAGTCGCGCGGCGACCCAGTCGCGAGGTGCGAGGATCCAGCGCGCGTCCTTGAACCGGTCGGCCTCGAACGCCGCCGCCCATGCGACTTTGGCCGCGCAGCACGCGGCGTTGAGCACGACGCCGGTCCGGTTGCGGAACTCGTCGGGGTCGCCGAACTGCAGGACGTTCGAGGCGCCCCGGGCGTCCGACCACAGCACGCCGGGGCCGAGCGGCCGCAACGAGGTGTCGAACAGGGCGAACGTCTCACGAGCCGCCGAGAAGCCCACGACCCGGACGGATGAGAGGTCGCACCGCGTTGCGAGCTCCGCGCACGCGTTCACGGCCGACTCCCACCAGGCGTTGGGATCTTGCTCGACCCAGCCCGGGCGCGGG
This sequence comes from Acidimicrobiia bacterium, assembly GCA_036557185.1. Classification (GTDB taxonomy): domain Bacteria; phylum Actinomycetota; class Acidimicrobiia; order IMCC26256; family JAENVU01; genus DATBHZ01. The sequence continues at coordinate 15,311 of DATBHZ010000066.1, read as the reverse complement.
TGGGAGGTCGGGATGCTCGCGCGCGAGAGCGCGACGAGACGGTCGTCGTTCCACAGCGCCGCCTTGGTTGCGCTCGTCCCGAGGTCGAGTGTGAGAGCGGACACGTCGTCGCTCAGAGCCCTGCGAGCGCTTGGACGACTTTGGTCAGGGCGGAGAAGTCCTCGCGCCCGTATCCCGCCTCACTCGCCGCGCCGAGGATCTGCCGTACGAGTCCCGAGGTGAACAGCGGCGTCCCGGCGCCCGCAGCGTGGTGGATCGCGAGGTCGAGGTCCTTGGCCATGAGGTCGGTCATGAAGCCCGGAGCCCAGCCGTTCGTGGCGGGGCTGTCCGCCACCACGCCGGCGACGGGGAGGCGGGTGCGGACGGCGACGCAATCACCCGTCGCGTGGGTGAGGATCTCGTAGAGCTGCTGCATGTCGACGCCGGCCTTCTGGGCCATCACCGTCGCCTCGGCGGTCGCCAGCATCTGTGCTGCGTAGATGAGGTTGTTGCAGAGCTTCACAACCTGGCCCATGCCGGGACCGCCGACGTGGACGATCAGCTTCGCGAACGGGTCGAGCGCGGGACGCGCACGTTCGAGCGTGGCAGCGTCGCCGCCCACCATGAGCGTGAGCGTGCCCGCCTCGGCACCTCCGGTGCCGCCCGACAGCGGCGCCTCCAGGTACCCGGCTCCGGTCGCGCTGACGCGTTCGTGCTGCTCCCGCTCGACCTGCGGGTCGATCGTGGAGGTGTCGACGATCGTCTTGCCTGCGGCGAGGGAGGGCGCTGCAGCGTCGAGCACCTCGACGACCTCGGGCGAGTTGGGAACGCAGAGGACGGTGACCTCGCTGGCGGCGACAACCGCTGCAGGCCCCTTCCCCTCCGTCGCTCCGAACGCGACGGCCTCGTCGATCGGACCGCGACTGCGCGACGCGACCGTGACGCGGTGGCCTGCCTCGACGAGATGACGCGACATGGGAAGACCCATGGCGCCCAACCCGATGAACCCGACCTCCACGGGATTGACGCTACCAGCGACGGTTCCTACGGTGACGTCTATGCCGGACGACGAGCTCCTCTTCGTGACCCAGGTCGCGCCGTACGCCGACGGTCCCGCGGGTGTGCACGGGGTGCTCAACCAGTCTGCAGTGGCCATGGCGCAGATCGCGGAGCTCGGAGGGCTGCACGCGCGCCGCGTCGACGACGTGCGCGACCTCGATGCCGACACGCTGGGAGGCGCACGCGTGCTCGCGCTGTTCCCCATCGGGGAGACGCCGTGGTCCGACGCGCAGCGTGCCACGATCGTCGAGCGGGTTCGCAGCGGTGCGATGCCAGTCGTCGCTATTCACTCGGCAACCGACGCATGCCACGGCTGGGACGACTACGGAGCGCTGGTCGGGGCACGGTTCAACGGGCATCCGTGGACGCAGACCGTGAACCTGGAGGTGCTCGACTCGGCGCACCCGGCGACTGCGCACCTGGGGTCGTCGTGGCGCTGGCACGACGAGATCTACCAGTTCCGGGACCTGCGACCGGACGCCCACGTGCTGTTGCGTGTTCCGGCACAGGCGCTCCAGCTGGAGGTTCCCGGGGCCGCCGAGCCGGACTTCGGATTCCCGCTCTCGTGGTGCTTCACCGAGGGCGCCGGGAGAGTGTTCTCGACGAGCCTGGGTCATTTTCCGGGCGCCTGGGAGACGCCCGCCTACCTGCGCCACCTTGCGGGCGGCTTGCGCTGGGCGCTCGATGCCTGACGGCGACGCCGACGCCTCGCGCGAGCGCAACTTCTCTCCGTGGGCCTCCTGGCAGCTTGCGCTCGAGAGCACGGAGCCTGAGCTGCCGATCCCGCCCGACGACGACGCGATCCCGGGTTGGCGAGCGCGCGTCCGTGCAGAGCTGACGGAGCTGCTCGGCGATTTCCCGCGGCAGGTGCCGCTCGCGCTGGAGCAGCTCGAGTCGGTCGACTGCGGCTCGTACCGCCGCGAACGCGTGGTCTTCGACGCGGAGCCGACGATGAGCGTGCCCGCGTATCTCCTCGTGCCCAAGAACAGGACCGAGCCGGGATCCGCGGTACTAGCGGTGCACGGCCACGGGCCCGGCAAGGACGCCGTCTGCGGTCTGGCGGAGACTCCCGAGCACGGCGCGTACGCGCACGAGCTCGCCGAACGCGGCCACCTGGTGCTCGCTCCCGATCTCCGTTGCTTCGGCGAACGCGCCGACTGGCAACCGGAGGACCGCTACCACTGCGACCTCAACCTCGTGCACGCCCTGATGAACGGCACGAACCCTCTCACGCAGAATCTGCACGATCTGGTCTGCGCGCTCGACGTGCTCGAGCAGCACGCGCTGGTCGACGAAGAGCGCATCGGTGTCGCCGGCATCTCGTACGGCGGGACGATGACGCTCTTCCTCGCGGCGTGGGACGCGCGCGTGCGCGCCGCGGTGGTGAGCGGCTATTTCTCCTCGTGGCGGGCCGCGCACCGGGTGCCCTGGAACATGTGCGGATCGCAGGTGCTCTGGGGAATGCTCGGACACATCGAGCACGCCGACATCGCGGCGTTGATCGCGCCGCGACCCCTCCTGATCGAGAGCGGGACGGAGGACCTGATCTTTCCGGTGGACGCCGCGCGTGCGTCGTTCGCAGAGCTCGAACGCGTCTACCGCGCGTTCAAGGCGCCGCACGGCGCGCTGGAGCACGTCGTGTTCGAAGGCGGGCACGAGTGGCACGGGGCAGAGGCCTACGCGTTCCTCGATCGCTGGCTCTGACGCGCGCGACCCCGGTTAGTGTCGGCGCTGCATGAGCGGCTCTGCGAGCACCGGCTACGACGCGCGCCTCGAGGAGCTCGGGATCGTCCTCCCCGGCCCCTACCCGCCGCATGACCCCCTCGATGCGGTCGTGGTACACGGCGACCGCGCGCGCACGTCAGGTCAGCTCCCGCGCGACCACGAGGGCAAGCTCGTGCACCCAGGTGTGCTCGGAACGGACGTGAGCGTGGAGGAGGGTGCCGACGCGGCGCGCTGGTGCGCGCTCAACGCGCTGTCCGTGCTGCGCGCGGAGCTCGGGAAACTCGACCGGATCGAGCGGGTCCTGACGGTGCTCGGCTTCGTCGCATCGGCGCCCGAGTTCGTCGAGCAGCCTCCCGTGGTCGACGGCGCGAGCCGGCTCTTGCACGAGGTGTTCGGCACCGCCGGCCGGCACACGAGGTCGGCGGTCGGTGTCGCCAGACTTCCCCGCGGCGGCGCCGTCGAGATCGAGGTCGAGGTGGCACTGCGCCGGTGACACGCTCCTGGAGCGGTCAGGTAGGTTCCCTGACACGCGCATCAGGTTTCGCGACCCGGGGGTGACGACGTGGCCGCGCGGATCACCATCGTGGGGGGCGGCAGCACCCACTGGACGCCCCGGCTGCTGACCGACTTCGCGAACACACCGTCGCTGGCCGACGCCGAGGTCGTGCTGCACGACATCGAGGCGGACGCCCTTCCACCGATGCTCGACGTCGCGGCGCACATCGTGAAGCACCGCGACCTGACGATGGCCGTCCGCGCCACGACGGACCTCGATGAGGCCGTCGAAGGTGCCGAGTTCGTGATCTCGGCGCTCTCGGTCGGTGGGTTCGCGAGCATGCGCCACGATCTCGAGATCCCCGCGCGCTACGGCATGCGCCAGTCCGTGGGCGACAGCGTGGGCCCGGGCGGGATCATGCGGTCGCTGCGCAGCATCCCCGTCGTCCTCGGCATCGCCGCGGCGATGGAGCGACGCTCACCCGACGCGCTGCTGGTCAACGTCAGTAATCCGCTGACCGCGCTGTGCCGGTCTGTGAGCAAGACGACGAGCATGCGTGTCGTCGGGTTGTGCAACGAGGTCGTGGGCACACAGTTCGTGCTGAGCCTCCTGCTCGATGCCGATCTCCGCGGTGTCGACCCGGTCGTCGCGGGCGTGAACCATCTGCCGCTCATCGTGGATCTCGAGATCGGCGGGCGCGCAGGCTTCCCGCAGCTACGCGATGCGCTCGACCGGATCGACGAGATCGGGGACGAGCCGCTCTGGATGGATCCGCCCTCGGGCATGCACTGGCACAAAACAGAGCCCGATGGTCACTGGCGCAAGGCCGACATCGCGGCGAACGCGCGTCTGCGGTTCGAGCTGTTCCGTCGGTTCGGCGTGCTCCCCGGCTCGTCCGACACACACGTGACCGAGTTCTTCCCCAACTTCAGCACCCCGCGCAGCGATTTCGGTCGCGACTGGGGCGTGCACCACTACGGGCTCGCCGGGCACCGCGCCGACAAGGCGACCGACGACGCGGAGGTGAGCGAGCTGCTCGCGAGCGACGAGGTCTCGCGCTGGCCGTCGGGCGAGCTGGTGGCGACGCTCCTCGACGGGCTCGTCGAGGGCACGGAACGCGCGCTGCCGATGAACCTCCCGAACACCGGGCAGGTGACGAACCTGCCGAACGACGTCGTCGTGGAGTGCATGGGCGTCTCCGGTGCCGGAGGGCTCCGCCCGCGCGACTCCGTGGCCGCGCCGTCCGTGCTCGGCGAGATCCTGCGGCGCGTCGTGGCCTCGCAGGAGCTGACCGTCGAGGCCGCGTGCACGGGCGACCGGACGAAGGTGCTCGAGGCCATGCTTGCCGACCCGTTCGCCGGCGCGCGGCCCTACGAGGACGTCGTGGCGATGACCGACGAGCTGCTCACTGCAACCGCACCGTGGCTCCCGCAGTTCGCCGCATGAGCGGGCGCGGCGGGGGCGCGTGCGGCAGCGGTGAAGGCAGGCGCTGAGATGCCCCCGCGGATCACGATCATCGGCGGCGGCAGCTATCAATGGGTGCCCAAGCTGCTCGTCGACCTCGCGAACACACCGTCACTGCACGACTCCGAGCTCGCGCTCGAGGACATCGATCAGAGTGGTCTCCCGCGCATGGCCGCGTGGGTGGAGCGGATCAACGAGCTGCGCGGTACGCACCTGAGCGTTCGGACGACCACCGAGCAGCGGGCCGCGCTCGAGGGTGCGGAATTCGTCGTGGTGACGATCTCCACCGGCGGGTTCACCTCGATGCGCCAGGACCTCGAGGTCCCCGCGCGGTACGGCATCAAGCAGAGCGTCGGCGACACGGTGGGTCCCGGCGGCGTCATGCGCGGCCTGCGCAACATCCCGGTGTTCCTCGGCATCGCACACGACATGTCGGAGCTCTGCCCCGACGCATGGCTGCTCAACATCACGAACCCGATGACGACCATCTGCCGGTCGGTCACGCGCGAGTCGTCGATCAAGACGGTCGGGCTGTGCCACGAGGTGACGATCACACAGTTCATCCTCGCCCTCCTGCTCGACGCGGACTTCCGCGAGATCGAGATGGAGGTCATGGGTGTGAACCACCTCCCGATCGTGACGCGGCTCGACATCGGCGGGCGTGACGGCTTCGAGCTCCTGCGCGAGCTGCTCGACGACCTCGACCGGCGCGGCCCGCAGCCGCTCGCGATGCCGTTCCCAGAGGGGCTGGGTCACGAACGCATCAGTGGGGGCGGTGACTGGACCCACGGCGACCTCGTCGCCGCGAACAAGATCAAGCTCGAGCTGTTCCAGCGGTTCGGTGTGCTCCCCGCGGCGGGCGACCGGCACCTTGCGGAGTTCTTCCCCGGGTTCCTGACGGAGGAATCCGAGTGGGGGAAGCGGTGGGGCGTGCACCTCACGACCATCGAAGACCGTGAGCGCGGCCAGCAACGCCACATCGACGACCTCGCAGCGATGATGACTGCACCCGAGGTGTCGTCCATGCCGTCGGGCGAGCTCGTGGCGGCGCTGATCGACTCGATGCTGCGCGACAAGCCCCGGCACATGCCGCTCAACGTCCCGAACACGGGTCAGTGTCCCGACCTGCCGCCCGACGCCGTGGTGGAGAGCATCTCCACCGTCGACGGCGCAGGGGTGCGCGGCCGGCACCGCGCGTCCGCGCCTGCCGGGCTGGCCGAGCACGTTCGCCGCGTCTCGGCCTCGCAGGAGCTGGTGGTCGAGGCGGCCGTCACAGGAAAGCGTGCACGCGCCTTCGAAGCGATGCTCGCCGATCCGCTGGCGGGCAGGATCGACTTCGATGCGGTCGACGCGATGACGAGCGAGATGCTCGAAGCGACGAAGCAGTGGTTGCCCCAGTTCTCGTGAGATGACGGGCGGGGCCGCGGTTCGGGTCGCCTCGACCCAGGACGAGCTCGCCCGCGACGCGGCCGTGCACGCGTCCCGCGTCATGGCGGAGGCCCTTGCCACGCGTGGCGCCGCCACGGTGATGCTCGCCACGGGAAACTCCCAGCTCGCCTTCCTCGAGGTGCTGGCCGAGCTCGGCGGTGTCGACTGGTCGGCCGTCACCGGCTTCCACATGGACGAGTACGTCGGCATCGGCATGGAGCACCCGGCGAGCTTCGCCCGCTACATGCGCGACCGAGTCGTGCAGACGACGGGAATCGGCACGTTCCACTACATCGACGGGACCGCAAACCCGCAGGAGGAGTGCGACCGCTACGCGAGACTGCTACGTGCGAATCCACCCGACCTGTGTTGCCTCGGCATCGGGGAGAACGGCCATCTCGCGTTCAACGACCCACCGGTGGCCGACCTCGACGATCCGCTCGACGTCAAGGTCGTCGCGCTCGACGACGCGTGCAAGCGTCAGCAGGTTGGCGAAGGCCACTTCGCGACCCCGCAGCAGGTGCCGCCCGAGGCGATCAGCGTGACGATCCCCGCCCTGCTCCGCCCGCCGACCGTGATCGTCGTCTGCCCGGAGCGGCGCAAGGCTCCCGCCGTGCAGCGCGCGCTCGAAGGGCCGATCGGCACAGCGTGTCCGGCCAGCATCCTCCAGCGGAGCCCGCAGGCAACCGTGTACCTCGACCGCGAGTCCGCGTCGATGCTCTCGGCCGAAAGATGAGCGGGCGCGGCGTTCGGCCAGAGTTCCAGGTGCTCGGGTTCCCGAGCCGCGCCGAGCTCGTGCGCCGGCTGCCGCGTCTCCTGGTCGGCATCGTCTGTCTCGGTATCGGGATCTCTTTGATGGTGCAGGCGAGGCTCGGGCTCAGCCCATGGGACGTCTTGCACCAAGGCATCTCGGAGCAGACCGGCTTGGAGTTCGGCACGGTGGTCATCGTGCTCGGGCTGGCGATCCTCCCCTTCTGGGTACCGCTCGGGCAGCGGTTCGGTATCGGCACCGTCATCAACGTGCTGACCGTCGGCGTCGTCGTGAACCTGACGATTCACGCGCTCCCGGTCACGAACGCGCTCGTGCCGCGGTGGGGATACCTGCTCGGCGGGATTCTGGTCATCGGGTTCGGTACCGGCCTGTACATCGGCGCGGGGCTCGGCCCAGGACCTCGCGACGGCTTGATGACGGGGATCGCCGCGAAAGGGCCGCGCCTCTGGATCGTACGGACGTGCATCGAGCTCACCGTGCTGTGCGTGGGGTGGATCCTCGGCGGGGACGTCGGGATCGGCACCCTGCTCTTCGCGTTCGGCATCGGCCCGCTCGCGCACTACTTCCTTGCCCGGCTCCACCTCGGCGTCGGTGGTCTCGACCCGGATCCGGACGCCGCGTACGGCGAGTGATCCTCGACGTCAGCCCGGGCGGTCGGCCATCAGCGTGAACATGGTCTCCCAACCGCGGGGACGGACGCCGAGCTCGTTCGACGAGACCGACGTTCCCTCGAACGCTGCGACGGCGCACCGGAGGATCGCTCGGTCGAGCACTGAGTCCGTCGGCTCCACGAGTGCCAGCGCCCTGTCGAGCGCTGCCCGGGCCTCGTCGGCCTGGCCGGTCCGCAGCTCGGCAAACGCGCGAGCGAGCTCCAGGCGATATGCATCGACATAGGTGATGGGCGCCACGTCCCGGCAGAGCGCGAGGGCGTCATCGAGCTGTCCTGAGGCCACGAGCGCGAGCGCGAGCGCGGCGCTGACGGCTGCGATCGGAGCGCGCCCCGAGCTGATGTCGCGCGCCTCGGTGAGCATCTGCACCGCAGTCTGGACGTTCCCGTGCTGGAGTGCGAGCAGGCCCAGCACGGTCCGGCCGTCGTCGTCGGCCGGACCGAGGTCCTCCTGCCGCGCGAGCCAGTCGACACTTTTACGATCCACGTCGACCGCACCACGGTGGAGCTGGATCGCCACGCGCTGGAGCATCGGGAGCTGGCTCAACAGCACGTCGTCGAGCCTGGTCGCGACGTTCGCGAGCGCGTCGACCGCCTGGTCGGATTCGGCGAACCGGCCCAGCACGTTGAGCGCCGTTGCCTGCGGCGAGATCGCCTGTGTCTCGCCCCAGCTGTCGCCGAGCTCGACGAACGTGGCCTGCGCCTCGACGGCGAGCTCGAGTGACTTGGTCGCGCGTCCCTGCCAGACGTGCAGGTTCGCGAGAAGGACCCGCATCATCGCGCCGGCCCATCGGTTGCCGAGCTCGTCCGCCTCGCGCAGCGTGCGTTCGGCGAGAGAGGCCGCCTCCGTGATGTTGCCTTGCGTGTAGCGAACCCAGGCGAGCAGACCGAGCGCCCAGCTGACACCGCCCCAGTCGCCGAGATCGCCGAACAACGCGGCGGACGCGTCGAGTTGCACCTCCGCCTCGGAGTACCGGCCCGAGGAGAACGCGGCCCACGCAAGGTTCTGCAGCGCCCAGGCCTCACCTCGGCGGTCCTCGATCGATCGGAAGATCTGCAGCGCCTCGTCGAGCACCTCGCACGCTTGGTCGTAGGAGCCGCGGAAGATCGCCGCGAGCCCACCACGGCGCAGCGCGTCGGCCAGGCCACGTTGGTCGTCCAGCTCGCGCCAGCGTTCGACCGCGCGTGCGAACGTCTGCGTCGAGCCATTGAGGTTGCCCTCCTTGTACTCGACGTCTGCGAGCACCGTGAGCGCTTCGGCGAAGAGACGCGGGTCGTCGTCCGCGTCGGAATACGTCGCGAAGATCGTGTTGAGATCCTCGTTGGCGCCCACCAAGTCGCGCAGCTCTGCACGCGCGCGGGCCCGCGCGATTCGCAGCACCCGCCCGTCACCCATGTGCGCAGCAGCGTGCAGCGTGATCGCGTGCGTGAGATACACGTCGGCGCGCTTCCAGTCCTCGCTCTCCTCCGCGCGGGTCGCCGCGCGTTCGAGGAAGCGGACGGCTCCGGCGTACATCCCCTCCGGGGCGTGCATGTCGGGGCTCAGCTCGCCGTACAGGGAGGTCGCGAGGTCGAAGTGGTACGCCACCTGGTCGATCACCTCGTCGACCCGGCCCTCGCGCTCGGCGTCCTCGGCCAACGCGCGCGCCAGCTTTCCGTGACGGCGCGCACGCTCGGCCTTGGTCAGCGTGGCGTATGCGACCTCGCGCGCGATCTGGCTCCGGAACCGGAATTGGTCGTCGCTCACCATCAGGAGGTCGTCGGCGACCAGGGAGGCCAGAGCTGCGTCGAGCTCGTCGGCATGATCGTCGCCGAGCACGCGGACGAGCTTGATCGGGCCGCTCGTACCGATGACGGCGGCATCCTCGAGCACGGCTCGATGTGTCAGGTCGAGACGGTCCAGCCGTGCGGACACCAGGCCCTGGAGCGTCGCGGGGAGCTCACGCGCCGCGCTCCTCGCGTCGGATGGATCGGTCACGATCGCAACGAGCTCCTCGATGAAGAACGGGTTCCCGCCACTGCGGTCGCGCAGTGCGTCGCGGAGATGCGCCGGCGTGTCGGGCAGGAGCGCGTCGAGCAGCTCGGCGGCGGCGTCGCTCCCGAGAGGATCGAGGTTCAGCTGCAGCGTGTTGTGCCGGCCCGGTGGGGGCGTCCACTGGGAGGCGGCGTCCGGTCGTGTCGACGCGACGAGCATCACGGGCTGCCCTGCGAGTCGCTCGAGCAGACGTGGGAGGAACGCGAGGAGCGCATCGTCGGCCCACTGGATGTCGGAGAGGCCGATCACGAGCGGCTGCTCGTCGGCGAGGCCCGACATGAACGCGGCCGCCGCGCGCAACGCGTCTTCACGTGCGCGCGTGGGATCCACGCCCTCGGAGGGAGTTCGACGACCGCTCAGATAGAGCAGACCGTCGGCGATGCGGCCGATCTCGGGATCCTTCGGGTCGAGCCCCAGCGTGGCGTGGACTGCGCGCCGCGCGCACTCGGCGGCGGCGGTGTTGTCGTCCGTGCTCGAGATCCCTGTCGCCTCCTCGAGCATCGAGCCGATGGGCCACCACACGTTGCTCTCGCCGTATGGGAGGCAATGCCCGACGAGCACGCGCGCCTGGTAGTTGCACTCGGCAGCGTCCCCGAGCTCGGTTGCCAAGCGCGTCTTCCCGACGCCGGCCTCGCCCACGAGCAGGGCGAGATTCGCGCGGTTGTGCGCGATCGTGTGCTCGAGCGCGGCCAGCAGCATTGCGAGCTCGGCGTCGCGACCGATGAGCGCGGTGCGGTGCTCGCCGCCGCGACCCCCGGGGAGCGTGACCGCCTCGATCGCCCGGTACGCCTCCACCGGCTCCTCACGACCCTTGACCGTGACCGGCCCGAGTGCCTCGAATTGCACTCCGCGCACGGCCAGACGCGTCGGTGCCCCCACCACGACCTGGCCCGGAGACGCCAGCTCCTGGAGGCGGCTCGCGACGTTCACGACGTCGCCCATCGCGGTGTAGTCGCCGCCGGCGCGCAGGGCGCCCACCAGCACCTCGCCGGTGTTGATGCCGATCCGCATCTGCGCGGCCGACCCGGTCTCCGCCGCGAGCTCCGCAAGGTGCGCGTGCATCTGGAGGGCAGCGCGCACCGCACGCTCGGCGTCGTCCTCGTGGGCGACCGGAGCGCCGAAGATCGCGACCAGCGCGTCGCCGATGACCTTGTCGACGTGGCCCCCGAACGCGGTGACGTCCGTCGCCAGCTCCGCGAACGTGCGGTCGACGAGGTTCTTGACGCGCTCGGGGTCGGCATTCTCCGACAACGTCGTGAACCCGACGAGATCGGCGAACAGCACGGTCGCCACCCGGCGCTCGTCCGGCCGGGTCACCACCGTGTGGCCACAGGAGGGGCAGAACCGCGCGTCCGCGGGAACGCTCTCACCGCAGGACGAGCAGGTCATTCGAAGATGCTACCGACAGGCTGTGACAGCGAAGCAGCTGAATCCCGGAGCCTCGGTCTTCCCTCCGCTCGGTAGGGGACAGGCGGCCCGGTCGAGCAGAATGGAGAGGTGAGCCCTCGGCCCGAGCCTATGGACGACGCCGCGATCGCGTCCGAGCTCGCGACGCTCGACGCGTGGGCCCGCGACGGTGACGAGATCACGAAGGACTTCGTCTGCCCGTCGTTCCCCGACGCGATCGCCTTCGTCGTTCGCATCGGGTTCCTCGCCGAGCGTGCCAATCACCATCCCGACATCGACATCCGCTGGCGAACGCTGTCCGTGAGGCTCAGTACCCACGACGCAGGGGGCCTCACGAGCCTCGACTTCGCGCTCGCACGCGAGATCGACGAGACCGCACCATGGCGATCCTGATCGTCGTCGGTGTGCTCGTCGTCGCGCTGGTCATCGCGATGATTGTCGCGGTGGCGCGCGATTCCGGCCCATCACCCGCCGACGTGGCGATCGGCTACGAGCACGCGTGGGACCGTCTCGACTTCGAAGTGGTCTACAAGCTCTCCGGTGACGAGCTCCACGACGGACTGAACCGCGGCGACTATGTCGCGGCCAAGCGTGAGGCGTACCACGCGCAGGGGCAACTCGGGCATCTCATGGCACACGCGGCCGTGCGCGAAGAGACCGTCGTCGGTGACAGCGCACGGATCTATACGCGACTGACGCTGAGAGACGGGACGACGGTCGAGAACCGCGTGCTGCTGCGCCGGCGTCACGAGGATTGGGTCGTCGTCGGATACGACCTGCGGTCCGCGGCGACCTAGTGGAGCCCGACGCGCTGATCGCGCTGTTCCAGAAGACTGCCTCGGCGATCAACGACGCGCTCATCGCCGTCCAGGGCGTCGAGCGCCGCGCACGCACCAGGCGTGAGGGTCAGTACGCGATCGATCTGATCGCGGACGAGGCAGCGCTTCGCGTGTTGGCCGGCCGTCACCTGACGGTCGTGAGCGAGGAATCGGGCGTGTCCGAGGGCTCGGACGGTGACGTGATCATCGTCATGGACCCGATCGACGGCTCGAGCAACGCAGTCCGCGACATCCCGTACTGGGCCACGGCGCTGTGCGCGATGGACCGGTCGGGCCCGCTCGCGGCGCTCGTGGTCAACCAAGCGACTGGTTGCTCGTGGACCGCCGTGCGCGGCGACGGGGCGCGTCGCGAGGGTGAGCGGATCCACGTGTCGACCGTCGAGCGCGTCGAGGATGCCGTGGTCGCGCTCTCAACCTTCCCGAGCCGCGTCCTGGCATGGAAGCAGTTCCGCGCGTTCGGCTCCTGCGCGTTGGCACTGTGCGACGTTGCCTGCGGAGCGCTGGACGGGTACGTGGACGGAGGCAGCATCCACGCCCCCTGGGACTACCTCGCGTCGGTGCTCATCTGCCAGGAGGCGGGAGCGACGGTGGCGGACGTCGGCGGCAGGCCGCTCGCGGTTGCGGATCCGAGCGCGCGCCGGCAGCTGCTCTGCGCGGCGACACCGATGCTCGCCGACGGCCTGCGCGCGGCGATCGTGTGAGCGACCTGGATCTCGAGAGGCTCGGAGCGCTCGCGGAGCGCGCAGCCCTCGCCGGAGGCGCGATCGTCGAGGCCCACTTCGGCGCCGCCGGCAACGTGCAGGAGAAGGCGCCGGGCGACTGGGTGAGCGACGTCGACACCGCCAGCGAGACCGCCATTCGGGATCTGCTCGCGCAGGAGACGCCGGAGATCCCGTTCTTCGGCGAGGAGAGCGGAGGTGTGCGATCGTCCCTCGAGTGGGTCGTCGATCCGCTCGACGGCACCACGAACTTCCTGCACCGGTTCCGCGCGGTCGGCGTGTCGGTGGCGCTCGTGCGCGACGGCGCACCGATCGTTGGTGTCGTCCACGCGCCGCTGCTCGACGAGACGTATCGCGCGGTGCTCGGCGGCGGCGCCTTCTGCAACGGCACGCCGATCGAGGTGAGCGAGCGTCCACCCTCGGGGGCGATCGTGGCCACCGGCTTCCCGTTCCGGCACAAGGAGCTGACGCCGCGCTACCTCGCCATGTTCCGCGCCGCGTTCGGCTCGTTCGAGGATCTCCGGCGAGCGGGGGCCGCGAGCCTGGATCTCGCCTGGACCGCGGCAGGTGTCTTCGACGGGTTCTTCGAGCTGTCGCTGGGCCCGTGGGACGTGGCCGCCGGGGCCCTGCTCGTCCGGGAGGCCGGCGGGGTCGTCACGGACTGGGCTGCCGACCCCGAGGCGTGGCTCTCCTCGGGCAACATCGCCGCGGGGACGCCTGCCGTCCGGGCCGAGATCGTGCGCCTCGCGGAGGAATCGGCGGCCGATCCTCAACTCTCGTGAGCCGGAGTGCGATAATCGTTTGACGCCCCGAGCAGCCGTCTGATTGCATGGGGCGCAGAGATCCGGCAGTACCAAAGAGCAACTCCGAGAGGACCCGTCGACGATGCATTGTCACTTCGAGCGCCAGCATCTGGCAGCCCGCGGTGTCGCGCGCGTCCGGACACTTCTCTCGGTGCTCGGGTCGTACGCCATGCCGACCCCGGCTTCGTGGTCGTTTGCCCTCGTGACGACGAACGCGATCGACGCGAAGCCCCGGCCCCGGCCCCTCGTGACCTCGCCGTAGCAGACCCGCTACCGCAAGACACTCACCAGGCCGCCGGGGCGAACCCGGCGGCCTTTCTGTTTTCCGGAACCACGCCGCCAACCGACCGCCAGCCCACCACCGACCGAGCAGAAGACCCGCAGACCAGACCAGCCAGGAACGATGAAGGGGAAGCCAGATGTTCGCACTCCAATTCGAAGCGACGGACGCAGAGGCTTGGCGTGACCAGGCGCGCTGCCGTGACGGCTCTGCCGCGCTGGTCGACCTGTTCTTCTCCGAGCAGCTCGACGACATCGCGCGCGCCAAGGGCTTCTGCCGGGAGTGCGAGGTGCGCACAGAGTGCCTCGACGCGGCGATTGCACGACGTGAGCCGTGGGGCGTCTGGGGCGGCGAGCTCCTCGCCAACGGGCGCGTGCTGGCGCAGAAGCGCAAGCGCGGCAGACCGCCCAAGGTCGCACCTCCCACGGTGCTGTCCCCGGTGATCCGGGTACAGGACGTGCGGGAGCAGAAGACCGCGTAGACGGGCTGCGCGCCCGCGGAGGAGGGCGCGCAGCCGTCTCGCATGGTTCGCCAGGGGCGGGCCGAGGTGACGGAGACGAGGTGCGAGGTCGGGGAGTGTCCCCCCGTCTCCCCGGCCTCCAGCCGAGCCTCGGCCCGCCGGCGACAACCGCCGCGTCTCGTTGCGACGACTACCCTCGTCCAGCCTCGGGCGCTTAGCTCAGCTGGTCAGAGCGCCGCCCTTACAAGGCGGTGGTCGGGGGTTCGAGTCCCTCAGCGCCCACCCCGGTCGGCGAACGGGCCCCGTCGAGCTTGCCGCAAGACACGGTGGCAGTCTGCTTGACGATGTCTGCGGTCGAGCTCGTCTTCGCCGTTGGTTGGGGGGCGTTCTGGCTGTACTGGCTCGCGGCCGCCTTCTCCGCGAAGCAGGGCCGCCTCGCGTGGTCACGCCAACTGCGCATCAGAGTGATGATCGCTGTTGTCGTCGTCGTCTTGATCCGCTTGGGAGCCTTCCGGGGTGACGATCCGAACGCGGGTCCATGGCGCGCTGGCGCCGGTCTGGCCCTCTTGGTTCTCGGGTTGGGATTCGCTATCTGGGCCCGCGTGCACATCGGTGACAACTGGGGTGCCCCCATGACGCAGAAAGATGAGCCCGACCTGGTCACCAGCGGCCCATACCACCTGGTCCGCCACCCCATTTACTCAGGGATCCTGATCGCCGGCTTCGGCACTGCGTTAGCGCTGGATTGGTCATGGATGATCGCGGTTGCTCTGCTCGGGGCCTACTTCCTCTACAGCGCAACGGTCGAGGAGCGGAATATGACCGAGCGGTTTCCCGAGACCTACCCGGCGTACAAGCGCTCGACCAAGATGCTGTTGCCGTTCATCTTCTGAACGAGCTCGGGCGCGTGAGCCGCGGGGCGCGAGTCAGCGGGCGTCGGAGAGGCGTGCCTCGGCGATCGTCGGTTCGAAGAGCTCGACGGGGTTGCCAGACGGATCGTCGACGAGCGTCTGCTTCCCACCGACGCCGGTCACGATGTCGTTGCGGAAGTGCACACCGTGTTTGCGAAGGCTCGTGACGATCGATTCGAGATCGTCGACCTCGATCGCGAAGCGATTCCACCCGCCGGGGGAGGGGACGGTGCCGTCGGGCATTGCCTGGCCGCCGCCGGGGCCTCC
>DATBHZ010000065.1:0-7970 GCA_036557185.1 Acidimicrobiia bacterium | reverse complement strand
GCGTCTTCCAGCGCGCGCGCCGCGGACGCGGGGACGCCCTCCCATTCGTAGGTCACCACCTCGGCGCTGCTCGCGACATCGAGGAGCGCCTCACGGTCGTCGAGCGCGCCGATGACGTGGCGGCCGACCGCGGCGGCTGGTGCAGCAGCGGACGGGTCGAGGAACGCGCACTCGACGTCGAGCGGGATCCCGGCGAGTCCCAGCATCCGGCCGAGCTGGCCGCCTCCGAGGATCGCGACCCGACGCGTCACGACGTCGCGTTGGCGATCTGCAGCGTCGGCCGCGCGTCGTAGCCGTCGATGTTCGCCACGATCCCTCGGAACGTCCCGTTGCGGGCGTGCTCGTAGTCGAGCACCGCGTGATTGAAGCTGGCGACCGGCTTCGGCGGAGGCTTCGTGCTGGCGAACGCGACGAACGCAGCACGCAGCGGCTGGTTGGCCTTCAGCCTGTCGGTTCCGGACGCCATGGTCTCCGCACGCATCGCCAGCCCTTCGAGGCGGTTCGCCGTCTTGCTCTGGTCGACGTCGTTGTTCGACACACGGAGCAGTGCCCAGTCGCTGAGCGCGAGGCGCAGCTCCTTGCTCACGCCCAGGTTCTGGGCGCCAGCGGCGACAAGGGCGTTCTCGACGTTCTGGAGCGCGTTGTAGCGGGTGCTGAGGGGCGCGATCAGCGGCTTCCACGCGCTGTCGGCATCCTTTGCGGTGTCCTGGATGCGCGGGCGCACGGCGATCACGAGCACGACGATCCCCACGACCAGCGCGGCGAGGACGATGAGAGCAATCCGTCGTATTCGGCGCGCCATGACCTGTGCAACCCTACCGACCCGGATCGGCGGGAACCGTGATCCGGGGTTTGCTGTCGGACCCTCCCGATAGGGTCCGCACATGATCCGCTCCCGGATCGTGGTCGTGGTGATCCTCGCCGCCGCCTCGTTCACGGGGTGCTGGCTGGGGCGCACGGCGCACGAGAGCAACCGCCGCAACGCACGCGTCGTCGACGTGATCGACGGCGACACGATCCATGTGGTCGACGGCGGCCACCGCGAGACTGTTCGGCTCCTCGGGGTGGACACACCTGAGACCCACGATCCGCGGAAGCCCGTCCAGTGCTACGGGCCGGAGGCCGCGGCCTACACCGCGCGACGTCTCACCGGCCGGGAGGTCGAGCTCGAGGACGACGTCGAGACGCACGACAAGTACGGGCGCCGGCTCTCGTACGTCTACCTCGACGGCAAGCGGTACGAGGACGACCTGCTCGAGCACGGGTACGCGCGCCTCCTTGTCATCTCGCCCAACGGCGTCTACGGGCGCGTGATGCTGGGCGAGGAGCTCGCGGCGAAGCGAGCACGAGTGGGCCTGTGGGGAGCGTGCGGCGGCGACTAGGCCATCGAGGCGACGACGTAATCCGCGATTGTCGTTGGCGGTTGACGAGTAGAGTGCGGTCGGTGGGTGTGCCGCGAAGGGACCGTGCTGATTTGGCGCTTGCCAATGCGGTGCTCTGGCTGCTGGGCGGCCTGATGGCCGGAGCCACGGCGCTCCTCGAGCCGTCCTGGATCCGAGCCGTCATCGCGGCCATGTTCCTGGTCAGTTCAGCAATTTGGTTCCAAGTGGCCGAGCGGTACCGGCGCCACCAAGCGAGCTGAAGGCTCCGCGGGAGGGGCGAGTTGGCTGCGCCACTACAAGGTGGGAGACCGTGGCGACCCACAGACTGAAGGTCATGGCCGACTACTTCGCGTTCCCTGTGTGGGATGCAGGCGGAAGCGAGCTCGGTGTCCTTCCTGACTCGTTGGCCGTCGGCGACGCGCTCATGTCTGACCTCTGGCGTTGGGCCGCGGAGTACGACGCCCTCGCGGACAGCATGTACTCATGGCCCTCACCAGCGCGGCGGAACGAGTTCGCTGAAACTGGGCTCACGCTCGCGCGGCGACTCCAGGCGGAGTTGGGTCCGACCTTCGAGATCCTGTACTTCGACTGTCGGTCAGAAGAGCTTTGCTCGCTCTGAGGAAGGGACCCTTGCCGCGCATTTTCACGAGTCGTGAGCTTGCGTGGTGACCTCAGCGCACTCGTGTTTCTAGGCCATCGAGACGACCATGTCGTCGACCACCGCGTCGGGCATGTCGGGGTGCAGGAACACAGCGCGTGCCACGACCTCGCCGTCCCACGTCGTCGGCAGGGCGAACACGCGCTGCTCGTCGAGCATCCTCCTCGACCAGTCCGTGTAGTCGGCGGCCGACCAGCCGGTGCGTCGCCACAGCACGATGCTGAGGTCCGGCTGCCGCAACAGCTCCAGGTGTGGTGCCGCGTCGATGGCCGCGGCTGCGCGCTTCGCGATGGCGAGCGTTCGCTCGAGCGCGTCCGCGTAGGCATTCGTGCCGTGCACGGCCAAGGAGAACCAGAAGGGCAGCCCGCGCACGCGGCGCGTCAGGTGATACGCGTAGTCGGCTGGGTTCCACTCGCCGGCGGTGCGCAACGGCTCGAGGTACGCGGCGTGCTGCGTGTGCGCTCGGCGCGCGAGCTCGGGCTCACGGTAGAGCAGCGCGGCGCAGTCGAACGGCGCGAACAGCCATTTGTGCGGGTCCACCACGAACGAGTTGGCGCGCTCGATGCCGTCGAAGAGCGAGCGCGCGCTCGGCGCGGCCATCGCAGCGAGCCCGTATGCCCCGTCGACGTGCATCCACAGTCCGTGCTCGGCGGCCGTGGCGGCGATGCCGGCAAGGTCGTCGACGATCCCCGCGTTGGTCGTCCCCGCGGTTGCGACGATCGCGAAGATCGACCTCGGGTCCGGGTCGGCGTCGAGCGCGGCCGCGAGCACTCTGCCGGTCAAGCGGCCGTCGGCGTCGGAGGGCACGACGAGTGGCTCGGCGTCCATGATGTGCAACGCGTTGGTCAGCGACGAGTGCGCCTGATCACCGAGCACCGCGCGCCATCGACCGCGCGGGCCACCGAGCTTGGCGCGAGCGGCTTCGCGCGCCGTGACGAGCGCCGACAGGTTGCCTGCAGACCCGCCGGACACGAAGCACCCTCCCGCCCCGGGCGGGAACGCGGCCAGATCTGCGATCCAGCGCAATGCCTCGTTCTCCGCGTGGATCGCGCCGCTCCCTTCCAGCCATGAGCTGCCGACGATGGCCGAGGCGGAGACGACGACATCGAAGAGCTGCGAGGCTTTCGTCGGTGCCTCGGGGATGAAGGCGAGAAAGCGCGGGCTGTCACTCGACACACACGCCGGGGCGAGCACCTCGGCGAACACGCGCATCACATCTTCGGGTGCGTGCCCGCGCGGCGTGATCAGCTTCCCGGCGGCCGCATCGAGCGCTTCGGGTGTCGAGGGCCCGTCGAGCGGCACGGGGTCCATGCGGAGTCGCTCGATGGCGTAGTCGAAGCACAGGCGGGCGATGCGCTCCGTGTGCTCGTCGTAGCTGTGCACGCGCGCACACGGTAGCGACGCGCGCGGCGCCGTCGGCGCACCCGGACGCTCCGGCGAGGTTCAGGCTTCGAGGCTGATCCGCGTCCGCAGCTTGTCGATCGCGCTGCCGAGGACTGTGGCCGCGGCTGTATGGGTGCAGCCGAGCTCGCGCGCCACGGTCTTCATCGATGCGCCGCGCCCGAACCGCATCTCCACGCACGCCCGCTCCTCCGGTGTCAGCGCGTCGAAGGCGTGACGGTCCGCGGAGAGCTCCAACGCGTCGAGGTCCACGGGCTCGTCGTCGACCATTCCCCGACGAGCGAGCTCCGCGGCATCCTCGTCGAGGTCCGGGTACGGCCAGCCGTCGTCGCTGCCGAAGAGCGGGAACGTGGATCGCCGTGCAGTCATCGCTGCTCCTCTGGGCGTCCCTCTTGGGCTCTCCGGCAATGGTTCACCCGGGGCCGCGGTGCGTCAACCCTCGTCGTGAGCTGCGGTCGCATGGCGTCCGACGACCTCGAGGAGGGCCGGACCGTAGCGCTCGAGCTTGACGGGCCCGATGCCCGGCACTGCAAGCAGGGCCTCGTTGGAGGTGGGCCGCGTCCCGGCGACGTGCCGGAGCGCCTTGTTGTCGAGGATGACGTACGCGGGGACGCTCGAAGCCCGCGCGAGCTCGCTGCGCCATGCGACGAGCTCGTCGTACAGGCGAAGCGCGGCGGGGGAGAGGTCGGAGCCGCCGATCGCGTCGAGCGTCGCCCGCGCACGCTGCGCTCCGTTGGAGGCCGCGGGCGCCGCTGCGCGTTCACCGCGCAGCACGCGCTCGACTTCGCGGAGATACGGGCTGCGCGAGCGCTTCGACGTTCGAGCTCCGCGTGCTCGTTGTTGTGCCCAGCTGAGATGCAGCGCTCGCTGTGCGCGGCTCATCGCGACGTACAGCAGCCTTCGTTCCTCCGCCAGCGCGGGCGGATCGCCCTCGGCGTGCGAGATCGGCACCAGACCACGCTCGAGGCCGGTGACGAACACGGTGTCCCACTCCAGGCCCTTGGCACGGTGAAAGGTCGAGAGCACGACACCGTCGCCCCTGGGCCCGTCGTCGTCGCTCCCGCGCAGCGTGGCACGGAGGAACTCGGAGAAGCCGGAGACCGAACCGGGAGCTCCCTCGGAAGCGAGGTACTCGTGACCGAGGCGTGCGAGCGCCTCCGCATATTCGCGACGTTCGTCCGTACCGCCGCGCGCGTCTTCGGCGAGGTCGGTCAGGTGCTCGGTGAACGCCCTCCCCGGCGCTTGGGAGGCGCTGACCTGCAACGCATCGAGGAGCGCACGCACCTCCGGGCGGTCGAGGAAGGCCTGCGCGCCGCGGAGTCGCACGGGGATCCCCTCACGGCGGAGCGCTTCTTCGAACGGTGCCGACTGCGCGTTGACGCGGTAGAGGATCGCGAGCTCGGACCACGGGCGCTCAGGACGGTGCGCGGCGCGCAGCCGTTGTGCGACGCCTCGGGCCTCGGCTTCGTCGTCGGCGTAGGTCGTGATCGTGGGCTCGGGCCCGTCGGCGCAGGCGGCGCGCACGAGCGCCCGCTGCGATGCGGGCAGCACCACCCGCGCGGCATGCACGACCTGTGGCGTCGATCGGTAGTTGGTGTCGAGCCGGACGCTGGTGGCGCCGGCGAATCGATCGCCGAAGCGCTCGAGCAGGGCGGGGTCGGCTCCGGCAAACGCGTAGATCGCCTGGTCGGGATCGCCCACCACGCAGAGGTCCGACCTGTCGCCCAGCCACTCACGGACGAGGCGGAGCTGCGCGCGGGTCGCGTCTTGGAACTCGTCGACGAAGAGATGCCGGAAACGCCACCGCTGGACGGCGGCGAGCTCAGGGTCGTTGTGGAGGGCCTTCGCGCACTCCCAGATGAGGTCGTCGAAGTCGAGCAGGCGCTTCTTCCGCTTCTCGCGCTCATATGCCTGGTAGATCCGGGCGACCTCTGCCGGCGGCCGCGGCGTCTCCCGACCCGTTGCCTCGGCAGCCGCCTCGTAGCGCTCGGGGCGCACCAGGCGGGCCTTCGCCCACTCGATCTCGCCCGCGATCTCGGTGATCGCCACGGTGAGCGCAGCACCGCGAGCGCCACCGATGAGCGGGCCAAGGACGCGCGCCTTACGGTCGAGCAGCGCGGGCATCGCCACACCTCGATCCGCTGCGTAGCGCCGGAGCACACCGAGCGCCACCGCGTGGAACGTTCCCGCGGTGACGTGCTCGCGCACGCCGAGGCGGTGCAGGCGCTGCTGCAACTCGGTGGCGGCGTGGCGCGTGAACGTCACGGCGAGGACGTGCGAGGCCTCGATGCGCTCGGTCGCGACGTGCCACGCGATCCGCCGGGTGAGCACTCTCGTCTTTCCCGAGCCGGCGGGAGCGAGGATCGCGAGTGGGAGCGCCGGCTCGGCGACGGCCGCGCGCTGGGAGGCATCGAGGTCGGCGAGCAGTTCGTCGGGCCGCACCGAGCCAACCTACCTGCGCGCTGTGACACATCCCGGGGCTGCAACCGTGAAGCGCCGCGAGGCTGCACCACACGGGCCCAGACGCGAGTGGACCCCGAGTAGTCTTCGCTGCGTTGCAGCTCCGATCTCCTCGGGGCTCCACCCCACACCGCTCGCAGCGCCGGCATCGACGCCGCCTCGGTGCCGGACCTCCGGCTCACGCCGAGTGCCCGACCTCCGCCTTGGCTCCGCCTTCGCCACCGGGAGGCGTCGCTTCCGCACTGTCGTGTGGATGCGCCACGATCCCGTGCTGAGTGGTGCAATCGGGATGCTAAAGAGGTCGCTCCCCGAGGTCAAGAGATTTCTCGGCGCTCCGCATACGCTCCGAGCCGTGGCGCTGATCGGAGCCGGGGTGTGGAGGAACTGGGCGCGCAACCAGCGTTGCGCCCCGGTGGCCGTCGACGAGCCAAGGAGTCTGCTCGAGGTGGTCGAGGCCGTCGAGACGGCGGCCGCCGCGCGGCAAACGATCAAGGTCGTGGCGTCCGGGCACTCGTTCACCGACATCGCCTGCACGACCGGCCGGATGGTGCGGATCAACGCGCTGGACCGGATCCTGGAGATCGACCGCGAGGCGATGACGGCGACGGTCGAAGCGGGCATCCCGCTCTGGCGGTTGAACGAAGAGCTCGCCAAGCGCGGTCTCGCGCTCCCGAACCTCGGCGACATCGATCGCCAGACGCTCGCGGGCGCGTGCGCGACCGCGACCCACGGGACGGGCATCCGCTACGCGTCGATACCGCAGGCCGTCGTCGGTCTCGAGCTCGTGAGCGGCACCGGCGAGGTCGTTCGCTGCTCGGCGAAGGAGGAGCCGGACGCCTTCCACGCGGCACGCGTCGGGCTCGGGGCACTCGGTGTCATGACACGCGCGACGGTGCAGTGCGAGCCCCTGTTCCGCCTGCACGCCGTCGAGGAGCCCAAGGACTGGCACTCGTTCCTCGACGAGTGGGACGGGATCGTCGACTCCAACGAGCACGTCGACTGCTACTGGTACCCGCACACGGAGACCTGCACGGTGAAGGCGGCGAACCGCACGGAGGAGCCGATCCGGGCTCGCACGGGCTACAAGAAGTGGCGAGCCGAGATCCTCTATGGCAACTACTACGTGGCGGCGACCTCGGCCTACGGGCGCCGCCGCCCCGAGAAGATCCCCGAGCTGATCCGGGGTGTGGTGTCGGGGATGCACCGCACCGAGCGGGTCGACCTCAGCTACAACGTCTTCTGCACGCCGCGACTCACGCGGTTCGTGGAGATGGAGTACGCGATCCCCCGCGCGTCGATGCGCGAGGGTCTCACGGCGATCCGTGCGCTGATCGAGCGCGAGCACCTGCAAGTCGACTTCCCGGTCGAGATCCGCGCGATCGGTCCTGACGACATCCCGCTCTCGATGGGGATGGGCCGCGAGAACTGTTATCTCGCCGTGCACGTCTCGGCCGGCACGCCGTTCGAGCGCTACTTCCGCGGTGTGGAAGCGATCATGAACGACCTCGGTGGCCGCCCGCACTGGGGGAAACTCCACTTCCAGACGGCCGCGACACTCGCGCCGCGGTACCCGGAGTGGGACGCGTTCCAGGAGGCGCGGCGTCGCCTCGATCCGGACGGTCGCTTCCGGAGTGCGTACACCGACCGCGTGCTCGGCCTACCCTGAGCGCATGCCCCCGTATCCACGGAAGCTCATCAACGAGGGCGAGACCGTCGTACTCGACCTCAAGCCGCACTGGTGGTTCTTCTGGCGCCACATCCTGGTCGGCTCGGGACTCGTCGTCCTGTTCATCATCTGGGCCGGGCTCCCAAGCGGTTGGTCGTGGCTCGGCTGGCCGCTTGCTCTCGCCATCTTCGTCTGGGCGGCCTGGGTCGTCTACCGCTATTGCGTCTGGACGTACACGCACTTCGTCCTGACCGACAAGCGCGTGATCTCGCGCTCCGGGATCATCTCCAAGCGCGGCACGGAGATCCCGCTCGAGCGGATCAACAACATCGACTTCCACCAGGGGCTCGTCGACCGTGTGCTCGGCGCGGGGGACCTCGACATCGAGTCGGCGGGGCGCGAC
>DATBHZ010000064.1:0-1989 GCA_036557185.1 Acidimicrobiia bacterium | reverse complement strand
GCTGCTGAACTTCACGCCCGATCCCGACCAGCCGTATGTCGGACGCAACGCGTTCGCACACAAAGGCGGGATGCACGTCGCGGGCGTCAATGCCGATCCCGCGACGTTCGAGCACGTCGAGCCCGACGTCGTCGGCAACCGGCGTGAGCTGCTGATCTCGGAGCTGTCGGGCAAGGGAACGGTTCACGCGCGCGCGCGTGATGCCGGTATCTCGCTCGATGACGAGGACGCCGCCCGGCTGGTGGATCGCGTCAAGGAGCTCGAGCACCGGGGCTACCACTTCGAAGCCGCGGACGGCTCGTTCGAGCTGCTGCTGCGCAAGGAGACCGACGAGTACGAGCCGCTGTTCCGCCTGGAGTCGTGGCGCTCGATTGTCGAGAAGCGAGCCGACGGCCGCGTGGAGACGGAGGCGACGATCAAGATCTGGGTCGACGGTGAGCGCTATGTGCGCACGGCCGAGGGCAACGGGCCCGTGCATGCGCTCGACCGGGCTTTGCGCGAGGCGCTGGTCGAGATCCATCCCCACCTGCGCGACATCGACCTCGTCAACTTCAAGGTCCGCATCCTCGACGAGACCAAGGGCACCGACGCAGTGACCCGCGTGCTGCTCGACTCGTCCGACGGCGACCAGGTGTGGGGCTCGATCGGCGTTTCTGAGAACGTGATCGAGGCCTCGTGGGAGGCGCTCGTGGACTCGCTGGAGTACGGCATGCAGGCGGGGCGCGCCGGCACACGTCGCAAGGCCGCCTCGGCGCCCGGATCGTGACGGCCGGCCGCGTGACCGCGAGCCGCGTGAGCAGCGAGGCGATCCCGCTTGCTCAGCCGGTGCTGGGATCCGAGGAGGAGGAGCGGGTACTCGAGGTGTTGCGCTCCGGCCGCCTGTCGCTCGGCCCGCTGCTCGGCGAGTTCGAGGAGGCATTCGCCGCGCGCATCGGCGCAGCGCATGCGAGCGCGGTCTCGAGCGGGACCGCCGGCCTGCACCTGGCACTGCGGGGCGTCGGAGTCAGCGACGGGGCCGAGGTCATCACCAGCCCGTTCTCGTTTGTGGCAAGCGCCAACGTGGCGGTCTACGAGCGCGCGCGGCCGGTGTTCGCCGATATCGATCCGGTGACGCTGAACCTCGACCCCGACGCCGCCGCGGCCGCGATCACCGACCGCACGGCGGCGCTGATGCCGGTACACATATTTGGCTACCCGGCCGATCTGCCGGCGTTCGAGCGGTTGGGCGTGCCGATCGTCGAGGACGCGTGCGAGGCGCTTGGCGCGGTCCACGCCGACGGGGTCGTGGTGGGTGGACGCGGGCACCCGGCCGTGTTCGGCTTCTATGCCAACAAGCAGATGACGACGGGGGAGGGCGGCGTCATCACGACGGCCGACGCTGAGCTCAAGGAGCGCATCGACTCCGAGCGAAACCAGGGCCGTGCGCCGGATATGGGGTGGCTCGACCACGACCGTCTTGGGTTCAACTACCGGTTGTCCGACATCGCCTGCGCGCTCGGACTTGCCCAGCTCGAGCGGCTTGACGACATGCTCGCGGCGCGAGCGCGGGCGGCCGGCGCCTACCGCCAGGCGCTCGCGGGCATCGAGGGGCTGCAGCTACCTTGCCCGGATGCGGGCGGAAACCGACGCGGGTGGTTCGTGTTCGTCGTCCAGCTTCCGCGCGGCGTGAACCGCGACGGCTGTGTGCGAGCGCTGGCCTCGCAAGGTATCCCCAGCAAGCCGTACTTCCCCGCGGTTCACCTGATGACCTACTACCGCGAGCAGTTCGGCCATCGCGAGGGCGAGTTTCCGGTGTGCGAGGACGTTGCGGCGCGCTCGATCGCGTTGCCGTTCTTCCCGCAGATGACTGAGGGGCAGATCGAGCGGGTGGGGGAGGCGCTGCGGCGGGTACTCGAACCCACCCACCCACGCGCTTGAGATGTCGCGCTTCTCCGAGCCACAGCATCCGGCCTTCCGGGCCCTGAACGACTCGATCGCGTTCGACCGCCG
>DATBHZ010000063.1:0-12817 GCA_036557185.1 Acidimicrobiia bacterium | reverse complement strand
AGCCGAGCACCACATCGGCATCGGTGACCGTGGGCTGCGTGCCGCCGCGTCCGTAGCAGACGGGCCCCGGGCTCGCGCCGGCGCTCTCGGGGCCGACGAGGAGCGCGCCTTGCCGGACACGCGCGATCGAGCCGCCACCGGCGCCGACGCTCTGGACGTCGACCATCGGCAGGCCGATGTAGTAGCGGTACCGCCAGTTCCAGTCGGTCTTGATCTCCGGGCGCCCGTCGCGCACCAGGCACAGGTCGAAGCTCGTGCCGCCCATGTCGACCGCGATGAAGTCGTCGACGCCCGCCCGCCCGGCGGTCAGCGCAGCGCCCATCGCGCCTCCGGTCGGGCCGCTGGCGAGCAGCGTGACGGCCCTGCGCGCGACGTAGTCCGGAGGCATGACGCCGCCTGTCGACTGCATGATCAGGAGCTGGCCCGCGTAACCCCCGCTGCGGAGCTTCTCCTGGAGGTTCCCGACATACGCGGCGATGCGCGGCGCGACATACGCGTTGACGAGCGTCGTCGACACGCGCTCGAACTCAGGCCCGCGGGGCATCACCTCGTGCGAGAGCGAGACGTGCTCGACCTCGGGGAACTCCTCGCGGATGATCTCGCCGGCGCGGCGCTCGTGATCGGGGTTCACGAACGAGAACAGGAACATCACGGCGATCGAATTCACACCGAGCTTGCGGAGGCGCTGGACCCCGCGGCGTACCGCTGCCTCGTCGAGCGGCTTGAGCGGCGTCCCCTCGTGGTTCATGCGCTCGGGGATCGGGATGCGCGCACGGCGCCGCGCGATCGGCGGGGGAGCGGGATAGGAGGGATCCCAGATCTCTTCCTTGTGGACCCGCCGCATCTCGATCTCGTCGCGGTGGCCCTCGGTGACGAGCAGGCCCGTGCTCGCGCCGTTCATCTCGATCATCGTGTTGTCGGCTGTCGTGGTGCCGTGGACCACGATGTCGAGCTGCGCGCAGAACTCGCCGAGCGAGAGCCCGAAGCGATCCGCGAGCTGCGCGAGCCCGTTCATGACACCGGTCGACTGATCGTCGGGCGTGGTCGGCGTCTTGTCGAGCAGGACCTCGCCGCGCGGGGTCACGCAGATGAGGTCGGTGAAGGTCCCGCCGACGTCGACGCCGACGCGGTATCTCTGGTCTCGCTCGCTGCTCACGGGCGTAGTTCTAGCCGGAGCGGAGCGATGCGCGGAGCCGCTTCGTCGCGTCCGTGTCCAGGGCGAGGGTCAGGTCCTCGAGTGAGCCGGTGAGCACGACGCCGTAATCGCGTCGCGCCCCCTCGACGCTCACGTACTCGTCGAGCACGTCGTCCAGCACGGCCTGAGGGTCGCGGTCGAGCGGATCACCCCATCCGCCACCGCCGCCGTAGTCGTACATGACGCGCTGGCCTGCGACCATCGGGACCCATTCCGCGGTGTGGCGGACCTCGAACGGCTCGTGCCCGCCGTAGCGGATGATCATCTTGTTCGGCTCGCCGGGCTTGCCGCCGCAGATCCCGGGCATCGGGTACTTCATCCCGACGACGTACGTGTAGACCTTCGCGTCGACGAGGACTTCCTTCTCGTAGTGGCTACCGCACAGGCCGCGCCACTGGCCCGGTCCGCCCGAGTCGGTCCGGTAGTCGCGCGACCACTGGATGTGCGGATAGAGGCTCTCGTTGATCTCGGCGGTCGCCTTCCAAAGGTTGCCGAAGCTCGCGTTCTGCGCGCCCCACGCATCCATGCCCTTCGACGCGTTGCACCAACCTGCGTACACCTCGGCGGAATGGTCCGTGAACGGCTGGCCGGTCTTCGGATCCACGCCGACGATGATCGTGGGGATGCCGGTCTTGTAGGTCTGCGGGACGGCCTTGTCGGGGAGCACGTCCTGCATCGCAACCGCGATGACCTCACCCACGTCCGCGCCGGGGTGGTGGGTGCCCGCGCTCACCGGCTTGCCGGGCGCGGGGTTGAGCACGCAGCCCTGCGGGACCACGAGCTTGATCTGATCGAAGAAGCCTTCGTTCTTCGGGATCTCGGGATCCATCATCGACGCGATCTGCCCGACGGTGTACCCACGCGTGTTGCCGAAGGTCGACCATGCCTGGATCTCTGCGCGCGTGTCGGAGCCGCTGTAGTCGATCGTGAGCTCGTCGCCCTCGACGGTGATCTTGACGTGCAGGTGGATGTCTGGGTTGCCGAGCGGGTCGTGGTCGACGTACGCGTCACCCTCGTACACACCGTCGGGCCACTCCGTGACCTCCTCGCGGAAGCGCCGGGCCGCGTAGTCGATCATGTAGTCGACCGATTCCTCGACGGTGGTCGCGCCGTACCGGTCGAGCATTTCGCCGAGCCGCTTCGCCGCCAGCTGCGCCGCGCCCATCTGCGCGCGGATGTCGCCGATGTAGCTGGGGATGCGGTTGTTGGCTTGCAGCGCGTACAGGACGTCGCGGCGCTCGACGCCGCGGTCGATCACCTTGAGGACCGGCCAGCGGACGCCCTCGCCCCAGATGTCGGTCGCGGTGACGTTGTAGCCGCCCGGCACGCCGCCACCGGTGTCGCCGTGATGGCACTGGATGCTCGCGATGAGCACCATGCGCCGACCACCGGGCGCGGTCGGGTCGTCTGCGAAGACGGGGGAGAAGACGTTGTAGTCGGGGAGGTGGCCGCCGCCGTGGTACGGGTCGTTGGCGACGAAGACGTCACCCTCGTGGAACTCGTCGGCTCCGAGGAATTCGAGGGCGAACCGGACCGGCAGCGTCGAGGTGAGCATGAACTGGGGGATGCCGACGGAGAGCGCGGCGAGACGGCCCTGCGCGTCGAGGATGGTGGCGTTGCGCTCGTTCGACTGGTTGAGGATCGGCGTCGTCGCGGTGCGGGACACGTACACCGCCATCTCGAAGCACACCGTCTCCATCGCGCCGCGGATGACCTCCGCGGTCACCTGATCGACGGTCGGCTCGTCGCTGAGCCGTCCCCGGCTTCCCGCCAGATGGACCAGATCGACGTTCATGCACCACCCCCGTGACGCACCGGAGCGATCGGAGCACGGGTCTTCGCGGCTGCGCGAGTCTCGTGATCGGCGCTCGTGCACCTGACGCTCGTGTCACCTACAGCGTACACTCTGCGCCGCGCAATCTGTAGTGGAGGTAATGGGTGGACGCTGCGGAGCTCCCCAAGATCATCAGTGTGGACGACCACGTGGTGGAGCCGGCCCACGTGTGGGAGACGTGGCTGCCCGAGAAGTACCGCGAGCGGGGACCGCACGTCGAGCGCAAGCGGTGGGGCGATTTCGTGCACCGGCCGGGCGCCAAGTACGAGATGCACGAGGCCCCGGACGGCCTGTGGGGCGACGCCTGGTACTACGACGGCAAGCTCATCTACGTCCACAAGCGTTTCGTCGCGATCCCGCAAGAGGCCACGAAGGGTGAGGGCCAGCACATCGACTTCGACCGCACGAAGATGGTCATGAGTGCCCTGACCTACGACGAGATGCGTCCCGGCTGCTACCAGCGGGAAGCACGCATCGAGGACATGCGGCTGAACTGGGTCGACGGCTCGCTGCCGTTCCCCACGTTCCCGCGCTTCTGCGGGCAGACGTTCTACGAAGGCGAGGACAAGGACCTCGGACTCGCCTCGGTCAAGGCGTACAACGACTGGATGGTCGAGGAGTGGTGCGCGCCGTCGGAGGGCATGAACCTCCCGCTGTGCCTGATCCCTCTCTGGGATGTTGAGCTGGCCGCCCGCGAGACGGAGCGCAACGCGCAACGAGGCGTGCGCGCCATCTGCTTCAGCGAGCTGCCGCACCACCTCAAGCTCCCGACGATCCACAGCGGCGACTGGGATCCCCTGTTCCAGGTGTGCAACGACTACGGCGTCACGCTCTGCATGCACATCGGCTCGTCGTCGACGAACCCCGCTGCGTCACCGGACGCGCCGGGAGGCGTGGGCGGCACGCTCGCCTTCAACAACTCCATGGCATCGCTCGCCGACTGGCTCTTCTCCGCGAAGCTCATCCAGTTCCCGAAGCTGAAGCTGGCGTACTCCGAGGGGCAGATCGGCTGGATCCCGTACGCGTTGGAGCGCGCGGACACGGTGTGGGAGCAGCACGACAGCTGGCAGCACTCGAAGGAGCGCATTCCCGAGCCGCCGTCCACCTATTACTACGGACGCATCTTCGGATGCTTCACGGCGGACCACCACGGGCTGCACTCGCTCGAGGAGGTCGGGCCCGACAACATCTGCTTCGAGACCGACTACCCGCACACCGACACGACGTGGCCCAACTCGAGGGCCTACGCCGAGAAGATGCTCGCCGACTTCGACGACGAAGTTGCCTACAAGGTGCTGCGCGGCAACGCGATCAAGATGCTCGAGCTCGACCGGAAGTAGCGCGCTACCTGACTAGTCGCGGTTGAGGTTCGGCGTGGCCGGCCGGAGACGCTGTCCGACGCTGCTGCCCACCAGCGCGATCGCGGCGGCAACGAGCGGCACGCCAACGGCGAGAGCGAGGACAGTCGCCGTCGGGAACGTGACGCCCCGATCGGAAAGCGTGACGAAGAGCAATGCGACCGGCACGAACCCGACGGGTACCGCCAGCACCGCGCCTCCCAGGGCAAGCGTTCCCGCCTTGAACCCCGCGAACGCGGAGATCGTGCGCCTTCGAGCTCCGAGAGCGGTGAGCACTTCGCGCTCCTCCCGCGCCTCGAGATTGCTGAGCGAGAGTCCCATCGCGATCACGATCAACGCAAAGCCGAAGACGGCGAGTGAGATGAACCCGTAGACGCCGAGGGGGTCGCCGGAATCGGCGTAGAGGGCCGTTGCAACATCGACCGGTGCGTTCAGCACCCCCACGGCGGGGCCGGGTGAGGTATAGGGGTCCTGCAGGCCTCCGAGCTCCTGAGACTCGAGCGTGTACAAGCCGGACCGCTGGCGCTCGCTCAGTGACCTGGGTGAGCGTCCGAGGTAGAGGTCGCCGTTCTCGAACTCGATGCCGAGGGCTCGCGCTTTCTCGGGGGTCATCACGATTGGCGCCGTTTCGATCGAGGCAGCCTGCCCGCTCTTCAATGCGGAGAGACCGAACTCCACGACCCCGCGGGGTGTTCGGATCGTGGCGCTCGGAGCGCTCGTGGCTTCGCTGCTGTCGGTCTGGAGAGCGCCGACGCGTTCCAGCTCGCGCTTCGCGCTCGCGGAGAGACCGAGCCAGCGAGTGACCTCCGGTGTGGCGAGCGCGATCGGTCCTTGCCCGAAGCCGCCCCCCGACCCGAGCACGGTTGCGAACTCTTTGCTGAGCGGCACCGCCCGCATGTGCAAGCCGGGCACGAGCTGTTCCGCGCGGTGTAATACCTGAGCTGGCACCGACCCCGAGGGCGCGCCATTGCCGGCCACCGCGCTCGGAAATCCAGAGATCGACACCATGTCCGGTGGCGGTTCCGCGGCCTTCGTTCCGGACTCGGCCGACGCGATCGTGGTGCTGACAGCGACGGCGATCGCGCCGGCGACCGCGATCGCCGTCATGACGGCGGCGCTCCTGCCGCGTACGCGCGCCGTGCCACGCAGCGCGAGCCGGATCGAGCCGCGCGCCCGCGCGGCCAGCCAGCCGAGCCGTGCGACGAGCCACGGGCTCAGGCAGGCCGCGGCGCCGAGCAGGAGCAGCCCGCCGACGATCTCGCCCGCGGCGATGAGACCGGCGGCGAGGCCCGTCGGACCGGCTTGCGCGGCCAACGCGAGGGCCACGATCAGCGCGAGGCCCCCGAAGAATGCGGCAGCACCCACTGGCACGACCCAGCGTGGGACAGCTCGCATCGGCCTTCGCCCCGCGAGCGCACTGAGCGTCGGCAGACGCGCAGCGGTACGTGCCGGCAGCGACGCCGCGATCGTGGCGGCGGCCACTCCCGTCCCGATCACGATCGCGAGGTCGCCGATCGAGATGACGTAGTGGCCGAAGGCCCGGTGGAGGATCGACGACTCGATCCACGATCGGCCCCACGTGAGCACGCCCAGCGCCGCACCGACACCGACGATGCTCCCAGCTAGGCCTGTCCACGAGCCCTGGAGAGTGAGCGTGCGGCGGATCACCCGCTCGTTCGCTCCGGCTGCACCAAGCTGACCGATGGTGACGAGCTGACGGCCGGCGCTCGTCGCGAACGCCGCGACGATGATCGTCGAGACAGCGGCGAGCAAGAGTGCACCGGCAACCCAACCCCAGATCAAGGCGCCCTGGCTCGCCGGCCGCATGTCGCGGCTGGTGGGCGCGTGGGCACCGGCGCTCGCCGCGAACGGTCGCGCGCTCGAGCCCGGCGGGAGATCGACGAGCGTCGTCGTCGTTCCGTGATCGACGTTGAAGCGTTCGAGCGCACGCCACGGGTAGCCGGGTGCGAGCAGCAATGGCTGGCTGTAGTCGGTGCCGAGTCGTCCGATGCCGGCGACGCGGGCGCGCAGTGGCGGACCGTGCAGC
The DNA here is from genome assembly GCA_036557185.1 of Acidimicrobiia bacterium. Taxonomy (GTDB): domain Bacteria; phylum Actinomycetota; class Acidimicrobiia; order IMCC26256; family JAENVU01; genus DATBHZ01. The sequence goes on along the minus strand of DATBHZ010000063.1, from coordinate 6,383 downwards.
GTGAGCGTGTCCCCGATACGCACGTGCAACGCCCGGGCGAGATTGTCACTCAGTAGGACTTCACCGGGGTGTGGTGCGCGTCCGTGCTGCACGTCGACGATGCCGCGAGCGAGCGGATCGTCGGCGTTGAGATCCATGAGCGTCGCGTCTCGCCCGAAGAGTTCGGGCGCTTTGAAATCGAACGGACCGAATTGGACAGGTCCGAGGCGTGTCGGATCGACATCGCGTGTCGAGATCGGGAGTGTGGCGGAACGAAAGCGGAGCGCCCGCGACCCGGCTGGAAGCGAAGGGGCTGCACCATCGAACGCGATATCGGAGTTGCCGTATTTCTGTGCGTACGACCTTCCCGGAGCCTTCGCCGTGCGGTACGCGACGCTCGCCACCGCCATGCCGAACACAGGAGTCGCGACGAGAAGGACGACGAGCAACGTCCTGCCCTTGCGACGTTGCGTGTCTCGGCGAGCGATGCGCGCCGCGAGGCGCCACGGAGCGCCACTGCCGCTGTGCGGCGACGTCATGGCAGCGCGGTGGTTGCCGGCGCAAGCTCCGGCGAGGCCTCGTCGACGACCAACCCATCGCGTAGGAAGACCACGCGATCGGCCCAACGAGCGAACCGTGGCTCGTGCGTGACGAGCAACACCGCAGTTCCTTCGGCTCGTGGGAGCTCGGCGAGCAGCTCGATGACCTCGTCGCCGGTCGTCGTGTCGAGGGCTCCGGTGGGCTCGTCGGCGAGAACCACGGAGCGCCTCCGGACGATCGCACGCGCGATTGCGATCCGCTGCTGCTCACCTCCCGAGAAGTCGTCGGGGAATCGATCGAGCCGTCGGGAGAGCCCGACGCGGCCGAGAGCATCGAGTGCGAGCCGGCGCGCCTGACCGAGTCGCTCGCCGTCGAGCTCGAGCGGCAGCATCACGTTCTCGACCGCGGTGAGCGACGGGATCAGATTGAGCCGCTGGAACACGTACCCCACGTCCCGCCGCCGAAGGTCGGCGCGGGCGCTGCGGCTCGTCGTGGCGAGATCGGTTCCCGCGACGAGGACGCGCCCCGCGGTCGCGTCCTCCATGCCTCCCGCGACGTGGAGCACCGTCGACTTGCCGCAGCCCGAGGGGCCCATGAGCGCGACCAGCTCGCCCTGCCCCACGTCGAACGAGACGCCCCGGAGCGCCTGTACCTCCGTCGCGCCCTGCCCGAAGCACTTCACGACGTCGACGAACGAAAGCGCTGCCTCCATTGGCCCCCCAGCGGACATCTACTGCTCCCTTCCGGCCTTCACGAGTTGCGATTCACAACGATCGAGCCAGCGGAGGTCCGCCTCCGCTCGCGTGACGAGCGCGTCTGCGACGAGCGATCGAGAGAGCGACGCGTCAGCGCCGTCTTCCTGCGCCTCTCGCGTCCGCCGCTGCAGCATCGACAGCAGCGCCGTCCGCTGCCGGGTGATCACGGCGAGCGCATGATCGCGGTCGCGCTCGATCGCCATCAGAACCTTGAGCATCAGCTCGTCGCGCGGCGGAGGCTCGTCGAAGGTGACCGTCTCCCACCACGCGCCCAACGCCTCGCGGCCGTCAGCCGTGAGGCGGTAGGTCTTGGTGCCGTCGTGCTCCCGGTGAGCGACGAGGCCGTCGCGCTCGAGGCGGTCGAGCGTCGTGTACACCTGCCCGACGTTGAGCGGCCAGACCGAACCGGTTGCTGCCTCGAACTCAGTCTTCAGCTGATAGCCATGGCGCGGACCGTCGATCAGCAGCGCCATGATCCCCTCGCGAACCGGCATACCTACCAAGTATGCATACTGAGTAGGTACTTGTCAACCCGGGGTGATTGGGCAGCTACATCTCGCCCGAGAGCTTGATCACCGCGAATGTCGCACCCTCGGGGTCGGCGAGCACCGAGAAGCGGCCGGCGGGGATGTCCATCGGCGGGACCATCACGGTCGCTCCGGCTTTCGTCGCCTTGGCGACGGTGTCGTCGCAGTCCGCGACGGCGAAGTAGCTCAGCCAGTACGAGGGGACCTGGGCGGGCACCTCGGGCGGCATCGACATCATGCCGCCGACGGTGTCGCCGTCGAGCTTCCACTCGGTGTACGGCATCGGCTCGGTGACCGTCTCACCCGCCCATCCGAACACCGAGCTGTAGAACTTCTTCGCCGTGTCGACGTCGCGCGTGTCCAGCTCGTTCCAGGCGAGGCTGCAGGGCTCGTTGACGAGCTCCGCGCCGATGTGCTGCGCCGGCTGCCACGCGCTCACGGCGGCACCGGTCGGGTCCATGTACGCGGCCATCTTCCCCGACTCGAAGATCTGCATCGGTTCGACCATGACGGTTCCGCCTGCGGACTTCACCTTCTTCGTCGTCGCGTCGACGTCGCTGGTGCAGATGTACGTGGACCACACGGGTGGCATCCCCTGTGCCATCTCCGGGCTCATCTCACCCATCCCTGCGACGGACTTACCGTTCTGCGAGCACATCACGTAGACGACGTTGCCGTCGTCGTCGGTCTGGTCCTCGAACTGCCATCCGAAGATCGACCCGTAGAACTTCTGGGATCGATCCCGGCTGGGGGTCATCAGGTCCGTCCAGGACGGCGTCCCCGGCTTGTAGCTGGTGCGCTCGGGCATAGCGGCCTCCTCAGCAACGTACGGAGTGGGCGTGAATTCGCCGCGCGCCCGCACGCTACTGCTCGCCGCGGGCCTCGTGTTCCAGGTCGGCGATCTCGTCCTGGAGGGCCTTGAGGATCGGCAGCGTGGCGTGGTCCTTGGGCCGGTTGGCGGCTTCCTTCGAGCGGATGATGTCCGCGAGCGACGCCACTTTCACGCGGAGCCCGTCGATGTCGTACTCGACGGCGTGCGGCAGGAGGTCGGGATAGCCGTTGGGAAACGCCGCCGGGTAGTAGCTCAGGTCCACATCTCCGTAATCCGTGGTGAGGTTGACTGCGACCGTCATCGCCGCCAGGAACTGAGCGTCGCAGGCGAACGGGAGGCCCTCGGGCTCTGCATCGGTTCGGATCCGAGCGTGCATCTCATGCAATGCGCCGGCGAGGCGGTCCAGATTGCTCGTTGCCCGGTCAGGACAGATGTCGGCATCACCCGTGAACGCCGGGGAGCCGTGGAGGACAGCCGCGTAGCCGCCGATGACGACGAAGTCCACGCTGTGGTCCACGAGTATGCGAAGGACACTGAGGGGCTCGAATCGGTACTCGCTAGGCACCGGACGGCACCTCGTGGGCACGACGCGCGACCTTTGCGGCCGTTGCGAGCGACGTGAAGCTTCGTGCCCGTTGGGCCGCCGTCTGCGCCGCGCTGCGCCGCACCTGGCTGCGGTCGACGTCGGCGCGGAAGCGGAGCTCGAGGTCGGCCTCGAACCCGCAGGCCTTCAGGATGCGGCCGAGCGTGTCGACCCGGGGCGTGTCGATGCCACGCTCCCAGTTCGAGACCGCGGACTGCGTGGTGCCGAGCTTCGCCGCGAGCTCGGCCTGCGTGAGCCCCGCGTAGCGGCGCGCATCCCGGATGAGGGCGCCGGTGTCGATGCGGCTCAGCGTCTGCCGGTCGGGGCGGGGTGGGGCGGATGGAAGCGCCATGGAACATATGCTACTCCCAATGGGGATATATGCGCAAGCCTATATCAGCAGGTCAGCGAGCCGATCGTGATGCCACCCCGTGCTCCCGAGAAGGGCTTCGGCGGTGAAGGCACGCCGCAGGAAGAGGTGGAGGTCGTGCTCCCACGTGAACCCGATCCCGCCATGGATCTGGATGCCGTCCTTGGCGTTCCGCTTGGCGGCCTCCCCCGCGGCGGCCTTGGCGACGTGCGCGGCACGATGGCGATCGTCGTCGTCGGCGTCCACGGTCATCGCCGCGTAGTAGACCGCGCCCCAGGCGCGCTCCACGTCGAGGCTCATGTCGGCGAGCTTGTGCTGGATCGCCTGGAACGATCCGATCGGCACGTCGAACTGCGTGCGCTCCTTCGCGTACGTGAGCGACATCTCGAGCAGGCGGCGCGCCGTTCCGACCATCTCGGCAGCGAGCGCAACAGTCGCGCGCTCGAGCACTCCTTCGAGCGCGCTCCGGGAGATGACTCCTGCCGCCGTCCCGTCACGGGACGTGTCGACATCGAAGACGGGATTCGTGGTGTCGAGCGTGACGACCCGACGCACCGGCGGATGGTCCAACAAGGTGACCCCGCCGTCCGCGTCGACCACGACGACGGTGTCGACGTTGTCCGCGTGCTGCACGAACGTCTTCGTAGGCTCGGCGTTGGCGCGCCAGACCCCGTCGGCGCCCGCGACCGCGAGCGTTGCCGAGAGCTCACCGGCGACGACCGCGTCGGCGGCCGCCGAGTCGGCGGCGCGGAGCACGGGCCCGGCGAGCACCGCAGACGTGAAGAACGGGAGCGGCGCCGCGACGTAGCCGAGCTCCTCCATGACGACGCACAGATCCACCATCGGCCCGGGACCCAGCGGCGAGTACTCGCGGACGTGGCTCCACAGTGCGTTGATCGCGTGTACGTCCTCCATGTGCGCGCGCAGGAGACTGGGCGCGCACTCCGCCGCGAGCAACGCGCGCATGCTCTCTCGCAGCAGCTGCTGGTCCTCGGTGAACGAGAAGTCCATCGTCAGGCCCTGGGGAGCCCGAGCACGCGCTGGGCGATGATGTTCCGCTGGATCTCGCTCGTCCCGCCGGCGATGGTGTTGGCGAAGCTCACGAAGAACCCGAGCGCCCAACGGCCGTGCTCCTCGGACCGGTCCTGGTCGATCACCGGTCCGAACGCTCCTTGGATCTCCATGCCGAGCTCGAAGAGCGCCTTGCCGAGCTCCGAGCTCGCCATCTTCAGGTACGAGTGCTCGGCTGCCGACGATCCTTGCGCGAACGAGGTGAAGCCCTTGTAGCCGAGCGCGCGCAGGCTCGCCGAGCGTTGATACGCCTCGGCGATGCGGCGCCGCACGATCGGGTCGTCCGAGACTCCTCGCCGGTGCGCGAGGTCGACGAGTCCGGTGATCGCCTGCTCGAGCCGCGCGACGCTCTCGACCCAGAGACCCGCGCGCTCGTGCGCGAGCGAGCCCTGCGTGAGCCTCCAGCCGTCGTTCAAGCCTCCGACGAGGTTCTCGCGCGGCACCTCGACATCGGTGAAGAACACCTCGGCGAAGTCTTCCTTGCCGGTGAGGTGTCGCAGTGGGCGGATCTCGATACCGGGCGTGTCCATGTCGACGATGAGCATGGAGATGCCCTTGTGCTTGGGCGCGCTCGGATCGGTGCGGACGTAGCAGCAGCATTTCTCCGCCACCATCGCGTACGACGTCCACACCTTCTGCCCGTTCACGACGAAGCGGTCCCCGTCCATCTCGGCGCGGGTCGTGAGCCCCGCGAGGTCGGAGCCGGCGTTCGGCTCGCTCATGCCGATGCACCAGATCGTGTCGCCCCGGATCGCCGCGGGGGCGAGCTCCTTCTGTGCCGGCGTGCCGAACTCGAGCATCGTCGGCGCGACGATCGCGTACCCGGGGAAGTGGAGCGAGCGCGGAACGCCCCTGGCCGCCATCTCCTCGAGATAGACGAGCGTCTGGACGGGAGTCGCGTTCCGTCCGCCGAGCTCGGGCGGGTACCCGGGGATCATCCAGCCGTTGTCGAAGAGGGTGGCCTGCCACTCGCGCGCCCACTTCGGGATGAGCTCGTCCCAGGTCGACGCGAAGTCGTGACGGGTGCGCGTCTCGGGAGGGGCGTTGTTTTCGAGGAAGTCGATCAGCTCTGCGCGGAACGCCTCCTCCTCCGGCCCCCAAGCCAGGTGCATCGTGCTCAGGCCTCGAGCGGCGGCATGAACGGCGGGACGTCGGTGTCGTTGTCGCCGACCAGTGCCTTGCGCTCCGCCTCGATCGAGTCGACGGTCCAGATCTCGTCGGAGGTCGCCTCGGTGATCGGCCGCCAACCGCGCAGGAGCTGTGCCTGACCGCCCTGCACCTTGAACACCTGGCCCGTGATGCCCGCCGCCTTCGGCGACGCGAGCCACACCGCCATGGCCGCGGCATTGTCGGGCGAGAAGCGGTCGAACTCGCCTGCCTTCGCGGCCATCATGTCGCCGGCGAGCCCTTCGGTCAGCCGCGTGCGCGCGACGGGGGCGATCGCGTTCACCCGCACGCCGAGCCGCCCGAGCTCGCGCGCCATGACGATCGTCATCGACGCGATCCCCGCCTTGGCTGCCGCATAGTTGACCTGGCCCGCGTTCCCGTAGAGCCCGGACTCAGACGCTGTGTTGACGATGGCACCGTCGGCCGGAGCGCCCGACTCCTTGCTCTTCTGCCGCCAGTAGCTCGCTGCGAAACGGCTGGTGACGAAGTGGCCCTTGAGGTGGACGTTGATGACCGCGTCCCACTCGGCCTCTTCCATGTTGAAGCTCATCTTGTCGCG